>JAHEJO010000047.1 GCA_024638805.1 Acidimicrobiales bacterium
CGAACTCGGCACCGAAGATGGAGACGCATACCATCGCCAGCGGTTCGATTATTGGATGGCCTTGTGCAGTGAAGACGGGAAAAGCGTGCGAGAGGCGGGCGGGTTGTATGTGCTCGGAACCGAACGGCACGAATCCCGAAGAATCGACAATCAGCTGCGAGGCCGTTCCGGCCGCCAGGGTGATCCGGGGGAGAGCCGGTTCTACCTGAGCCTCGACGACGATCTGATGCGGATATTCGCTACGGGGGCGATGAGCGCAGTGATGGACAGGGCGATGCCCGACGACGTGCCGATCGAATCCAAGATGGTGACCAAGTCGGTCGAGCGGGCCCAGACCACCGTCGAACAGAGAAACGCCGAAACCCGCAAGAACGTGCTGAAATACGACGAGGTCTTCAACCAGCAACGCAAGATCATCTATCAGCGGCGTCTGCAACTCATGGATCAGGGTGACCTCCGTGACGAGACGATCGAGGCGATCGGGACGACCGCCGAAGGTCTCGTCTCGACCCACTGCCAGGATGACCTCGACGACACGTGGGATCTCGACGGGTTGATCACCGACACCAAACAGTTCTGGCCCACCGAGCTCACCTCGTCCGACCTGGCCGGTTGTCGAAGCCTGGCCGAGCTGACCGAACGCCTCAGTGACGACGCTGTCGACGTGTTCGCAAAGCGAGAGGCCGAGCTGGGTGCCGACGTGATGCGGCAGGTCGAGAATCAGATCATGCTGCAGCTCATCGACCAGCGCTGGCGGGAGCACCTGACCGAGATGGATCAGCTCCGGCAGGGAATCGGGCTTCGGGCAATGGGTCAACGAGACCCGCTCACCGAGTTCCAGCGCGAAGGTTTCGAGATGTTCAGCGCGATGATGACCACGCTCGAAACCGACTACGTCAGGTATGTCATGCACGTTCAGGTCGTTCAACCGGCGCCGCTCGCCACCCCGGAAGTGCCCGAGGAGTCGAAGGCCCCCGAAGAGACGGCCCAGATCGGCGACGTTGCAGCCAAAGGACTGAACGCACCGGTCCCGACCGCGGTCGACGTGCACGCGGAGAAGGCCAACGTCGACGCCCCTTCCGCTTCCGCCCGGCCAGAAGCAACCGCACCTCGGGCCAACAGGCCGAAGGTGAACGACGAATGGGATTCGACCGGGCGCAACGAGCCGTGTCCGTGCGGAAGTGGCATGAAGTTCAAGAAATGCCATGGAGCGGCGTAGGTGGCCGAGATCGACGACACGATCGACCATCTCCGGACCGAACTGGTCGAAGCCGACGAGTACCTGAAGATCGACGAATTGCGGGCAAGGCTGCCCCAGCTCGAAGCTGAAATGGGACGACCGGACCTCTGGGACGATCCGGATCGGGCCCGTGAGGTGCAGACCGAATTCACCCAGGTCAAGACCGATCTCGATCTCTACGGTGAATTGAGCATGTCGATCGACGACCTCGAGGCCATGGCCGAACTGGCGGCCGAAGAAGAGGACGGATCCCTCGACGAGGAAATCGGCCAGTTGTCCCGTCACCTGACCGACGAGTTCCACCAGCTCGAACTCAGAACGTTGTTCAGCGGTGACTACGACGCGGGCGACGCGATCTGCGAGATTCACAGCGGCGCCGGCGGTACCGACAGCCAGGACTGGGCTGAGATGCTGTTCCGCATGTACAAACGGTGGGCGGAGAATCGTGGCTTCAAGGTGGAGGTCGATGATTGGCAGGAAGGGGCCGAAGCCGGGGTCACATCCGCCAGTTTCGAGATTCGAGGACGGTACGCGTACGGACTGCTCCAGGCCGAACGGGGAGTGCATCGGTTGGTTCGGATCTCTCCGTTCGACCAGCAGGCCCGCCGGCACACCGCTTTTGCCAGCTTCAGCGTGTGGCCCGATGTGGCCGCTGCGGCCGACACGATCGACATTCCCGACAAAGAGCTGCGTATCGACGTGTTCCGCTCGTCGGGCGCCGGCGGACAGCACGTGAACACCACCGACTCGGCGGTCCGGGTCACGCACTTGCCCACCGGTGTCGTCGTCTCTTGCCAGCAGGAACGAAGCCAGCACCAGAACAAGGAACGGTGCATGCAGATGCTGAACGTGCGCCTCCTCGAGCTCGAACGCCAAAAACGCGAGGACGAACTGGCGGCGGAGGCGGGCGAATCGAAGAGCACCGAGTGGGGGAGTCAGATCCGCAGCTACGTCCTCCAGCCATATGAACAGGTGAAAGACGAACGGAGCCAGCACACATCGGGAAATCCGCGAGGTGTGCTCGACGGCGATGTGCAACCGTTCATGGAGGCCTGGCTCCGCTGGCGGAGGGTGTGAGCCCCGACGTCGACTCTCGCGCGAGGTAGTGACCCGGTCGGTGAGGGCGCACGAACTAGTCTGAGGGGCTGATCCGGACAAGGAACTGATGTGATCAAACTCGAGAACGTGACGAAGGAGTACAAGGGTTCATCCATCGCCCTCAAAGAGGCCTCCGCCGAAATCGACAAAGGTGAATTCGTGTTTCTCGTCGGTCCCTCCGGTTCGGGCAAGTCGACCTTCCTGCGCCTGCTCAACAAACAAGAGGTTGCCGATTCGGGCAGAGTGCTCGTCAACGGCAAAGACGTGGGCGGCCTTCATCCCTGGAAGGTGCCGCTTCTCCGACGTCAGATCGGTTGCGTCTTTCAGGACTTCAAGTTGTTGCCGTCGCGCACGGTACGCGAGAACGTCAGCTTCGCCCTCGAGGTGATCGGGAAACCCAAACACATCATCCAGACCCAGGTGCCGGCAATCTGCGAGCTCGTCGGTCTCGGCGACAAAATCGACAAGTATCCCCATCAGCTCTCCGGCGGTGAACAGCAGCGGGTGAGCATCGCCCGCGCGTTCGTGAACCGACCGGTGATCCTGCTCGCCGACGAGCCGACCGGCAACCTCGACCCCCAGACCGCCAACGGCATCATGTGGCTGCTCGATCGGATCAACCGCTCGGCCAACACCACGGTCGTGATGGCCACCCACGATCGGGGGATCGTCGACACGATGCGGCGCAGGGTCATCGAGTTGTCGAACGGGTCGATCGTCCGAGACCAGAGTCGTGGTGTCTACGACTGATGGCCGTCCGACTCGACTACATCGTCAAGGAGACGGCGAACAACATCGTCCGAAACCCTTCGCTCAGCATCGCAACCGTCCTCACCGTTGCGGTTTCTCTGTCGCTCCTGGGAGCGGCGCTCGTCATCCAGCAGGGTGTCTCCGGTCTGAACACCCGGTTCAAGGACGACGTGGAGTTCATCATCTGGATCAACAACGACGCCAGCCAGGAACAGATCGATTCGGTTCAGCGCGCCCTGGATGATTCTCCGGTGGTGAAGAACAGCACGTTCATCACCCGGGAGCAGACCTTCGCCGAGTTCGAAGAGTACTTCGCCGAGTCACCCGAAGTCCTGGCCGCAGTGACGCCGGAGGACCTGCCCACCTCGTTCCGGGTGGTTCCGGTCAATCCCGAGCTCAGCGTGGTGGAACAACTCGGGCGGCAGTTCACACCCCTGCCGGGGGTGCGCCAGGTCGATTTCGCCGGCGATTACATCCGGCGCCTCAACCAGTTCTCCTCCGCAGCCAGTATCACCATGACCGTCGCCGCCCTGGCCAGCGGGCTGGCGTCGAGTCTTCTCATGTACAACACGATCAGGACGGCGCTGTTCGCTCGTCGTCGCGAGGTCGAGGTGATGCGCCTCGTCGGAGCGACAAACTGGTTCATCCGTGTCCCGTTCATGCTCGAAGGGCTTCTGCAGGGGCTGGTCGGAGCGGCGTTCAGCACCGGTGCGGTGTATGCGCTCAATCGGGTTGTCGGCGACGCCGTGCGTGGCGCCGACTTCCGACTCTTCGATTCGTTCGCCCTCGACAGCGGCCAGTTGTGGACGATCACCGGAGTGCTGCTCGGCGCCGGCGCAATGATCGGTGCTGTTGCCTCCGGCGTGGCCGTGACCCGCTATCTCGAGGCCTGAATCCTGGCGAGGACAAGCGTCGGGTCGAGCCTCGCCATCACACGCTGAGCCGCACGATCGCGAGGAGTGCTCCGAGCACACTGATGATCTGGACCAGCAGCCGGATCCGCTGGTCGACCCACCCGCGTACCGAGGGCGCACACATCACGCCGGCGAACCCGAAGGGCATCAGTGCGACACCCGTGCGAATGTCCGTTGCGGACAGCGCACCACCGATGGCCAGTCCGACGACGGTCATGAGTACTCCGAGCACCATGACCGTGCCCACGGTGGCTCGGAGGTTGTCGCCCGTTCCGCTCTGATACATCAGCCCAAGCGGGGGTCCGCCAATTCCGGTGGACGTGCCGAACAGGCCGCTGAAGAAACCGGCGGCGGTCAGTGTCGCAGTGGTGTGGGGAATGGGTCGGGTGACGGCGGTGACCCCAACAGCAAACAGGACCAGAGCGGCGCCGGCGTAGGCGAGCACGGTCGGGCTCACGGTCTTGACGATGATCGTTCCGAGTGCGATGCCGGGTACCCGTCCGATCACGAGCCGGGTGGCCTCACCCCAGTCGACGTCCCGACGACTCCGCAGGAAGACGATGAACAGGACGGGCAAGGTGGAGATGACGACCGCCTGCGGCAGCAGAACCGGATCGACGAGGATGATCACCGAGAACGCGGTGATGATCATGCCGAACCCGACGCTTCCCTGTACGACGGCTCCGACGAACAGGGCCAACCCGACCGCGATCAGGCCCCCGAGTTCTACGTGCATCGGCGGTCAGGTTACACCTGACCGACTGGGGCCCCAGTGCCCTCGACGATGGCGTCGGGTCGATCATCGCGGTGGGCCCACACGGCGAACAGCGGATCGATTTCCTCCGTTGGCAGCTGAACCGCGGTCGGTGCGGTCCACCCCGATGACAACGAGAAGTAGCTGGCCACGATGGCGCAGCGCTGAGCGTCGTCGGAGGCCAGCCACCCCCGAATCGCCTTGGTCGGGAAGCACCGATTGGAGAACGCCACAACGACAGGCTTGCCCGGTTTCACGATCCTGCCCAGCTCGTCGAAGACCTCGAGCGGTCGGGTGAGATAGTCGACCGACACCGCACAGACCACTGCATCCATCGACTCATCGGTGAACGGCAATCCAGGAAACGCGTTGAGGTCGACCATGACCGCGCTCGCGGCGGCGGTGTTCTGACGCAACTCCTCGATGTTCAAGCCGTGCACGATGAGCCGTTCGGGGCTCTGCCTGAAGTGAGATACCCACGATCCCATGAGGTCGAGCACGGTTCCCGCGATACCGAGCTGCTCGTAGAGCAGGCCCACCGCCTCGATGGCGCCGCGGTCGATGTGGGTCACGATTCTGGGACCGGCATAGAACCATCGATCGGGGGCGGAATCGAAGCGGTCGAAGAACTCGTCGGGAAAGGACGCGTACCGCGCTCGTCCTCCGTCGTTCGGTTCGCTCACCTATGGCCTCCTCTCGGTGGCTATCGGCCGGTCTGCCGCATTGTTCGTGACCGGCGACACTGTGCGCTGCGGTCCGGGCTCGGCTACTCGCGCGGTCACCAGGATCGCTATGCCGGCCGCAGCCGACGACACCAGGGTCAGAGCGACGGTGAGGGTCGTCAGCGACGCCAGACCCGTGATCACGACCGGCATCGCCATCCCGCAGTAGGCGGCGAAGTAGAAGGTGGCGCTGAGGGTGCCGCGGCTGGACGCTTCTGCGATCGCATCGGTCAGAGCGAGGCCGGCGGTGAGCAAGGTTCCGGACGCGGTTCCGAGTGCGATCGCCGACAGCGGCACCAACCACCAGGCGCCGGTGACGAAGGCAAAGGTGCCGATCCCATAGCCGGCCACCCCTATCCACATCGCCGTCTTCAAAGCGGTGCGGGCGGACCGGCTTCTGGCCAGGACCGGTCGCGACAGTAGAGCGGCGAAGGCGGTCAGCGTCCCTGTGATCCCGGCGATCAGCACGTCGATCCCGCCGATGGCATCCCGCAGGATCACAGGAAACAAGGCGAAGCTGGTCGACGGGAAGCCGAAAACCCAGACCGCAGCGGGGACGAGGACACCGACGAAGTCGCGACGTGATGACTCGGGTACGCCCAGCCGAGGACGGAGGCTGACGGTTGGGTCGGCGGGCCAGGTTTCGGGAATCCCCCACATCGCCACCAGGACGAGAGCGGTGGCAGCGGCGTGGACGACGTAGGGCACGACGAGCGGCGAGGGACCGAATCGGTCGTACAACGCAGATGTGATCGGCCCGAACCCGAATCCCGCGTACACGATGATCGTGGTCGTGCTCGCCAACGCCAGCCTTCGCTCGCCGGTCTGTGATCTTCCCCCCAGCTCGCTGAGCCAGGCGGTACCGACCGACAGGACGGCGCCGCTGACGGCGCCGAGCAGGAGACGGCCGACGAACAACAGGAGAAGTGAGTTCCGACCCACGACCAGGACGATCGATGCGGCGGCCGAGACGGCGGTGAAGGGGATGATGAGCGGACGTCTGCCGAAGCGGTCCGAGAGGCGCCCGGCGAACAGCAGCGAAGCCAGGATGCCACCGACGTAGACGGTGAAGATCCCTACCGCTCCGGTATCGGACAAGCCGAGGCGGTCCTGATACCGGAGAATGAGCGGGGTACTGACGTTCGTGCCCCACGCCACCACGAACAACCCGGTGGCGAGAATGCGCTGGTGGCGGTTCACCGGATCACCCTATTGATGTCACCGACCACGGCGGTGAGGGCAGAGGATCCGGCGTCACCTGTGGCGACACCCGGGTCCTCGCTGAGCCGTCTATCGGCGGGCGGCGCCCAACAGACGGACGACGTAGTAGAACAGGGTCATCAGCGAGCTGAACAAGCCAAGGGCCGCAGCGACATGCGCCCACGAGGGGAACTGCCGCACGATCGTTTGGGTCTGGTAGAGGATGCTGGCGCCCATCAAGGCGATCATTCCGACACTGAACCAGACACCGAGCCCGAAACCGAAGATGATTCCGGCGACGATCAAACCAAGGGCGGCGAAGCCGCCCCACATCATGATCGGACGCATGAAGGACAAATCCTTGCTCGTGGTCATTCCGATGACGGTGAGCCCGGCGAAACCGATCAACGTGATCACCGCCGCCTGCCAAACGAGAACCCCGGCATCAGCGTTGAACACCGACGTCAGGAGCGGTGCGAACACCACAGAGTAGAGCGCGGCCATGCCGAACAGCCCGGCGTATTGGGCACCGATGTTGTCGATCCGCGTCGCCGCATTGGAGGCGATCGTTCCGCCGATCCAGAACGCGCCGAGCAGGCCGAGCCAGAGAAGTCCGCCCCGCTCGCCGACAAAGATGTTGTGGATCGCGTCTGCGGCGCCTGTCACGAAAAGCGCGGTCTCAAACACGACGAATGCCAGAACGGCCAGAGCGACGTGTTGGTAGACACGCACGAGAAACGCCGAACGCACGTCTTCGTCGGAGTTGATGGCGGGGATGTACTGGGCCTGTTGTGGATAGGCCATGTAGGGCAACCTCCTAGATTGCGGTCCTGTCATTATCCCACGTTTTCTCGACCGAGAAGGTTCCGGGCGCTCAACGAATTCCTGCGATCGGTAACGTTGAAGCCGTCATGGCTACCAAGATGATCACCACCAATCGTCAGGCGCACCGGAACTTCGAGATCACCGAGACGGTCGAGGCGGGAATCGTGCTGGCCGGCTCGGAGGTGAAAGCCCTCCGAGAATCAAAGGTCCAGCTCAACGATGCCTATGCCAGATTCGACAACGGTGAGCTGTACCTGGTCGGCCTGCACATCGCCCCGTACTCACGAGCGGGAACCCACGTCATCCTGGAGCGGGCCCGCCGCCGCAAACTCCTGCTCCACCGACACGAACTCACCCGCCTGTCCTCCAAGCTCAACCAGGACCATTTGCTGCTGGTTCCCATGGCCATCTACTTCAAGGACGGTCGCGTCAAGATCGAGCTCGGCCTCGGTCGGGGCCGCAAAACCGTGGACAAGCGGCAGCTGATCGCCAAGCGAGACGCTGACCGGGAGGCCCGCCGTGAGCTGGCCGAACGGAACCGTTGAGTCGGCGACGGGAGACCGCAGCCGGCTTCGTGCGACCTGAGTTAGAACGACCTGAGTTAGAATGAGGGTGCTGTTTGACAATCCAACCAGCACCAGGGGCTGATCGGTTTCGACGTCGAGACCAGAAGCCGTTTGTGCGACCCGAGTTGCTCAGACTCGTAAAACGGGGCTCATTGAAGACGGCAACAAAACCGACTTCGCTCTCGCCGCCTGATCTCAGGTGACAAGAGGAAAACTGCGAGCCGTGAGGCCACGCAGGGCCTGACCACTACAGCCCGGTAACAGAAGTAGTGGTGGACGGTGGGAAAGACCACTGACGGACAGGGAAAGACCTCTGGCTCCGGGGAAAGACCCGGCGGTGCTCTAACCCGGTAGATGGACAGCCGTGAGTCCGAATCTCGGGAATGGTCGTAGCGTGGGCGGTGCCTGCTTGGCGGACGGGGGTTCGATTCCCCCCAGCTCCACGTCACCCTCGGCACGGCTGGGTAGTGCCGAGGGATTGCTTCCCCGGACGTCGGGCCCTACGACGTCAACATCGCGACCGGGGCTACGAGCTGCGCCCGGCGATCCCGGCTTGGTAGCTCGCGACAATCCTGCCCAGCTCGTCGATCGCTTCCTCCGGCAACTCGCCAGACCCGGTCTCGATCGTCCATCGGGCCGCGGCGATCAGTCCGGCGAGCTCGTATGCGTGCAGCTCGACGGAGTAGAGACCGGGACGGGACCGTTCGATTCTCAAACGTCAGCCTTGCGAGAGGTAGGCGCCGACCTTCCCGAGCTCGGCGGCGAACTCGTCGTAATCCTGCCGCATCCCGTTCAGGTAAGTGCTCCAACCCACGGTGTACTTGGCGTAGTGCACCGCCTCCTGTATCTCCTCGTCGGTCGCTCCGAAGAGCTTGGCGGCCTCTTGGTGGAACAGGGTGCAGTAGCGGCACTGGGTGACCGAGTGGACCGCCACGCCGATCAGTTCCTTGAATTTGTTCGGGATGGCGGTCTCGCCGAACGTCATCCTCTTGAAGATCTCCCACTCGGCTTCGACGATGTCGTCGGGAATCGAGTCGAAGAATCCAGGAACGAGTCCCATGGTCCCGGAAATGTCGGCTTCGACATCTGATCGAGTCATCGCATGACCCCTCTCGTGTTAGCGCCGCTGACGCGGTGCCGGCGGCGGCGTGGCGGCTCGACTGCTGCGGCAGCAGAGGACGCATGCAAATCGCTCCGGGAGCCAACATAATCCCGCAGCGGTCTTCAGTAAGTGACCGGGATCACACATGTCGAAGCTTCATGTCGGGGCTGTTCGCAGGCGGAGATGCGGATCAGGCCTGCCGGTCGCAGCTGATCGTGGGATCGCGCTCAGGCCATCGTCAGGCCGCCCGAGACGCTGAGCGTCTGGCCGGTGACGAAACCTGCGTCTTCGGACGCAAAGAACGCGACCGCAGCGGCAATCTCGTCGGGCCGACCGAGTCGTTTCATCGGCACGGCTCTCGTCATGGCGGCGATCACCTGGTCTGCGTTGTTGCCCGCCTCGACGATGCCGGCGAGCAAGGGTGTATCGGTTGGGCCGGGACACACCACGTTGGCGGTGATCCCATGACGGGCGACTTCCCGGGCGATCGTCTTGGTGAAGCTGATCACTCCGCCCTTGGCGCCGGCGTACACCGCCTCGAGCGATGATCCCACCCGTGCTGCGTCCGAGGAGATGTTGATGATCCGCCCCCAGCCTCGATCCTTCATCGGGCCGAGACAGTGGTGAACGGTTCGCAGCATCGCCTTGAAATTGATGTCGATCACCCTGTCCCAGAACTCCTCGTCGGTGTCCGTGAAGGGCATCAGCACGTCCCAACCGGCGCAATTGACGAGGATGTCGATCGGACCGTGGTCAGCGATGCTGCCCGCAACCGCCGCCGAGTCGGTGATATCGAGGAGTGCGACCGTCGCGTCACCACCGACGGCAGCAAGGGTGTCCGCCGCACCGGTGCTGTCGATATCGGCGATGATCACTCGGTGACCGTCGGTGGCCAAACGACCGCAGATCGCCCGGCCGATGCCGCTGGCGCCACCGGTGACGAACGCGGTTCGGGACAACGCCTCAGGCGAATTCATCGATGATTCTGTGGTCGATCCGACCGCGCCGGGCGTACCACGCCCCTCAGGACAGCCAGGCCTTCCAGGTGTCTTCATGGGCGGCGACCCAGTCGGCCGCAACCTTGGCCGGATCCTCGCCGTCGATCTCCATCGCCGGCAGCATCTCGAGCTGATCGTCGGTGGTGATCGTGAACTTCTCGAGGAAGCTGAACACGGCGGGATCCTTGTCCTTCAACTTGGCCGATCCCGCCTTGAAGATCACGTCCTCGGGATAGTCGCAGTCAACCCCTCCGTCACCGGCGGCAGCTGACGCACCGCAGGCATCGTTGTAGGCGGGCAGCGCAACGTTCACGAGATCGTATTTTGCGACGGCGGCGGTGGGTGTCCACCAGTACAGGACGATCGGTTCGCCGGCAGCGACGCGCGAGTCGACTTCAGCGACGGTGGCGGGTTCGGACCCGGAGAACTGAACCTGCAGCGGCAGTTCGAGGTTGTCGATGATCTGCTCGTCGTACTGGGAATAGGAGGGGTCGGTTCCGAGGAAACGCCCCTGGTCACCGGTCTCGGCCGTTGCGAACAGCGCAGCGTTGGCGGGGTCCTTGAAGCCCTCCCATGTGGCGAGTGCCGGGTTCTCGTCGAGGACGTACCGGGGCACGAACCAGCCGATCTTGCCGACCGCACCGAGCTCCCCCAGACGCTCGACCGTGCCCTCGTCGAAGTACGCCGTCTCGGCGTCGGTCACCCCCGACGGCCAGATCTCCAGCACGGCGTCCAGGGAACCGTCGGCCATCCCGGTGAACATGGCATCGTTTTCGTCCACCTCGACGATCTCGACCGGATTGCCCAGCTGGTTCTCGATGATGTTCTTGGCCACCTCGACGTTGAGCCGAGACGCCGACCACGGATTGACGATCAGGGTGATCGTCTCGGTACCGCCGCCGGCACTTTCGGCGGCACCAGCTTCGGAGTCGTCGCTGGATCCGCAGGCGGCGCCAGCCAAGGCGACTGCGACGAGGGCGTACAAGAACTTCTTCATCTTGGGTTCTCCTTCGATCAACCTGTGTGGCTGACGGACCTTGGTTTACATTAGTGACCAGTGTCTCATCATGCGACCGATTCGGATCTGCGGTTGGCAACGCGTGGGGTGTGGAAGGTCTTCGGTCCCCGAACCGATGCCGCCATCGAGCTATCGCTGGCGGGGAACAGCCGGGCGTTCGTGCTCGACGCCACGGGGTGCACGATCGGCGTGAAGGACGTCTCCCTTGGGGTCCACCCGGGGGAGACTTTTGTGGTCATGGGCCTGTCAGGGTCAGGAAAGTCCACTCTGGTGCGGTGCATCGCCCGTCTCACCGAGCTGACCCGGGGCCAGATCCTCCTCGACGGCCTCGACCTCACGGCGATGGACGAGAGGGCCCTGCGCGAGGTCCGCAGGAAGAAGCTGTCGATGGTGTTCCAGCACTTCGGGCTCTTCCCACATCGCAAGGTGATCGACAACGCCGCCTATGGGCTCGAAGTACAAGGGGTGAACAAGACGCTCCGCCATCAACGAGCCATGGAAGTACTCGAAGTCGTCGGCCTCGAGGGCTACGAGAATCACTATCCCCAGCAGCTTTCGGGCGGAATGCAGCAGCGGGTCGGTTTGGCCCGCGCCCTGACGGTAGACCCCGAAGTGTTGTTCTTCGACGAGCCGTTCTCTGCACTGGATCCGTTGATCCGGCGGGACATGCAGGACGAGCTCATCCGGCTCCAGCGTGCGATGCAACGTACGATTGTCTTCATCACCCACGACTTCGCCGAGGCGATCAAGCTGGGGGATCGGATCGCCATCATGAAAGACGGCGAGTTCGATCAGGTCGGCACCGCAGCCGAGCTGATCAGCGCGCCCGCCACCGAGTACGTGAAGGAGTTCACGAAGGACATCCCCAAGGTGAAGGTGCTCACGGCCAGCGCCGTAATGCGTCGAGGTGGCGACGTCGACGGATCGCGCTGCGTCAGCTTCGACGATTCGGTCGAGACGCTTCTGCCTTTGCTGTTGGAGGACCCCCAGCCCCTCACCGTCCTGGATGCGGGCCACAAGCCGATCGGCAGCATCGATCGTGCCGTGGTGTCTGAGCTCCTGAGGAGCGACCGATGACCACCGCGACCGCCCCGACGAACGTCGTTCCCACGCGGGAGTGGGTGAGGACCTGGGCACCGTACCTGGTGCTCGTCGGCGGCGTGATCGTCCTCCAGTGGTCGTTCGGATCGGGCGGGGTGTTCCCCGCACGCGGGGACTCGGTGCTCGAGTCGCCGATCGACGACGCCGGGGCCTGGCTGCGTTCCAACCGGCTCTCCCACCCCGTGTTCACGTCGTTCTTCACGCCGATCAGCAGCTTCGTCAGCGCGGTGATCTCTGGCATCGGCAACCTGCTGCTGTGGTTGCCCTGGTTCGTCGTCGTGGCCATTGCATTCCTCATCCCCGCTCGGGTTCGCATGTGGAGAGCGGGCACCGTGGCCGCAGGGGCCCTTCTGTACACCGGCTTGATCGGGCTGTGGGACGAGACGATGCGAACGCTGGCGCTGATGTCGGCGGCGGTCCTGTTGGCTGTCGTGATCGGACTGCCGTTGGGCATGTGGGCCGCCCTGCGGCCACGGGTCGAGCTCGCCATGCGGCCGGTTCTCGATGCCATGCAGACGATCCCGGCGTTCGTGTATTTCCTTCCGTTGTTCATGGTCTTCGGCATCGGAAACGTTCCCGCTGCGGTCGCCACCGTCATCTATTCGCTTCCGCCCGTGGTCCGTCTGACGACCCTGGGGATCAAGCGGGTGTCGCCCCAGGCGGTCGAGGCATCCAAGATGTATGGCGCCACCACCCCTCAGACGCTGTTCAAGGTCCAGCTGCCGATGGCGGTGCCGACGATCATCACCGGCTTGTCGCAGACGATCATGATGGCCTTGGGCATCGTCGTGCTGGCGACGCTCGTCGGTGCTGAAGGACTCGGCAGCCCGGTGCTGCAGAGTCTCAATCAGCGGAGGACAGGAAGGGGCATCGCCGCGGGGCTGGCTATCGTCGCCGTGGCGATGGTGCTCGACCGGGTGTGGAGATCGTTTGCGGTGCGGGATCCCTCGCAACGCGTCACCCGCCGAGCCGGCCTGTTGACGATCGCCGGGCTGCTGGGCGGTGTCGTGATCGGACGGGCGCTGGGCTCGGTCGAGTTCCCCACTGTGTGGGACTGGTCACTGTTCGATCCGATCGACGACGCTGTCGTCTGGGCGCGGGACAACCTCCGTTGGCTCACCCGCCCGTTCAGCGACTTCATCGTCGTAAGGCTCTACCTCCCGGCGCGTGACTTCCTGACCGAGACGCTGGCCTGGCCGGTTGTCGTGTTCGTCGCCGGTTGGGGGTGCTGGCGGGTCAAGGGTCCTGCGCTGGCAACGTTCACGGTGGGCGCGATGTTGACCATCGGTTTGATCGGCATGTGGGAGTTGTCGATCGACACGCTGGTCCAGGTCATCATCGCCACGATTCTCGCCGTCATCGTCGCTGTGCCTCTCGGGATCTGGGTCGGTCGCAATCGCCGGATGGAGGCGGTGGTCGGACCGATGCTCGACGCACTTCAGACCATCCCGTCACTGGTGTACATCATTCCGGCGGTGATCCTGTTCACCGTCGGTGTCGTTCCGGGCATCATCGCTACCGTCCTGTATGCGATGGTTCCGGGCGTGCGGATCACGGCTCTGGGCATCCGCGAGGTTCCCGAGGAGAGCGTCGAGGCCTCGCGCACGTTCGGAGCCACGCCCCGGCAGACCCTCTTGGGTGTCAGGATTCCGCTGGCCGCTCCGACGATCATGGCGGGGGTGAACCAGGTCATCATGCTGGCGCTGGCGATGGTGATCATCAGTGGTCTGGTCGGCGGGGGAGCGCTCGGTTTCGAAACGGTCCGCGCTCTGAAGCGGTCCCTGTTCGGTTGGGGTTTCGAAGTCGGTCTGGCCCTCGTCCTGATCGCCATGATCTTGGACCGTTTCACCGAGGCGGTCGCTCAGCGGATGCAACCTCCCTCGGCAACCGCCTGAGTTCGCCTCAACGCCGTTCAGCCGGCCGATCGCACCGCTCGGGCTACCTCACCCCACCGTTCCAGAGCCGATGGATCGATGCGTAGCTGTTCATCCAGCAGGTACAGCGCAATCCGGTCAGCGGACGGGTGATACCGCTCGATCAACCGATCAGCCATCTCGTCCCATGGTGCCACTACGGCGTACGCCGACAGCATCTCGTCGGTGATCGTCTCTCGCATCCCGACCACGTCGCCGGCCTTCATCTTGGTTCGGAGGACGCTCGTGGTTCCGTCAAAGCCGAGATCGTCGAATTGAAAGGAGTAGTTCGGTGTCGTTCCGTAGAAGGCGATCTGCTCCTTGGCCTTGTCGACCATCGGTGCCATCTCGTCAGCGGAATCGCCGGCGACCGCGAAGACCGGAATGATCAGGTCGGCGCCAGCGGCCGCAGGAATGAGCCTGTTCTCCAAGTAGTGCTGGGAGTGGAATGGGTGGACGTGAATCCCGTCGGCCACCTCGGCTGCGGTCTTCACCATCAGTGGACCGACCGCGGAGATATCCACCTTGACCTGGTGCTCATGAGGTGGCGGAGCCCAATCTGGTGGGAGCAGGGACAGTTTGTAGAACGGTCCGTCGTGATGCAGTGGCTCCAATCGATCGAAGGCCCGAAAGCAGGCTTTGACCGCCTGGACGTAGTCCCGCATCCTGGCAGCCGGTTGCGAGAATTCGGCGCCGTACCGCCGCTTGACATGGGCGCGTACCTGGCTACCCAGGCCGAGTCGAAATCGCCCCTCGGTGTTGGCGGCCATCTCGTAGGCCACCGACGCCGCAACCATCGGGCTGCGGGGAAACGCCACCGCGATGCCCGTCGTGAAGAAGAGCGACGGTGCGGCCATCGCGGCGGCGGCGATGCGCATCCACGGGACCGAGCTGGTCTCGGTGAACAGCAGTCCCGAGAAGCCGGCTCGTTCGACGTTCTGTGCGAGCGTCACGGTGTCCGCCCAGGTCGATGGGCCGACCATCACGTCCAGTTCCATCCCACCTGCCTAGACGACCTGACCGCGACGGTGCAAGCCGGTTCCTGCGAGCTCCCGGCCGGACCGGAAACGCGTGATGAGGTCTAGTAGCTGTAGAAACCTCGCCCCGACTTCCGCCCGAGAAGCCCGGCCTCGACCATGCGGGCCAGCAGGGGTGGCGGCGCATAGAGCTGCTCCCTGAACTCCTGATACAGCGAGTCGGCCACCGCCATCGTGGTGTCGAGCCCGATCAGGTCGGCGAGCTTCAGCGGTCCCATCGGGTGAGCGCAACCGGCCACCATGCCATCGTCGATGTCTTCCCGAGAGGCGAAGCCGGACTCGTACATACGAATTGCCGACAGCAGGTAGGGGATGAGGAGCGCGTTCACGATGAACCCTGCTCGATCCTGCGAAACGATGACCCGCTTGTCCAGCTGTTTCGCAGCGAAGTGCTCGGCGCGGGCCTTGGTCGCCTTGCTGGTGTGAAGGCTGGTGATCAACTCGACCAACGGGAGAACCGGGACCGGATTGAAGAAGTGGATGCCGACGACGTTCTCGGGCCGATCGGTCGCCATTGCCAGTTTCATGATGGGGATCGACGACGTGTTTGACGAAAGGATCGCGTCGGATGACCCGACGACCGTATTCAGTTGCTGGAAGAGCTGGGTCTTGGCTGCTTCGTCCTCGATGATGGCCTCGACGACCAGATCAGCATCGGCGAGAGCGTGCACGTCGTCCACCACCCTCAGATGGCTGTCGGCCACCTCCGCTTCGGTTTCGGTTCGTCTTCCCTTGTCGACCCCTCGGTTGATGCCCCGCCGGATTCTCTCCAATCCGGCCGCTGCGGCGTCAGCGTTTGCCTCGACGACCGTGGTGTCGATGCCGGCCAAGACGCAGACCTCGGCCACCCCCGACCCCATGAGGCCGGCACCCACGACGCCGACCCGTACGAAATCCCTTGCGGGATCGGATTGTGGTTCGACGGGCTGACCGGCTGCCGGAGTCATCATTGAGCCAAGCTAACAACTACGGCGGCTCCTCGCGAGGGATGGAATCCGAACTCGCTACACCCTGAGCATCATGCGGGCATCGATGGTGGGCACGGCCTAAACATGGTGACGGAGGCGGTATCCGGTACGGGGGATCGTGTCGACCCGATCCCGTCCCAGTTTCTGGCGGAGGTAGCGGATGTAGACCTCGACCACGTTGTCGTTGCCGCTGAAGCCGTCCCCCCACACCCGGCTGAGCAGTTCGCTCTTCGACAGCGGTCGATCACCGGCTTGAATCAGTTCGGCCAACAGCTCACCCTCACGGGGTGTGAGGCGAACCGCCGATCCTTCCACCTGAGCCTCCCTGGTGGTGGCGTCGTAACGTATGCCGGCGTACACAACCGCATCAGCGGTTGTCCTGGGTCGACGAAGCAAGGCGTTGATCCTCGCCTGGAGAACCTCGACCGAGAATGGTTTGCGGAGATAGTCGTCAGCGCCGAGGTCCAAAGCTTCGATCTCGTCGAACTCGCCTGATTTGGCCGACAGGCACAGGATCGGGGTGGCGACGCCGTGTGCTCGAAGCGACCGACATATGTCGAATCCGTTCCGGCTGGGGAGGAGGAGATCGAGGACGATCAGGTCGAAACGCCCATCCAGCGCGGCATCGAAACCCGCCTGGCCGTCGAACACGAAGGATGAATCGATGTCCATTTCCCGGAGCGCTCGCTGGACAGCGACCACGACGTCGTGCTCGCTGTCGATGATCAACGCACGCAGCGGTGTCGTGGCCTTCATCGCGTTCCTCCGGGCCGGGGCACCGACCCGGGGCTCAACGCACGCGATGGGTCGAGCATCCAGCGCCGGTTCGGGTTCGATGAGGAACGCTGCCGGATGGGAACGCTGCCGGATTCACCCACATCGAAGAGTCTGGTCGAGGGCGCACCGGCAAACGCGGATCCATCGAAGCCGTTGCACAAGGAAAACGGTTTCGATGCTCCTCGGACGGCTGGCGACGATCGGCGGGTCGTTCCAGAAGGCAGCGAACGCGCATGCGACTCAGGCATCGAGAGGAAACAGTTCCCGGAACGCCGTGTCGAGCGAACCTGCACTGGCTAGTCTCGTCACAGGCGACAGAGCGGAACGGAGCGGATATGGCAACGCGGCAGTGGCCGACGCGTGCGCATCTCCCCAAATGGCGAGAAGACGTCGGCGAAGCACACCCCAAAGGTCCTGAGCTGCGGATCGGCCCGCTCATCGCCCTCGGTGACGTGTTGGCGCTCGTCCTCGCGTCCGGCTTGGTGCTGGCGACCGATCAGGGGCCGGCGGTGACCCCTGGGTCGGTGGCCTTGGTCTTGGCTGGTTGGTTCATCGTGCTTGCGAACCTCAGCGCCAGCGGTGCCTACCGAAGTCGGCTGCACCTCTCGGTGCTCGACGAAATGCCCTCGATTCTGGGTCGCGTGTTCGCAGCGGCAGCGCTCACTGAACTCGGGGCTCGAGTGGTTCTGGGAGAGGGCGACGTCATCGTGATGTTCTCGCTCGCGGCAGTGCTGATCCTTGTCGGGCGGATCACCTCGTACGCGACGGTGCATGCTGTCCGTCAACAAGGCATCGCCCATCACCGAACGCTGGTGGTGGGGGCCGGCAAGGTGGGGACTGAGATCGCCTCACATCTGGTCGAGGCTCGCCAATACGGGCTCGAGCCGGTGGCGTTCTTCGATCCTTGTCCTCTCGCAGTCGAAGGTCGCGATGACACCGGAATCGACGTGATCACGAACGGCTCGGTTGCCGATGCGATCCGCAGCACCGGGGTGGACGTGGTGATCGTGGCCTTCATGTCAATCCACGAGGGGTCGCTCGTTTCCGTGATTCGGGAATGCGGTCGCATGCGGACCGAAATCATGTGCGTGCCACGGTTGTTCGAACTCATGCACGACGAGGGATTTCAGATGGACCGGGTCGGTTCGATCCCGCTCCTGCGGCTGCGCCGCAGCGCCCACCGATCGCAGGCCTGGGGTGCGAAACGGCTGTTCGACATCGTCGCTGCAGCCATCGCGCTGGTCGTCCTGAGTCCGGTCCTGGCCCTCGCGGCTCTCGGTGTCCTGTTCTTCCTCGGTCGGCCGATCCTGTTCCGTCAGATGCGACTCGGCAAGGACAACATCCCGTTCGAGATTCTGAAGTTCCGAACTCTGCCCGCAGCACCAGGACACGAAACAGATGCCGACTGGCGCAACGCCGATCGACAGCCGAACCGGTTCGGGCGATTCCTTCGCAACACGTCGATCGATGAGTTGCCGCAGCTGGTCAACATCCTTCGCGGCGACATGAGCCTCGTTGGACCCCGTCCCGAGCGACCGCTCTTCGCCCACAAGTTCTCCGGCGACTTCCCCGGCTACGTCGACCGTCACCGCGTGCCCGCCGGGCTCACCGGGTTGGCTCAGGTCGAGGGTCTGAGGGGTGATACCTCGATCCACCGCCGTGCCGCTTTCGACAACGCCTACGTCGAATCGTGGACGCTGTGGAACGACTGCAAGATCATCCTTCGCACCGTGAGTTCGGTGCTGCGGGGCCGAGGAGAATAGTCCGTACGTTTTCGCTGCTTCTCGGGTTCCGGTGTCAAAGGAACCGAGACGGCGGCCTCAACGGTCGCACGCGAAAGCCGTCC
>JAHEJO010000164.1 GCA_024638805.1 Acidimicrobiales bacterium
CTCGCCGGCGGAAAGATTCGGCTTCACCGATGGTTCCGGAGAGTTCGGAGTGATCGCCAGCGTCACCCAACCCTTCTGCGAGGCCTGCGACCGCATCCGTTTGACCGCCGACGGGCAGCTCCGCAACTGCCTTTTCGCACTGGGGCACACCGATGTCTTGACGCTGCTGCGGTCCGGTGCGACCGACGCCGACATCCTCGACGCCATCGCTGCCGAGGTCCGCAAGAAGTGGGCGGGGCACTCGATCAACCAGGTGCATTTCATTCGACCGACCAAGTCGATGAGTCAGCTGGGCGGATGAGTAGCGTGGCGCCGCCTGACCGGTAGTGTTTGCGGATGGCTGAGCGAGAACTGACCCACCTCGACCCACTCGGGCGGGCGCGCATGGTGGACGTCACACTCAAGGATCCGACCCACCGACGGGCGGTGGCCCGCGGGAAGGTCTTCATGGAGCCGGAGACGACGAGCTTGATCGCTCGGGGTGCTGTCGCCAAGGGTGACGTTCTCGCTGTCGCCCGCGTCGCCGGGATTCAAGCGGCCAAACGCACACCCGATCTTCTTCCGCTGTGTCACCAGGTGATGGTCGGATCGATCGTCATCAACTTCGAGATCGCCGATGACTTCGTGCAAGTCGAAGCTCAGGTCGACACCGTGGATCGAACCGGGGTGGAGATGGAGGCGTTGATGGCCTGCTCGGTTGCCGCTCTGACCATCTACGACATGTGCAAGTCGGCGGATCGGTCCATGGTCATCGGCGAGGTCACACTGTGGGAGAAGGTGGGTGGTCGATCCGGCACCTACCGCCGACCGGTGGAGTGAACCTCAACCGAGCATGATGACCCGCACGCGGTCCCCGGTGTCGAGGCCGTCACCGTCGGGGACGATCGCCAGGCCGTTGGCAAATGCGAGCCCCGAGAGTTGATGTGATCCCTGCCCCCCGGCGGATCGGACGCGGGGTGCGCCGTCCACCGACTCGGTGACCTGCACCCGTACGAAGTGGGTTTTGCCGTCGGGGCGCCTGACGAGAGGCTCGTCGGCCAGCGCCACGATCCGGTGTCGTTGCGTGTCGTGTCTTCCCATCATCTTCAGAAGGGCCGGCCGGGCCAGCAGCTCGAAGCTGACCGCCGAGCTGACCGGATTACCGGGCAATCCGAAGATCGGTGTGCCCAGAACGGTACCGAAAGCGAAGGGTTTGGCCGGCCGGATCGCGATCTGCATCCAGTTCATGTGGCCGAGTCGCTGCAGCAGCGACTTCACGAAATCGAAGTCTCCCATGCTCACTCCCCCACTCGTGAGCAGGGCATCGCAGCGCTCGGCTGCCTCTTGGAGGGCCGCTTCGATCACCTGCTCATCGTCGGGGAGCCGGCCCAGATCGATGGGAACCATGCCGGCTTCATCGAGCAACGCCAGTAGCTGCGGGCGATTCGAGTCCCTGATCTGGCCCGGGCCGAGGGGGGCCGCTCCGACCACGAGTTCATCGCCGGTGGAGAACACGCCAACCCGGGGGCGACACACAACGTCGAGCTCTTCGTAACCGAGCGACGCCAGCATGCCGATGTGAGCCGGGCCCAGGACCGTGCCGGGACCAAAGACCTCGGTTCCGGCACGCAGGTCGTCGCCGGCGGGCCGGACATGATTGCCCACCGGCGCCGGAGCTCTGCAGATCACGGTTTCGTCACCGGCCGAACTCACCGAGGTCTCGGTCAGCTCCACCATGATCACGGCATCAGCACCTGCGGGTATGGGTGCACCGGTCATGATCCGCATCGCCTCGCCGGCGTCCAGGGTCCGAGAGGGGACGGATCCGGCGGCGATGGTCTCCACGACTCGAAGCGTCGCCGGCCGCTGTTCGCTGGCCTCTTCGATGTCACGGGAGCGCACCGCGAAGCCGTCCATACCCGTATTGGCGAAGGGCGGAATATCCTCTTTGGCGGTCACCGCGTGAGTGGTCACCAGGCCGCGGGTTGCGCCGATCCGCAGACGGACCGTTGGCAGCGCGTCGATCTGCGTAAGCACCCTTTCCTGGGCTTGGGCCAGGGGCAGCAGGCTCATACCAACCCCCGGCTCCGGCACACATCGGAGAGGATCGCCGCGAACTCCGGTCCGATGTCGGATCGTTCCAGCGTCAACTCGACCACCGCTCGGAGGTAGTCGGCCTTCTTGCCCGTGTCGAAACGTCCTTCGGCGAAGGTGAAGCCGAGCATCTGTTCGTGGGCCAGCAGAGAGAGCATGGCGTCGGTTATCTGAATCTCGCCTCCGACGCCCGGGGCGGTCTCTTCGATCTCGGCGAAGATCGACGGAGTGAAGAGGTACCGTCCCATGATCGCCAGGTTGGACGGAGCGACGGCGGGATCCGGTTTCTCGATCAGATCGGTGACTCGAACCACCCTCGATTCGCCGATGTCCTCGGTGGCCGCACATCCATAGGACCCGATGTCGGCCCTGGGAACCTCCATGAGGGCAACAACCGAAGTCCCGTGCTCTTCGTAGGCATCAACCATCCCGGTCAGGACGCCGGCCCGTTCGTGCATGATGTCGTCACCGAGCAGGACCGCAAACGGTTCGTCTCCGACGTGGTCGGACGCCATGCCGATCGCATGACCCAGCCCCAGCGCCTCACCCTGGCGAATGAAGTGGACATTCGCCTGCTGGGCGAGGTCCACGATCTGGTCGAGTTCTTCCGTTTTGCCCTTGTTGGCCAGCACAACCTCGAGCTCGGGGAAACGATCGAAATGGTCTTCCATGACCTTCTTGTGCCGTGAGGTGATGATCAGGATGTCGGTCATGCCGGCGGCGACCGCCTCGGCGACGATGAATTCGATGACCGGACGGTCGAGGATCGGCAGCATCTCCTTGGGCACCGACTTCGAGAACGGGAGGAAGCGGGTGCCGAACCCAGCTGCTGGAATCACCGCTTTGCGAACAGGTTTGCTCATCGGGTCAGGCTACCGAGCGGCGGTGCGAGCCGATAGGCTCCTCTTGCGATGCCGGTGTACGAATACAAATGCGTCGAATGTGACCAGCGGTTCGAGGTCGAGCAATCGATGGCGGACAAGCCGCTCACCAAGATTCCGGGGGACGACCACACCCACTCGGTCAAGAAGGTCTACTCCCCTGTGGGCATCTCGTTCAAGGGCTCCGGCTTCTACAGGAACGACTCGGCCAAGAAGACTGGCCCAAGCTCGTCGGTCCCTGCTTCCAAGAGCTCCGAGAACGGCTCCACGAGTTCGGAGAAGAGCTCGCAGAGCACCGGCGATTCCTCGACGAAGTCGACATCATCATCATCATCGTCGACGACGTCAAGCTCGTCATCGGGATCGTCGAAGGACTGATTTCCCCGACGAGAGATTCCTTCGAAAAGGAAAGCGATGAGAACCACCGAACCGGGGACGGATTCGTTTCCGCGCCCCACCGGCGGGGTCCGATTGCGAACCGCGCTCACCGAACGACCGCTCGCCCGCATCCGGGCGCTGTCGAGACGCCGGATCGGGGCGGTGTTGCTGGCCCTCGTTGTGGGCACGGTGACCGGGTCGATCGTCTCGGCAGCCCAACGGACCCGCCATCAGTGGGGCCCTTCGACCAGCATGCTCGTCGCAACCGATTCGATCGGCGCCGGCGATGCGGTGAACTCGACCAACACGGCTCGACGGCTCCTGCCGCTCGCCCTGGCTCCCAGCCGTCCGCTGAGCCAGCTCGTGGAGCCGACCTACGCTGCCGGGCCAATCGCCGTGGGTCAGGTCTTGTCCGAGGCGCACATCGCCCTCGACCGCTTCGGGTTGGCCACGTCGTCGAGATCGGTGACCCTTCCGATGCCGCTGGCACCACCGGAGGTCCTGGCCGGCGACCTTGTCGAACTGTTCTCGGTTCGATCGGCGCCGGGTGCGGTCGACGTCGAGCTCATCACACCGGTTGCAACCGTCGTCGCCGTCGGTCCCGACGCTGTCACCGTGAACGTCGATGCCCGGGTTGTGCCCGGCCTGTTCGAATCGCTCGCCGTAGGGTCAGTGGAGGTTGCCCGCCGGCCATCTCAGGGGTGACCCGACCACGCCCCACGCCGAGGCGAGGACCGCCCCGGCGAGCAGTTGGAGTCTTGCTGACGTACCCCCTACCGGTCGGAAGGCGCGGTCATCGATCATCAGACCGATCAGTACGACGACGGTGAACAGGACGGGCGTTGCGGCAAAGACCCACAGCACGTCCGCTCGCACCTCTCCGGTCAGAGCACCGAGGACGGCTGCGGCAACACCGCCGAATGCCACGAACGGAACGAACCGAGCAACCCGGAGACCCTTCCCGGTCCACCACAGACCGTTGAGAGGACGCTCGAGGACCCGATCGGGCGACGACGCGACCCATCCCCGACCTGTGCTGTTCGTCCGTCCGACCGGCTGTGGCAGAATCCAGACGCGAGCTGGAGCGCCGCGATCGTGTCCATCGCATTGCAGTTCGGCGGCGAGGCGCGACCATGTAGCGCCGAGGTGCAACGGACCCTTGATGCCACCCACGCGGGTCAGCGACTCCCGCTGGACCATACCGGCGAGACAACCGTCCTGTCCCGAAGCCAGGGCGCCGACAGCCCCCAGGGCAGCTGACCCCTCGCCGAGGCCGGCGGCGGCGAGAAGGTCGGCACGGACCGATGCGAGGCCGACGGCCGGTCCGCGCCCAGCGGTCCGCGGATGGATGACTGCGAAGGTGGCGGCGAGGCGAGGCGACCGAACCCATTGTGCGGCCATCTCCGCCACCGCCTTCGGACGCAGTTGCCACGCCGGGTGCACCGGCAAAACCAGGTCGCCCGATGCCACGGATAGACCGGCATTGATGCGCTCGGATGGTTCGGTGGCGCCGAGACCGACAACGACGCAAGTCAACCGTGGGTCAGCCTTCGATCGATAGACGGAGTGAAGTCCCGATCTCCCCGTCTTGATCATCCCGAATGCGAGCTCGAGGTCTGGCCGAATGGTCGTACCGCCGGCGACAACGACAAGCTCCAGGTTTCTATACCGCTGGGCCAGACAAGATCTGACCAGCGGAACCGCACCCGACTCACCGACATCGGTGGCGTCCAGCATCATCGTCACCGCTGG
>JAHEJO010000048.1 GCA_024638805.1 Acidimicrobiales bacterium
TACAGCGGGTACTCCGTCGAGTCGGTCACCTCGCTCCGGACGCCGTCGACCCACCGGCCCCGGACCGCAGTCCGCACGTCGCCGATCACGACATGCAGGGCCTGGCCGTCGTCGGGGGAGAGGAATCGTATGCGGTGGACGACATCGGGTTCGATGACGTAGACCTCGTGGGGCAGGATCTCGGTCGTGCCCGCCTCGGTTATCGAGCCGTCGTCGGCCTCGACGAAGACGTCGACGGCGAGTCCTCCGCGAAGGGCTGCGACCGCAACCGCCAGGCCATGCAGCTGGGGAACGGCCACAACCGCCGGGTCGGTCCGCACGAGAACCACAGCGAGGGCTTCGGTGGCGGCCAGGGTGGCGAAGGGTCCGCTCACCTTTGACGGACGGGCGGGATGAAAGGGGTCATCGACCAGCTCGATGGCTCCATCGACGATGAACTCGCTGAGTATGACGGCGACATCACGTTCGGGTTCGGATGTCGTCGTGGCCCGGCGCAGCCGTTCGACGAGGGTGGCGATCGAAGTCATGCGAGCTCCAAGACTACGGGTGTAGCAAGTCGACCGGGCGGTACCTTCTAGCTCATGCGCGCTGATGGCCATCCGATCGTTCTGTTGCACGGCACCGGCATGGACGCATCGATGTGGGATGGTTTCATCGAAGGACTCATCGACGACGGCGCGGCCGCCGAGCGGATCTTCACCCTGGATCTCCTCGGTCATGGCAACACCCCTCGACCGAAGCGACCACTACACATCGACGACTACGTGCGGCAGGTTCGCAGGTTGTTCCTGCGGGAGAGCTTGACCTCGGCCCATCTCATCGGTCACTCACTCGGTGGTGTTGTCGCTCTCGCAGCCGCCCATGCCCACCCGGAGCTGGTGATCGACGTCGGCGTCGTCGGTGTCGCTTACGGCCGCGATGACGACCAGCGAAGTGAATGGCTCGACCTGATCATGCAAGCGACCGCGGCCGGGCATGAGGCGGAGCTCGATTCGGTCGGCAGCGTTGCCCCCATCCTGGTGCGCCGATGGTGCTCACCAGATGACGCTCGGTGCGCGGCCGCCGTCCAGGCCGGCGTCGCCGGTCTGGACCCGGTGACCTTCGGACTGGTCTTCCGGATATCGATGACCTCCGAGGAGGTCATCGGCGAGATGGCGCCGGACATCGCTGCGCCAGTGACCGTTATCGCCGGCGACCTCGACGTCGAGGTCGACGCCGCCGGTGCGGCCGAGCTGGCGCAGGCCCTGCCCAACGGCGTTGCCAGGACCATCCCCGGCCACCACCATCTCTCCATCATCAGCTCCCCGGGGAGCTATCTCGACCCTCTGGGTCCCTGAGGTGTCAGCGCCGCCGCCGGCGGCGGGACGCGTCGGTTCGTCGAGCGACGGCCACCACTTCGGCAAGACGATCCCTGAGTGGAGCTGCGGCGGTGGTCGATGCCGGATCGAGTTCGGGGGCGAGAGCCTCGAGGAGTGCACTCACACTGACCCCCTCTTGAGCAGCGAAACGGTGCCACCTCACGTGGGCGTCGTCGCTCAGGTATGCGTGCAGGGCCTTCCTTTGTGAGGTTGCGGTTGTCATGGCGGCACCCAATTCGTTCACGTTCCTCAGCGGCCTGGTCGCCCGTGCCGCTCCAGGAACAATCGGCATGTAC
Source organism: Acidimicrobiales bacterium (assembly GCA_024638805.1). Lineage (GTDB taxonomy): Bacteria > Actinomycetota > Acidimicrobiia > Acidimicrobiales > SZUA-35 > JABDIY01. The sequence continues at coordinate 1,655 of JAHEJO010000048.1, forward strand.
AGACTCGTACTTGACAGTGTCATGTCAGCATAGTTCAAAATCGAATCGGGTGTTGCTAGGGCCGCCCGGGGCGACGAAGCCATGTTGACGATGTGTTGCGAACGCAACGTATGACCGCTCAAGTGGCCATCCTTCCGGTAGCGTCTCGGGTTGACCAGTCCGTGGCGCCCAGATCGAGTGCCACGGAATTCTCATACAAGGAGAGTGCAAATGGGAAACAGCAGGCTCTGGCGTGTGATCGCCACGCTTCTGGCCCTTGCTCTCGTCGCCGCCGCCTGTGGCAGCGACGCAGAGGAAGATGCCGGTGGCGAGACCACCACCGAGGCGCCGACGACCACCGCCGCCGCGTCCGACGACGGCTCGACCGAGACCACCGCAGCCGCGTCAGACGATGAGATGGCCGACGGCGGCGAATCGATGACCGTCGAGGCTGCCCCAAGCTGTTCGGGCACCTCCGATGGCGTTCTGCAGGTCGGCGGACTGCTTCCCCAGACCGGCAACCTCGCCTTCCTCGGCCCACCCGAAGAAGCCGGCGCCGCCCTGGCGATCGAGGAGATCAACGCCGCCGGCGGCGTCAATGGCGCCGACGTGGTGTTCAGCCCCGGTGACTCCAGCGACAATGCCGACGTCGCCAACCAGACGGTCGACCGCCACCTCGCCGAGGGTGCGGACGTGATCCTTGGCGCTGCGAGCTCGGGCGTGTCGTTCACCGTGATCGACAAGATCACCCAGAACTGCAAGATCCACTTCAGCCCGGCCAACACCAGCCCCGATTTCACCGACTACGCCGAGGACGATCTGTACTTCCGTACCGCTCCCTCGGATATTCTTCAGGGCCGGGTGCTCGCTGACCTGATCGTCAACGAAGGCAACACCACCGTCGCCCTCCTCGCCCTCCAGGATCCCTACGGCGAGGGCCTGCTCAACTTCACCGTGCAGCCGCTCGAAGAGCAGGGTGTCGAGGTTGTCGAGCAGTTCGTGTACGACCCGGGTGCGCAGAACTTCGACGCCGAGGTGCAGCGGATCGTCGCCGCCGACGCCGAAGCGATCGTGGTCATCGGTTTCGACGAGTCCTCCCAGATCCTCACCGGTCTGTTCGAGGCCGGTGAAGGCGACAAGGAGATCTACCTCGTCGACGGCAACATCGGCAACGCCTTGGGTGAGAAATTCACCGAAGGCGGCATCCTCGAGGGGATCAAAGGCACACTGCCAGCCGCCGAGATCACCCAGGACTTCCAGGACCGCCTCCTGGCGGTCGATCCCGGATTGTTGGACTTCAGCTACGGACCGGAGACCTATGACGCGGTGATCATCGTCGCTCTGGCGGCCCAGGCGGCCGGTACCGACGACCCGGCCGAAGTCGCCGCCAGGATCAACGGTGTCACCCGTGACGGAGAGAAGTGCACCAGCTTCGCCGACTGCAAGACCCTCCTCGAGGCCGGCACCGACATCGACTACGACGGACCGTCCGGCCCCCAGGCCTTCGGTCCGGCCGGTGAGCCCACCGAGGCGAGCTTCGCCATTCTGCAGTACGGACCGGACAACCGGATCGACGACAGCCTGACGGTGTACCAGTTCGCCCAGCTGTAACAACGTCCTGAACCAAGACGATGGAGCGGGCGCCTCGCGGCGCCCGCTCTTTCGCGTCCGACGTGGGTGTCAGCAACCTTTCGGAGCTCGGTGATGCGCTATCCGTTCGGTTCGATGGAAACCAGGTGTGTTCAGGCGTCGAGTTCGGCGAGGGCCTGGTCGAGCGTGTTCCAGCTCAGCGTGGCGCACTTGATGCGGGTCGGGAACTTGACCACCCCTCGCAGGGCGGCGAGGTCACCCAACTCACGGATCTCCGACGGCGACGGTTCGGCCAGCTCGGCCCCGTCGGCGGCGATGCTCATCAGGCCCTTGAAGCTCTTCATCAGATCCCGGACCTGGGCCACCGTCTTTCCTTTGACCGCCGCCGACATCATCGAGGCGCTGCTCTGGGAGATCGAACAGCCCTGGCCGCCGATCTTGATGTCGGCGATCGTGCCGTCGTCGGCCACGAGGAGGTACACGACGATCTCGTCGCCACACAAAGGGTTGAATCCCTCGGCCCGGTGGGCTGGTGGAGTCTCGAGCTCTCCAGAGTTGCGTGGGGACCGGTAGTGGTCCAGGATGATCTCGCGGTACAGGTCTTCGAGGTCGGTCATCTCGTCCTCAGTCTAGGTGGCGAAGAAGCGGTGGGCTTCGATCAACGCGTCGGCGAGAACGTCCACATCTGAAGTGTCGTTGTAGAGATAGAAGCTCGCCCTGGCGGTGGCGTTGACGCCGAGCTCCCGCATGAGCGGCTTGGCACAGTGATGGCCCGGCCGGACCGCAACTGCGTACCCGTCGAGTACCTGGCTCACATCGTGGGCATGCACACCGTCGAGGGTGATCGACATCACGCCGCCGCGTTGGGCCGGCTCCGAGAGACCGTGGATCGTGATCGCCTGGCCGAGCCGCTCTGACAGGGTGCGCAGCGCGTAAGAGGTCAGTTCGATCTCGTGCTGGCGGATGTGGTCCATCCCGATGGCCTCGAGGTAGTCGATGGCGGCCCCCAAACCGACGGCCTCGACGATCGGTGGGGTGCCCGCCTCGAACTTGGACGGGACCGCATCGGGCATGAAACCCTCGGTCGTCACGTTGGAGATCATGCCGCCGCCGCCGAGGAACGGCGGCATCTCCTCGAGGAGCTCATGACGTCCCCACAGGACGCCGATACCGGTCGGGCCGAGCATCTTGTGGCCGCTGAAGGCCACGAAGTCGGCGCCCATCTCGTCGACCCGGGTGCGCATGTGCGGAACCGACTGGCAGGCGTCGATGCAGACCTTGGCGCCGGCCGCGTGGGCGGCGCTGATGAGGCGGTCGAGCGGGGTGATCGTGCCGAGCACATTGGACATCGACGTGACGCTCAGCATCTTGGCGCCGTCGAGCAGCACGTCGAGGTCGGTCAGGTCGAGCTGACCGTTCTCGCCCAGAGGAATCCAGCGGATCTCGAACCCTCGCTCGGCGGCCATCATCTGCCACGGGACGATGTTGGCATGGTGCTCCATCGTGGTCAGCACGATCGCATCGCCGTCGCCGAGGTTGGCACCACCCCAGCTCCGGGCGACGAGATTGAGGGCTTCGGTGGCGTTCTTGGTGAAGATGACCTCGGAGCTGTCCGGGGAGCCGATGAACCGGGCGACTTTCAGCCGGGCCGACTCGTAGGCGTTGGTCGCCGCTTCGGCCAGCCCGTAGACGCCGCGGTGGACGTTGGCGTAGGCGTGATTGTACATCCAGTCCATGGCGTCGAGGACCTGAGTGGGCCGCTGGGAGGACGCCGCCGAATCGAGGAAGACCAGCGGGCGCCCATTGCGCTCGGTGTGCAGGATCGGGAAGTCCTTCTTGAGCGCGGCGAAATCCGGGGCCTTGGTCATCGGAACGCCTCGTATCCTTCTTCGTCGAGCCTCTGGGCAACCTCGATACCGCCGCTGTGGACGATTCTGCCGTCCATCATGACGTGGACGGCGTCCGGTGCGAGGAACGCCAGCAGCCTCTCGTGATGGGTGATCACCAATGTGCCGAGCTGATCCCGTTCGGCCCGGATCGCCTGCACCCCCTCGCCGACGGTCTTCAACGCGTCGATGTCGAGACCGGAGTCGGTTTCGTCCAGGATCGCCATCTCCGGCTCCAGGACGGCCATCTGAAGGATCTCGTTGCGCTTGCGCTCTCCACCGGAGAAACCCTCGTTGAGGTGGCGTTGCATGAAGCTGTGGTCCATGCCGAGCTTGTCCATCCACTCCATCAGCGACAGCCGCAGTTCGAGGACGCTCATCTCGATGCCCTTGCGGGCGCTGAGCGCCTGGCGCAGGAAGTTCAGCACGCTCACGCCGGCAACCTCCATCGGATGTTGAAAGGCGAGGAAGATCCCGGCTTTGCCGCGCACGTCGGCGCCCCATTCGGTGATGTCGTCGCCGTTGAACTCGACGGTCCCGGACGTCACCTCGTACTCGGGGGAGCCGAGCAGGACATTGGCCAATGTGCTTTTGCCGCAGCCGTTCGGTCCCATGATCACATGGACCTCGCCGGGCATGATCGTGAGCGAGAGGCCTTTGACGATTTCGGTGGCTTCGGTCGGGTCGTCGGAAGCGACGCGTGCGTGGAGATCGGTGATCTCGAACAGGGGAGTCGGCATGTTCTGAGTGTAATCGCCGGCCCAATTTCTCCTAACACCGTAGGACAAATTCGCAACCATCGCAGTGAGGGCGGTTGGCGGCCGCGGTTCAGCTTGGAGCGTCGGCCAGAATCTCCTCGCCGACGATCGGTCCGGAGGGAATCCTGACCGCAAAAGCCATGACGGTGGCGGCGAGCGCACCGAAGAGCATCACCGCCTCCAGGCTCGTCGCCTCGACGGCCGGACCGGCGATGAGGTTGGCGATCGGTACCGTGCCGCCGAAACTCAGCACCCACAGCGCCGACACACGGCCCCGTATCGAATCATCCACGTGCTGTTGCCACAGGGTGTTGAGCGTCGTCGGGAGGGCGAAGTAGAACAGCCCGACGAAGAAGATCGCTGCGTAGGCGACATCGATCGCGTCGACGATGCTCAGCCAACCGAGGGACACAGCGAAGAGGGCGAGTGTCGCCCGTGTCACCTGCACTTTGTCGACTCGCAACAGCACGGTGCCGACGACGCCGGCACCGACCAGCGCACCCACGCCGAACGCGGCGTAGAAGTAGCCGTACGCGGTCGACCGAGCGTCGATGCCGAGCTGCTGTTCGGCGATGGCGGGCAGTTGGCCGATGAAGGGCATACACATGAGTGAAAACGCCGTCATGACGAGCAATGGTCGACCGACCTGAGCTGAGCGGGACGCCACGATGAAGCCCCCGAGGACCCGTTCCCGCAGCGATCGGCGGGCGGGTGCCGGCCGGGGGAAGTTCGTGACCAGGACGGCGGCGATGACCGCCACATAGCTGATCCCGTTGAGGGCGAAGACCTCGGCGAATCCGAATCGGGAGACGAGGAAGCCGCCGATCGCAGGACCGATGATCCGGGCGGCATTGACCTGGACCGAGTTGAGCGACACCGCCGCGGTGAGATTCCGAGTGCCCACCAGCGTCGGCAGCACAGAGTTGAAGACGGGAGCGTAGATGCCCTGGCCGAGCCCGGTGACGAAGACGATCAACAACAGGACAGTGCGGTCGATCTCGCCGTCGAGGAGCAGGACGGCGAGCAGTAGCGAGAACGCCATCTGCCACGCCTGGGTGATCGTCAGAAGGCGGCGCCGGTCCATCGTGTCGGCCAAGCTGCCCCCGAGCAGGCTCAGAAACGCCATGGGTATGAGCTGGGCGAAGATGAGTTGGCCGAGATAGGCGTTGGACCCGGTGATCTCCCAACCGAGGACGCCGATGGCGATCATCTGCATCCAGCGCCCGGAGTTGCTGATGAAGGAGGCGATGTAGATCCGCCGGAAGGCGGGTACGGCCAGAGCGTCGCGAGTGGTCCCTTCCCTTCGGGCGGCGATCACCAACCCCGTGCGACCCACTCGTCGAGGTGGGGACGTTCGTTGGCGATCGTGGTGTCGTCACCGTGGCCGGGCAGGACCAGCGTGTCGGCCGGGAGGATGAGCAGTTTCCGGTCGATGCTCTCGATGATGTGATCGAAGTTTCCGCCCTCGAAACCGGTCGCCCCCGGCCCACCCGGGAAGAGGGTGTCGCCGCTGAACAGGATCGGTTTGTTCTCCACCAGGAAGCAGATCGAACCCGGGGTGTGCCCGGGGGTGGCGATCGTGCGGAGCCGCAGATTGCCCACGCTGATCACGGCGTCGTCCTCGAGCAGATAGTCGTAGCTGGGCAGCATGTGGGCATCGGCGGCGGTGACACCCACCTCGTAGCCCGCATCCCGGACTTCGGTGACCGCGCCGATGTGATCCCAGTGTCCGTGGGTCTCGAGAACGGTGCGGACGTTCAGCCCCCGGCAGAGATCGAGGAGGCGCTCGTGTTCGTTGGCGGCGTCGAGCAGGATGGCGTCGCCGGTGTGGCGGCAGCGCAGCACGAACACGTTGTTGTCAACCGGACCGACCACGATCTTGTGGATCTCCGCGTCGGTATCGGACCAGTGGAGTGTCGACGAAGTCATGTTCAGACACTATCGACCATCCCCAGCTCTGCCAGAACCCGCCGGCAGGCGTGGGGACCCGTGGCGAGTTCGGCTCGCCAGCCGGCCCTTCTGGCGGCGTCGACGTTGAGCTGGTTGTCGTCGAAGTAAAGGATCCGGGTGGGGTCAACATCGAGGCGGCGTGACACCTCGACGAAGACCGCGGCGTCGGGCTTGATCAGACCCATCTCATAGCTCAGGAACGGTCGATCGAAGAGGTTCTGAATCTGCTCCGCTTCGTGCTGTTCTTGCCAGTGGATCGGATTGGAGTTGCTCAGCAAGCCGATGACGACGCCGTCGTTTTGCTCCTTCACCTCGGCGACGAGTCGGTGGGCGCCCTCGTAGAGACCCTTGGGCCAACGCCGGAACCGCTCGACCATCTCATCGGGGCCGAAGGAGAGGGAGAACTCCTCCACCATCCGCCTGCCGAACTCCCCGGCGGTGCACCGACCACCCTCGAAGTCGCGCACCGCCGCTGAGTGGAGCCACCTCGGCCAGAAGTCCTCGTCGGGTGGGGCATCGTCACCGAGCATGTCGCTCAGCGGCCCCAGCTCGACCAACACACCGCCGAGGTCGAAGATCACCGCCGCCGGCGTCGAGGTCGTCTCCACCACGCCAACGCTAGACCCCGATGTCATCTCTGGGATGTTTCGCCCCGTCGATGCGGGAACAACAGCTCTGGGGCGCGCTGAACCCCGTTCCTACCCTTGAGCGATGTGATGTGGGGAGGCAGTAGACGAAGGACAACGTCCGTGCCGGCCACCACCGCTTCGATCGTTGCTGTGGTTGGCCTGGCCGTCTCTGTGGCCGTCGGTTCCTGGTGGACGGCCACCGCGGTGCGGGACGCCGACCCGGCCATGGTGCTGTTTCGATTCTCCGCCACGGTGGCGATAGGCACCTACTACCTGGTCTGGCTCCGGAACCAGGGACATCAGGTTCCTGCGGTTCGCATTCCACGTCGCCACTGACCAACATGGGGGCGTGAACGACCTCGGTGCACAGTCGCTGTCGTCGCCGCTGGTCGGGACGGTGATTCGGGTGGCGAGGACCGGTGAGACCATCAGGTCCGGTCGACCGGTGGTCATCGTCGAGTCGATGAAGATGGAGCACCCGGTCGTTGCGGACATCGACTGCGTCGTCGAGACGGTGAGCGTGGCGGTCGGTGATCAGGTCGCTGCCGGCCAGGTCGTGGCTACGGTCGTGGCCGTTACCGGAGGAGCCAGAGGCGATGAGTCCGACGACGTGCAGCCTGGCGTCGACGCGCTCGAGGAGGTGACCCGCCGCCGCAGCTACGGGTTCGACGTCAACCGCCCCGACGCGGTGGCCAAGAGGCACGCGTCCGGTCGGCGAACCGCCCGTGAGAACATCGCTCACCTGGTCGACGAGGGTACGTTTCGAGAGTACGGACCTCTGGTGGTGGCGGCCCAGCGCCGGCGGCGCTCGATCGAGGAGCTGATCGTCAAGACCCCCGGGGATGGACTCGTCGGCGGTATCGGTGATGTCGACGGGGTCCGGTGTGTGGTGATGACCTACGACTACATGGTCATGGCCGGCACCCAGGGCCACCAGAATCACCGCAAGAAAGATCGGCTGTTCGAACTGGCCGCTCGCCTCGAACTGCCGGTGATCGTGTTCTGCGAGGGCGGTGGAGGCCGTCCCGGCGAAACCGATGGTGTCACGGTGGCCGGACTCGACTGTCTCGCGTTCGCCCTGTTGGCGAAGTTGAGGGCACGAGTACCGATCATCGGGGTCAACACGGGCTATTGCTTCGCCGGCAACGCCGCGCTCTTCGCCATGTGCGACGTGCGGATCGCCACGGACAAGTCGTATGTGGGGATGGCCGGCCCGGCCATGATCGAAGGAGGTGGTTTGGGGCGGGTGGAGCCGACCGAGATCGGTCCGGTCCGCGACCAGACCGTGAACGGTGTCCTCGACGTTGTCGTGGCAGACGACGCCGCCGCTGTGGACATGACCAAGACCGTGCTGGCACTGGTGTGCGGCGAACCCGGAGCGGACGTCAGACGACCGGATCCGAGCTGGCTCGCCGACGCCGTGCCGGGCAATCGCCGTCAGGTCTACGACATGCGCCGACTTCTGGCCGGGGTCTTCGACATCGACTCGATCCTCGAATTCCGCCCGGCGTTCGGTCGCAGCGTGATCACCGCACTCGCCCGTCTCGAGGGTCGCCCTGTCGCCGTCGTGGCCAGCGACCCGCGCCATCTCGGCGGGGCGATCGACACCGATGGGGCTCGAACCCTGAGCCGCTTCCTGGCGATGGTCGAGACGATGGGTTTGCCGGTGGCGTTCTTCTGCGACACCCCCGGCTTCATGGTCGGGCCCGACGTCGAACGAACCGGTCTCGTCGTTGCGGCCGGCGACCTGTTCGTCGCCGGCGCCAATCTCTCGGTACCCTTTGTGACCGTGGTGACCCGAAAGGGCTATGGACTGGGCGCTCAGGCGCTTGCCGGCGGCAGCTTCAAGGCTCCGGTCGCCACCGTGGCGTGGCCGACGAGCGAATTCGGCGGAATGGGGCTCGAAGGCTTCGTCCGGTTGGGCTACCGGGACGAGCTGGCCGCAATCGAGGATCCGGTTGAGCGGCAGGGGGCCCATGACCGGATGGTCGCCCGCATGTACGAGATCGGCCGGGGGGTCAACATGGCCGACCATTTCGAGATCGACGACGTCATCGATCCCGCCGCCACCGCCGATTGGCTCGGGTTGCTCTTCGCCGATTGATCGACCGGTCCTGGTCATCGTGCTGCCATCACGGCGTCGGCACCCTAGTTTGGGACGATGATCGAGATCGGTGCGATGATCCGCCGCGATGTGCCCCCCGAGAATGTGGGGATGCACGCCGCGTCGTTGGCGCCGATGTTCGGCGAATTGTGGGTTGTCGAGGATGTACCGTTTGCCGGCGGCATCGGTCAGCTGGCCGAGGTCCTGCGATCCACCGAGAACTGTGTGGTCGGTCACGGCATCGCACCGGCACCGTTCCGCAACCCGATGGCGTTGGCGATGGAATGGGCCACACTGGCCCGCATTCATCCTGGCCGCCTCACCTGCGGGATCGGACACGGCGTGCAGTCCTGGATGGCCGACATCGGTGAGTCGGTGTCGTCGCCGTTGACGCTGCTGCACGAGACCGCAATCGTCACCCGGCGTCTCCTGGCCGGCGACGACCCTGATATCGATGGGCGGTACCGGCGGGTCGGCGGCCATCGGTTGGAGTTCCCGCCCGAACCCGTGCCCCGCGTGTCGATCGGCGCGGTCGGCCCTCGAACCCTGGCTCTGAGCGGTCGCGTCGCTCAGGGGACGATCATCCCCGAAGGCCACGGACCCGAACAGATCGATCGAGCGGTCGAGATCATCGCTGAGGCGCGGACCGAGGCCGGCCGTACCGACGATCACCGTGTGACGGTCTTCGTCGGCTTCTTCTGCGGGCCGGCGTCGGACCTGCCGCCATCCCCATCCGATGAGATGCTGCAAGGGTGGACGGCGACCGGGGAGTCGCCTGCCGAGGTGGCCGAGGCGCTCAGCGAGCTGTTGACGACCGAGATCGACAGCCTGGTCCTCGTGCCCTATGGAGACCCACAATCCCAGCTCGAACTGGCAGCAACCGAGATTTTGCCCCAGCTCGCGTGACGCCATGAGTGAGCCGATCGGATCTCCCTCTCGCTCGGCAGGACATCCGGGAATACAGTCGGTGTGAACGACGCGCCGGCGGGGCGTCGGAATTCGACGATAGGAGGGGTCATGCCGAAGGTTCTCGTCGCCATCGACGGATCTGCACATGCCGTGGCAGCGTTGCGCGCCGCTGCCCATTTGTTCGGCGACACCGCCACGTACACGCTCGTGTCGATCATTCCGCCGTGGTCGACCGCTGTCACGATGGCAGCCGACGGTGAGCTCGACTGGGACGCCAGCGCAGGCGACCCATCGGGCGTGCGCGACCGTGGAGCATCCATCGGCTCGAGCCCGTTCACGCCGACGGCCGACTACATCGACTCAGCCAGCGAGGCGCTCCAGGACTTCTACCTGACCGAGCAACGCCGTGCCGCCGAAGCCGCCGGCATCAGCGCGGTCGCTCACGTCATGGAGGCTGCCGGCATGAAAAAGCGTCGCATCGGTCGTCAGATCTGTCAGTGCGCAGAACAACACGATGTCGATGTGATCGTGGTCGGGCCCCACGGGTCGAGTCACGCCGGCGAGGTGTTCCTCGGATCGGTGAGCCAGTACATCCTCCACCACGCGTCGCGCCCGGTGTTGGTCGTCCGGGCCGACGACTGACCCGGGCGCTCCCAAACGGGAGTGTTGGCCGGGCTCGACCGACCGCTCCTCGGGGGATGGCTCTCTCAGACGATGACGGTGGCCACGGCCGCCGCCACCACGAGAGCGAGTACGGCCTCGGGTCGACCCCAACGATTGGGGACGCTGGGGGATTGCTCGATCTGTCGTGCGGTGGGGCTGCCGCCCCTGGCCTCGACCGCCTCGCCCATCTCGATGCCGCGTCGGACCGTGGCGGTGGTGGCGGTTGCAGCGAGGTCCATTCCCGCCACGATCGGGCTGGCGAACGTGCGCTTCCGAAATCGGGACAGCGTGACGACCGTGGAGAACTCGTCGGCGACCAGAGGTAATGCTCTGACTGCAAGCGCCAGCCCGGCGACCACGTCGTCGACGTTCAGTCCGAGCCGCCGCAACGGCCGCAGCAACCAGGCGGCGGCGACCGGAAGATCGGCGGTTGGTGTTGTCCAGCCGAGAACGAGCGACAGCGCCAGCAACCCGATCGTGAAGGCGAAGAGACGGACCTGGAGGATCAGACCGCCGAGACCGTACGGCTCCCCGCCGGCGAGCAACCCGAGGAGACACGTGATGACGATGGCGCCGAGCAGCAGGCGCGGCGGTCGCGGGGTCACGCTGCGGGGCAACCGGGCGACGAGCGCACCACCCACGGCGATCGTCCAGATGACGGCGACGGCTCTCCACGATGCGTCGAACGACATGACGAGCAGGATCGTGACGAGCGCCAGAATCTTGGCTCGAGGGTTGAGGTGATGCACGACCGAGTCGTTGTCGACGTAGCGCAACAGGTGCAGCGAGTTCTTCACGACGACGTGGTCTCTTTCACACGCCCGCTGTCGATTCGGAGGATTCGGCCCCTGCGTCCATGATCGAGGATCGGCCGGCACGCGTCGAGATCGTGGGTCACGACCACGACGATCGATTCGTGCGGAACCGACGCGAGCGCTTCGAGGAGCTGACCCCGAGCCTGACGGTCCAGGCCGGCCATCGGCTCGTCCATGATGATGAGGTCGGCGTGGCGGGCCATCGCTCCCGCGAGTCCGACCCGGCGTTGCTGACCGCCGGACAACTCGTCGATCCGTCGGGTGAGCAGGGGAGCCAAGTGGAGACGCCGCACCACCGAGGGTACGCGACCGGGATCGGATGCCAGGTCGGAGAGCTCCTCGGCAACGGTTGGGCGCATGAGTTGCAGGCGGGTGTTCTGGATGACGAGCGCAACGCGATCGGGTTGGTCGGCGACGGGTGTTCCATCGAGCAGGCAGGACCCGTGGGTGGGAACCACGAGGCCGGCCAGGATCGAAGTGAGAGAGCTCTTGCCCGATCCGTTGGGTCCCACGATCAGCACTCGATCGCCGGACGCGAGGTGGAGGTCGACCCGATCGAGTGCTTTGTTCTCCCACGGCGTTCCTGCCGCATGGGAGAACGACACCTCGCGCAACCGAAGCTCAACCATCAGCGGGACAGGTCCAGGTTGACATTGGCGTCGGCGATCGCGATGTCGTCGTCGAGATGGGTGGCATGTACGACGCCGGTGCCCTGCCGGGCCACAGAGAGCAGCGCTCGGCGCACCGATGCACGACCGGCGGGGTCGAGCATCGCGGTCGTCTCGTCCGACAGGACCAGCGACGGTTTCCGCAGAAGCGCAGCGGCGATGGCGAGACGTTGTTGTTCGCCTCCCGACAGCGAATCGGTCTCCCGCCGTTCGAAGCCGGAAAGACCGACGGTTCGAAGCGCTGCACCTATCGCTACTGGAGACGGGCGCGCTTCCAGACCCCAGACGAGATCGTCCACCACACGGGCACCGAGCACCTGACTGGCCGGTCGTTGCCCGATCCAGGTGGTGCCGTTCGCTCGGCCCAGGCTGGCCGATCCGCTCATCGCAGCGGCCCGCAGCAGTGTTGACTTCCCCGCCCCGTTTGGGCCGGTCAATGCGACGAAACCATCGGCGGAGAGGATGCGATCGATGTCCTCGCGGCGAACGTGTGGCGCTTCGCCACCGTCGGGTCGTATCGATTGGTCCACCCGTCGCACCGTGGGGCCACCGATGCGCCCGACGAGCAGGACGACGACGACCGAGAAGGCCAACTGGGCCAGCGGCAGCGCCATGTACCACTTGTCGATTCCCCAGCGGACGAGCGGATCGAACCAGGCGGCCGCGCCGGCCAGACCGACTCGTTCCAGCAGGCGGGTGGTCCCCTGCCACTGAACCTCAACCGCGTCGAGGTTCAGTGCTCGAAACCCGGGGAGGGCGGCGAGCACGCCCACACTCAGCGATGCGACCGCCGTCCACCCCACCGCGATCGCGGTGAGCGAGGTCCGCAGGGGCCCCCACCCGTTGGCGGCGGCGCGCCCCGACACACCCCCGAACAGCGCCATCACCAGCACCTGAGTGGCCGAGGAGAATCCGGCGAGAAGAAAGGTGAGGATCACCGCGATCCAGAAGCTCACGACCACCACATGGCGTCGATGTCGCAGTGCCAGCACCGCGAACGGAATCGCGCCGAGGACGGTGGTGAGGTAGGCGAAGGGTGTGAGTTTGGCGATGATCACCACCCCGACGGTGAGGTCGGCCATCACGGCCGCAGCCGCCAGCTCATAAGGGGTCAGTCGTTCGGTCATCAGAGATCGACAAGCGTGCCATCACCGAAGCCTGGTTGAGTACACAGGTGACCGAAGTCAGCGGTATTGGTCGCCTTCTTGCACGATTCTCGCGCCGCATCGAGGCGCAGCGCACCGGCCGACCCCGAGATCATCTCGGTCGACATCGGAGCCCGGGGAGAGCGCAACTCGTACACCGATCTCGGATTCTGCCGCTGGCAAGATCGGCTCCGGGATGTTCGACCGGAATCTCAGCTGAGCCGTGCCTTGACCGCATCGGCGACCACTCGCCCGTCCGCACGGCCGGCCACCTGAGCGTTCACCGCCTTCATGGCCGCTCCCATCTGTGATTTCTGGGTCAAGCCTTCTGCGGCCAGAACTTTCTCGACGAGCGCCTGCAGTTCGCCGTCGGAGAGCATCTGCGGCAGATAGGCCTCCAGGACCTCGATCTCGGCTCTCTCGTCGGCGGCCTTCCCGGGCCGGTTGCCTGCATCGAAGGCTTCGGCGGCCTCGACCCGCCGTTTGACCTGCCTGGCGATGATCTTCTGGATGCCGCCGTCGTCGACTTCGGATTTCGTTCCGGCGGTTTCGGCTTCTTGAACGGCGGCGATGACCGATCGCAGCGTCCGAAGCCGGAGCGGGTCCCTGGATTTCATCGCCGCTTTGAGGTCGGAACGGATCGTTTCCATCAATGTCATGGATCAAGTAAAGCCCATTGGCTGACCACGATTGGATACAGACCGGGGCGACCCGTTTGGCTAGGTTGGTTCGATGGGGTCCGAAACCATCATCACTTCACTGAGCCACACGGCGGGAACCGCCGAACCCGCCCTCCTCGAGGAGACGATCGGCCGGAACCTGGCCAGAACGGTTGCCACACACGGAGGACGCGACGCGTTGATCGTCCGTCATCAGGGCATCCGCTGGACCTACGACGAGTTCTGGGAACAGGTCGACATCGTGGCTCGTGCGCTATCGGCGCGGGGTTTCGTCAAGGGTGATCGGATCGGGATCTGGGCTCCAAACGTCAGCGAATGGATCCTGGTTCAGTACGCAACCGCTCGCCTGGGAATCATCCAGGTGAGCATCAACCCGGCCTACAGGACCCACGAGGTGTCCTACGTGCTCAACCAGTCGGGGTGCCGGGGCCTCGTCGCCGCCACCGACTTCAAGACGAGTGACTACCGGGCCATGATCGACCAGGTCCGCAGCGAGATCCCCAGCCTCGAACAGGTGATCTTCATCGGCACGTCGGACTGGGACGAACTGATCGGGGCTGCCCATGCGGTGTCGAGCGACGCGGTGGCTGAGGTCGAGTCCACCCTGTCGCCCCACGATCCGATCAACATCCAGTACACCTCGGGCACGACCGGTTTCCCCAAGGGGGCGACACTCAGCCACCGGAACATCCTCAACAACGGCTACTTCGTGGCCGAGGCGTGCAAGTACACCGAACATGACCGGGTGATGATCCCGGTGCCGCTGTACCACTGCTTCGGCCAGGTGATGGGCAACCTCGGGTGCACGACCCACGGGGCGGCGGCGATCTACCCGGCGGCGTCCTTCGATCCGGTCGCCACCCTCGAAGCGGTCGCCGAGGAGAGAGCGACGAGCCTGTACGGCGTGCCGACGATGTTCATCGCCCAGTTGGCCGAGGAATCGTTCCCGTCGTACGACCTGAGCAGCCTGCGGACCGGGATCATGGCTGGCTCGCCGTGTCCGATCGAGGTGATGCGCAGGACGATGTCCGAGATGAACATGAGCGAGGTGACCATCGCCTACGGCATGACCGAAACCTCCCCGGTCAGCACCCAGACCGCAACCGACGACCCGGTCGACAAGCGGGTCGGAACCGTCGGTCGGGTCCAGCCCCACATCGAGATCAAGATCATCGACCCCGAGTCCGGTGCGACATTGCCCCGCGGCGACGCCGGCGAGTTCTGCACCAGGGGGTACTCGGTCATGCTCGGCTACTGGGATGAGCCCGAACGGACCGGCGAGGCGATCGACGCCGAGGGTTGGATGCACACCGGTGACACCGCCGTCATGGACGACGACGGGTACGTGAACATCGTCGGTCGCATCAAGGACATGGTCATCCGAGGCGGCGAGAACGTGTATCCCCGGGAGATCGAGGAGTTCCTGTACGGCCACCCTTCGATACGCGACGTCCAGGTCATCGGCGTCCCCGACGAGAAGTACGGCGAGGAGATCATGGCGTGGGTCCAGACCACCGAAGGGCACACGATCACCGCCGAGGACGTGCGCGAGTACTGCAAGGGGAAGATCGCGCACTACAAGATCCCCCGCTACGTCGAGGTGACCGACGAGTTCCCGATGACGGTGACCGGCAAGATCCAGAAGTTCAAACTGCAGGAGCGAGCGATCGACGAACTCGGGCTCCACGGCGCGGCGGCCATCGAAACGGCCTGATTCGGTGACCTCACCGTCCTCCTCCGGACCTGACGAGCTGGTGTCCGATGCGATACGTATCGACGTCTGGTCCGACATCGTCTGTCCATGGTGCTACATCGGGAAACGGCGTCTCGAGGCTGGCATTGCCCAGTCCCGTCAGTCCCATCCCGAGCTGGAAGTCGAGATCGTCTATCACGCGTTTCAACTCGATCCCCGAGCCCGCGTCGGCGACGATCAGCTCGTGGTGGATGTCTACGAAAAGAAGTTCGGCGGTCCCGACCGGGCCCGGGAGATCATGGAGCACATGACCGATCAGGCGGCCGCCGAAGGCCTGGGGTTCCGCCTCGGCATCGCCAAACGGTCCAATACGATCCTGGGCCATCGCCTGCTCGCTTTCGCATTGAGCAAGGGACGCCAGCTGGACATGAAGGAGCGGCTGCTGAAGGCGTACTTCACCGAGGGTGCTGCGATCGGGCATCTCGATGTGCTCCTCGGCCTGGCCGGAGAGGTCGGGCTCGACGTCGACGACGCCCGCAAGTATCTCGAGTCCGAGGGCGGCGAGGACGAGGTGGCCGAGGATCTGCGAGTGGCCCATGACAACGAGATCACCGCCGTTCCTACGTTTGTGTTCAATCAGGCATTCGCCGTTCCCGGTGCGCTCGATGCGGCGGCGTTCGCCCGCGTGCTCTCCAAACTTCACACCGCAGGAGCCGGATGAGCCCACAGCCACCCGCCGGTGACCGGACTGAGCCAGGCCCCGAGATCTGTGTGGTGGGTAGCGTCAATCTCGATCTGGTCGTCGGAGTCGATCACGTCCCGGTCGTCGGCGAGACCGTGCTCGGGGGTGATCTTCGCCGGATACCCGGCGGCAAGGGGGCCAACCAGGCGGTCGCTGCCGCCCGCCTCGGCCGCCGGGTCTCGTTCGTAGGTCGCGTCGGCGACGACGAGGCCGGCGATGTTCTTCGGGCCGAGCTGACAGCGGCGAGGGTCGATGTCGCCGGCCTTCTCAGCACACCGAGCGCGCCCTCCGGTGCTGCTCTGATCGCCGTACAGGCTGACGGTGACAACGCCATCGTGGTCAGCCCTGGCGCCAATCACCGCCTGACCGGGTCCGACATCGGTTCCATGACGTCGGTGGCCGTCGCTGCAGTGCTTCTCGCCCAGGGCGAAGTGACACTCGATGCGGTGCTCGCCGCCGCCCGGCACCGCACCGGCCTGTTCGTATGGAATCCGGCACCGATGCCCGAATGGGCCGGCCAGGTGCTGGGATCGGTGGACGTGCTCGTGCCCAATCAGACCGAACTCGGAACCCTCGTGGGTGCCTCCGTACCCGATGATCTCGAGGTGGTGGCGGCCATGGCCCGCTCGATCGAGTGTCCTATGACGATCGTGACCCTCGGCGCCGCCGGTGCCCTGGTCGTCGAGGCGCATGGCGACCGGCACGTGCCGGCACCGATGGTGCGACCGGTCGACACCACCGCCGCCGGCGATGCGTTCTGTGGGGCATTGGCCGACGCATTCGTGCGCGGTCTGGACCCGATCGAGGCCACCGAATGGGCGGTCCGGGTCAGTGCTGCGGCGACGATGGT
>JAHEJO010000165.1 GCA_024638805.1 Acidimicrobiales bacterium
TGGCCGTGGCGTACGACATGCGGGCCGAGAGCCGGAAGATGATCGCCAACGGCGTGCCGGAACTTCCGTTCAGGTTGACCCGCCGACGTCGCTTCATTCCCGTCGCCTTCGACGTCGATGGTGACGTGGCTGCCACGCTGTTCTTTCGGCGCGGGGTGAGCGGCAACCCGTGGCTCGAAGCATGGAGCTTGGAGCGGCGCGACGGAGAGTGGGAGGTACTCGGCGGCGGGTCGGGTGACGGACACGACGAGTTGTTCGAACCTCGCGAATCGATTGAAGGGTTTTTCGTTTCCTGCGGCTCGGGTTGGACGTCGCGAGGGCTGGGACGATTCCTGCCCAGCTCTCGGGGCGTCTGTCATACCGAGATGCGCTTGGGATCGCAGGTAGCTGCACTGCGGGTCCGCCGCCGTAGGATCGAGATCCCTTCTCACGGCATGGCCATTGTTGCGTGGTCCACCCGACGTCCGCCTGCCATCACGGCGCTCTCATCGACCGGAGAGTCTCTGGCAGAGATCCCGGCTCGCCGCTCCTAGAATCGAATCGGAAGGGTGAGGCTGCTACCGAGGAGAACCGCTATCAACGAACGTGTTTCTCCCACTGTGATCGTGGCCCGCAAGCCCCGAGCGGGCCACGAGCGGGACTTCGAACGGTGGTTGCAGGAAATCACCGACACTGCGGCCCGCATGCCCGGACACCTGGGTAGCGATCTTCAACCCCCAGGGCCCAAACACCCCGACGAGTGGGTGATCGTGTACCAATTCGATTCCCAAGGGTTGCTCGACGCATGGATCGAATCTCCAGTGCGGGCGGAGCTGCTGGCCGAAGGGGCCGACCTCACCGACGGTGCCGCCCGAGTTCAACAGTTGGCCACCAGCAGCGGCGATGACCCGGTTACCGCGGTCTCATCGTTCCGAGTGCGCGACGGCCAACGGCTCGCGTTCGAGCACGACTACGAACAGATCATCGAATCGATGGCGAAGTTCGACGGGTTCCTGAATGCGCAGCTGTTCCCGCCGGTGGAGGATGTGCAAGACGAAACGGTGATCGTGTTCTCGTTCCGGTCCCGCCCGCAGCTCGACGCATGGTTCAACTCCGAAGAACGTCAACGCCAGCTCGAACGACTCGACGAGCACATCGAGGGCGAACGCCAGCTCAACGTGGTGGGCGGATTCGGCGGCTGGTTCACGCTCGGCCTACGGGAGGTCAAGACCTGGAAGCAGGCCGCCACCGTGCTGCTGGCCCTCTACCCCACCGTGCTCGTTCTCAACGAGGTCCTCGGCTGGCTCCTGCCCGACGGATTCCCGTATCTGCTGGCCGTGCTCATCGGCAATGCCTTGGGTGTGGCCATCCTCAGCTGGCTGCTCATGCCCCGACTGACCGCCGCCCTCGACGGCTGGCTACGGCGCTAGCTCCGAGAATCGGTTTCTTCCCATCTCGACGAATCCAGGTTGAACCAGTTCGAGGTGACCTACGCCACAAGCTGGTCTAGAAAGGGGCAACCAGAATTCGCACGCCACCCAAGGAGCTGTCATGACCGCCACGATGGAAGCATCACCCGCCACCGCACATCTTTCGAGGTGGCTCGACCGGTTCGGCGCCGCCCTCGAAGCCGGAGACGTCGATCAGGTTGTTCCGATGTTCGGTCAGGAGAGTTACTGGCGGGATCTCGTGTCCTTCACCTGGAACATCGTGACGGTGGAAGGCAGGGACGGCGTGCGTGAAATGCTCGAGGCCAACCTGGCCCACACCAAACCCTCGAATTTCCGTATTGTGGGCCAGGCCAACGAGGCGGACGGCATCACCGACGGGTGGTTCGATTTCGAAACCGAGGTCGCCCGAGGGCACGGCCAGATCCGTCTCCAAGGTGATGAGTGCTGGACCCTTCTCACAACAATGGTTGAATTGAAGGGCCACGAGGAACCGGCCGGCAACCGAAGGCCCAAAGGCATCGAACACGGCGTGGTTCCGGGCCGCAAGAGTTGGAAAGAGCAGAAGGAAGAGGAAGCGGCAACCCTGGGTTACACCACACAGCCCCACACGGTGATCATCGGGGGAGGACAGGGCGGCATTGCCCTGGGTGCCCGCCTCCGCATGCTGGGCGTGCCCACGATCATCGTGGAGAAGAACCCCCGTGCCGGAGATTCCTGGCGCAACCGCTACAAGTCGCTGTGCCTCCACGACCCGGTCTGGTATGACCACCTGCCCTACATCAAGTTCCCGGAGACCTGGCCGGTCTTTGCCCCCAAGGACAAGATCGGTGACTGGCTCGAGATGTACACCAAGGTCATGGAGCTCAACTACTGGACGTCCTCTGACTGCGAGAACGCCAGCTACGACGAGGAAACCAAGGAGTGGACAGTCACCGTCCACCGTCACAAGGACGACGGCTCGACCGAAACCGTGACCTTGAAACCGAAGGAACTGGTTCTGGCCACCGGCATGTCGGGCCGGCCGAACATCCCTGAGATCAAGGGAGCTGAGGTTTTCGAGGGCAACATCCACCACTCCAGCGCCCACCGTGCCAGCGACATCTACAAGGGCAAGAAGGCGGTTGTGCTCGGCTCGAACAACTCGGCCCACGACATCTGTGCAGCGCTGTGGGAAGCAGGTGCCGATGTCACGATGGTCCAGCGCTCCACTACCCACATCGCCCGCTCCGACACTCTGATGGAGCTTGCACTCGGAGATCTCTATTCCGAGCAGGCCGTCGCCAACGGCGTCACCACCGAAATTGCGGACTTGATCTTTGCGTCGATCCCCTACCGGATAATGCACACCTTCCAGATACCGGTGTACGAACAAATGGCGGAGAGGGACAAGGTGTTCTACGACAAGCTCGAAGCTGCGGGCTTCATGCTCGATTGGGGGGACGACGGTTCGGGCCTGTTCATGAAATACCTTCGACGAGGCTCGGGCTACTACATCGACGTCGGAGCCTGTGACCTGATCATCGATGGCAGCGTGCACCTCAAAAGCGGCGTCACGATCGATGAGATCAAGCCGAAATCGGTGATCTTGAGCGACGGGACAGAACTGGACGCCGACCTGATCGTGCTCGCCACCGGCTACGGCTCGATGAACGGCTGGGCCGCCAAACTCATCTCCCAAGAAGTTGCCGACAAGGTAGGCAAAGTGTGGGGGCTGGGCTCCGACACCAGCAAGGATCCCGGTCCGTGGGTAGGTGAGGAACGAAACATGTGGAAGCCAACCCAGCAGGAAGGGCTGTGGTTCCACGGTGGAAACCTTCACCAGTCCCGTCATTACTCCCAGTTCTTGTCGCTTCAATTGAAGGCCCGCCAGGTGGGAATACCGACGCCCGTCTGGGGCATTCCCGAGACCCATCTACTGGAATGAGCCAGTCCGGAGAAGTGCTGTCGAGTTCCGGATGGAGTCTTCGGTCCACTCGGCGGGGAAACACATCAAGAGATGTCCCCGTGAAAGACTGGACCGCATGAAGCGTGCACCGACCAGCCAGCTGGGATCGATGGTCCGCGTCCGTCAGCGACGTGACAGTCCACCGCCGGTCGACGTCCCGGCTGCAGTCAGGGGCGAACTCCGGGCGATGGGGGCAACAACATCGATCCAGCCTGGCGATTCCGTCGCCATCACCTTGGGGAGTCGGGGAATCACCGACATCACCCCGGCAGCAAAGGCGATCGTGGACCAACTTCTCGAACTGGATGCGAAACCGTTCGTGGTTCCGGCGATGGGAAGCCACGGAGGAGCAACAGCCGCCGGACAGACCGGCGTTCTCGCCACCCTCGGCATCACCGAACAGTCACTCGGCGTGCCCATCGACGCAAACATGGAGACCGTCGAGGTTGGCGTGAGCGACCTCGGTGTCCCCCTTGTGACCGCTCGGGCCGCGCTCGACGCCGACCATGTCATCCTGTGCAACCGAATCAAACCCCACACCCACTTCAGCGGTTCGATCCAGAGCGGGCTGGTGAAAATGCTCGTCATCGGACTCGGCAAGCAGGAAGGTGCCGAACTCCATCACCAAACCGCTCGTGACCTCGACTGGTCTCAGGTGATCCAGTCAGTCGTGCCACCGCTGATCGAAAAGGTCCCGATCCTCGGTGGAATCGGTCTCGTCGAAGGGCCCAACGGATCAACGGTCCGCGTTGCCGGCCTTCCAGCCGGAGAATTCCTCACAGGTGAGCCGGCGTTGATGGCAGAGGCAAGTGCCTACATGCATCGGCTGCCGTTCAGTCAGATCGATCTCCTCGTCATCGACCGGATCGGGAAAAACATCAGCGGCACCGGCATTGACACCAATGTGGTCGGACGGAAACGGGTTCGTCACGGTATCGACCCCGATGCCGACGTCACCATCACCGCTATCGCAGCGCGGGCGCTCACTCCCGAAACGGAAGGAAATGCCATCGGCATCGGGACTGCGACCTTCTGCCGCTCCCAGATCGTCAGGCAAATGGACATCGCCAAAACCCGGCTCAACGCCCTGACAGCAATGGATCCCGAGGCTGCGCTGCTCCCCCTCGACTACGAGTCCGATGCGGCCATGCTCGATGCGGCGTTACCTATCGTCGGCCGTCGAACACCGTCGGAGGCCCGACTGGTCTGGATCACCGACACGCTCCACATCCACGAGTTGATTTGTGCAGTCTCTCTGACAGAAGAGATCGACGATCATCCCGACCTCGATATCGTCGGTGATTCATTCCGCATCGAGTTCGACGCCGACGGCAACGTGCCGGCCGACTTCGTATGACGTTCAGTTCATCGAGCCGCACAGAAACCGTTGGAGAGCAACGGTTTCTGTGCGTATCGGCGAGTGCTCAAAGACAGAATGGCTCGCGTGCCCGGCGGTGCGGGCAGGAAGTGCGCCAGCGATTCGCACAACGCATCGAAGCCTGCGACTGCGGCGTCAGTTCGCTGGGCCAATCGAACCGGCACGGGCGGAACAGCGTCGATGGGCAGACAGGCGTCGTGGCCCACGGAAAACTGCTCGGCGACCTCTCGCAGCGACGTGATCACCCC
>JAHEJO010000003.1 GCA_024638805.1 Acidimicrobiales bacterium
ACGTCGGCCAGTCGCTCTTTGAGCCGAGCCCACCGTCGATGATCCATTTGCTGTTCGAACTCCGGGTCGCCACTCAACCCGGTGAGACGCAGCAGCTCGGAATAGAACTGGGGTTCGATCGAGCCGATACTGATGTACTCGCCATCGGCGCAGCGGTACACCTCGTAGAAATGGGATCCGGTGTCGAGCATGTTGGTGCCCCGGTTGTCCGACCACATGCCCATCGCCTTGAATCCCCACAGCATGTTCGTGAGACCGGCCGACCCGTCCACCATGGACACGTCGATCACCTGCCCCCGTCCACTCGAGCGCGCCTCGAGGAGACCACACACGATCCCGAAGGCGCAATAGAGTGCGCCACCACCGAAGTCCCCAACGAGGTTGATCGGAGGGACCGGGGCCGAGCCGGCTCGGCCGATCGAGTGGAGCGCCCCGGACAGCGCGATGTAGTTGATGTCGTGGCCGGCGACCGTCGCCAGAGGTCCGGTCTGGCCCCATCCGGTCATCCGCGCGTAGACCAGCCGCGGGTTGGCCGCCTCACAGACCTCTGGGCCCAGGCCCAGCCGTTCGGTCACCCCAGGTCGGAATCCCTCCAACAGCACATCGGCGCTTCTGACCAACTCGAGTACCAGTGCGACACCATCGGGATGTTTGAGATTGATCGCCACGGAGGTCCGGCCCCGATTGAGCGTGTCGACCGGCGGGCGTGCTTGGCGGCCGACGTGGTTTGGTCGATCCACCCGGATGACCGTCGCTCCCATGTCGGACAGCAGCCCAGCGGCAAAAGGCCCAGGGCCGATTCCGGCCAACTCGATCACGGTTACGCCGGTCATGGGACCCATAGGATCCGGACGCTAACTGGTGGGTGGCGGGCGGTCAATAACTACAGGTATCCCTCAACCGGCCGATTCCTGAATCAGCAGCGATGCGCCGCTCGATCGTCGGAATCGGTCGATGAGAGCGAGGCCAGCGATCGCGTTCGGGGTCGACCGCCGCCGACCCCGAACGTGCTCTATCACTGTCCTCACTCCTCGGGGTGCGTTCGCACCCTCGTCGTTCGGCTCGCTGTCGCTCGAACAATGCCGCTCGTCGGGTGTGCTGCTTGCTCCGCGGCGCAGCCTTACGGCCGTGGCCTTGTCCTCACTCCTCGGGGTGCGTTCGCACCCTCGTCGTTCGGCTCGCTGTCGCTCGAACAGCTGGGAGCGTTGCGTGAAGAAGATCTCGGCGTGAGGTTTGGGCGCAATCACGCCTCGATTTCGTTCTTCCTGGGTGATTTTGCTGATGTGCTTATGTGAGACACCCGACGTGTCGTAGTGTGGGGGAGTGACCGCTCAACGGAGCGCGGTCTCGAAAGGTGCATACATGTTTTCCCCTGTGGATCCCACCCGTTTGCTGGGCAGGAACTCTCGAGTTCACACCGGCCACGGAGTGATCACCGGCACGATTCTTGCGGCAGGGCCCAAGGGTGTGAGCGTGCAATGCGCAGGCGGAGTGGTCCGGGTCCCCTCGACTGACCTCCGTAGTATTCGTCCTCTGTAGGCACCTCATCCGGCGCGTCGCCCGTGTACGGGGACAGGCTGGCGCACCCCCGCGCCCACCCATCGACCGGACCCTTCGAGGCAGACGCGAGTTTGGTTCCTTTGGGGGACAACCGTTCTGGAGGGCACTGTCACGGCGGGCTAGTGTTCGCAGGTACACAACTCGAGGCGGACCTTTTCGCTCCGGCCAACGATCGGGGTGCGGTTGGAGCTCCGCGGCGGGGCGCCGGCCGCACCCCACCGGCCTGGCCGAAGCCAGCAGGATTCGGCCACGCTGCCCAGTCCAGGCCCGGTGCGTTCAGGCCTGGAGCGATCCGAGGCTCAGCCCGCGATCGGCGTGCCCTCGAACGGAAGCGGATCACCCGGGCGAGGAACGATCGGTCGACTCCAGCGCAGAGTGCGGGCGAGGTACGCAGTGATCTCGCGCCACGCCGTCGGATCCCAACCCGATGCGGTGGCAAACGACAGATCGGGGTAGATCACCGTCAGGCTGGGAAGACGATCGATGCCGAGCGCGCCAACGATGGCGCGGTCATGGTCGGTGAAGGTGAGGAACTCGTCGGACCACGGTCCGAGGAACTGTGCGCTGCCTTCGGCATCTGCGGTGCACAGCCAGCACGTCCGCACATTCGCCGGGGTGAAATGCTCCAGAAAGCGGCCAGCGGTCTCGATGATCCAGGCACTCTCGTGGGTATAGGGATCGAGAGAGACGACAAGCAGTGGGTACGACGTGAGCCAGTCCCTCAAGGGATGACCCTTGCCGTGAATCGAGTTGAGGACGAGCTCCCCGGGCGCGTAACCCACGGCGGGCGAGGGTAGCGCAAATACGGCTGAGGTCGCGAACTTCTTGCCGCAAAACGATCGGTGGTGGTTACCTCGCCGGCAAATCGAAGTGCAACAATCGTCGCATGGCCCAACCCCACGTTTCGACTCCGTTCTTCACCGAAGACCATGAGGCTTACCGGTCGATGCTCCGGGAGTTCGTTTCGCGGGAGATCACCCCCCACGTCCACGAATGGGACGAAGCCGGGGAGTTTCCCCGGGAGCTCTACGCCAAGGCGGGCGCTATCGAATTGTTCGGCGATGGTTTCTCAGCCGAGTACGGCGGCCATGGCCAGCGAGACGCCTTGCTCCGTCTCGTGATCATGCAGGAACTTGCCCGATCCGGCTCCGGCGGCGTCGTCGCAGGGATGCTGAGCAACTACATCGGTCTACCGCCGGTCGAGAAGTTCGGCAGCCACGAGCTCAAGTCCAGGGTGCTCCCGCCCTGCATGTCGGGTCAGCACATCGGCGCCTTGGCGATCACCGAACCCTCAGGTGGCTCCGATGTCGCACGAATCAAGACCACTGCCAAACGCGACGGCGATCATTACGTGATCAACGGATCCAAGACCTTCATCACCTCAGGGATGCGCGCCGACTGGTTCACGACCGCGGTACGCACCGGTGGTGAAGGCCCTGCCGGGATCTCGATGATCGTGATTCCCGGTGACAGCCCCGGTCTCGAGCGGACCAAGCTCGACAAGATGGGATGGCTGGCATCGGACACCGCAACCCTCTATTTCGATGATCTGCGCGTCAGCGCCGACCACCTCCTCGGCGTGGAGAACGCCGGCTTCGGCTACATCGTGAACAACTTCAACGCCGAGCGCATCGACCTGGCAACACAGTCGGTTGCCTTTGCCAGGGTCTGCTACGAAGAGGCTCTGGCCTGGGCCCGCGAGCGCCACACGTTCGGCAAACGTCTTGCTGACCACCAGGTGATCCGCCACAAGCTGGTCGAAATGGATCGGCGGATCAACGCCTGCCAAGCCTGGCTCGAGCTGCTCAGCTGGCGCCTGAACCAGGGCGACGACCCGGTCGTCGAGATCTCTGAGGCCAAGGTCGATGCGACGCTCACCTTCGAATTCTGTGCCCGTGAGGCGGCCCAGATCCTCGGCGGTGCCAGCTACCTGCGGGGCGATACCGTCGAGAGGCTCTACCGCGAAGTCCGGGTGCAGGCGATCGGCGGTGGCAGTGAAGAAATCATGAGAGACCTGGCGAGTCGGCAGCTCGCCTTCTAGTCATGCGTCCACTTCAGCTCTGCTTGGCCTGGTTGACGAGGGTACGAGTGATCACCTTCAGCGTGAGGGTCTCGTCGGCGCCTTCGAAGATACTGAGGACACGAGCATCGACGAAATACCGGCTGACGTCGTACTCCTCGGCATAACCCATGCCGCCGTGGATCTGCATCGCCTCTCGGGTCACCCACTCGCTGGCTTTGCAGACGAAGGCCTTGATCATGCTGGCCTCCATCTTGCCCTCGCCCTTGGCCATCAGGCGACCAACCTGATAGGAGAACTGGCGTGAGGCCTGGATGATCGCCGCCATCCTCGTCAGCTTTGCTCTGGTCAACTGGTACTCGCTGATCGGCTGACCGAAGACCACGCGATTCTCCGCGTAGTCCTTGGCCGCTTCGTAGGCCGCTTGCATGACACCGACCGCCCGTGCTGCGGTCTGGATGCGACCGTTCTCGAAGCCGGCCATCTGGTAGTAGAAACCCTTGCCTCGACCGTCGTCCATACCGATGAGGTTCTCCGAAGGCACCCACCAACTATCGAAGGCCACCTCGTAGGAGTGCATGCCCCGATAGCCGATCGTGTCGATGGGGCGCCCCTCCATCTTGCCGCCGCCGTCCTGGTGGAGCTCGAAGCCTTCGGAGTCACCCCGTTCCTTGGGGACGACCAGGATCGACAGGCCGCGATGACCGAGAGACCTGTCGGATTCGGTCCTGGCCAACACCATCAGAACGTCAGCCCGGGCGGCGAACGTGCACCACGTCTTCACGCCGTTGATCGCATAGCCGGGTTCGCCGTCGGGACCCGAGGCTTCGGTGGCGGTCACCTTGATGCCGGCGACGTCGCTGCCGTAGTCCGGCTCGGTCACGGCGATGGCGTTGAGTTTCTCGCCCATGGCCAGCTGGGGCAGCCACGTGGCCTTCTGCTCATCGGTGCCCCCGGCTTCCAGAGCGCGGGCGAGGATCTCAGGCCGCGTGATCAACGAACCAGCGGCGCACAGGGATGCCTTGCTCAGCTCTTCGGTGGCGATGATCATGCCGAAGTAGTCGCCTTCACCACCCGATGCGAAGCCGCCGTGCTCCTCGGGGATGCTGAGACCGAAAAGGCCCATCTCGGCGAGCCCGTCGATCAGTTCCTCGGGGATGTCGGCGTTATCGCGGTGGATGTGCTCCGCCAGGGGTGCCACCCGATCGGCGGCGAAACGACGGAACGTGTCCTGAACCAGCTCGAAATCCGGGTCCAGATGGCGATCTCCGTCCTGATAGGCCAGCTCCGACAGGACCCTGGGATCGCGCCATTCGGCGACGAATGCCCTGGTGGAATCGAGACCGCCCAGGTCGGCGCCCCACAGCGACTCGCGACCGAACAACGCGGCTCCCATCTCGGCGACCACGTCCGCAACGAAAACGCACGTCAGTTGTCCCTCGACCGTACCCTTCGCCCCGTAGTCGATCATCGACCGCGCCGTCTCGATAGCCGCAGCGGCGTGACCGACGTCGTAGGCGAGTACCTGGTCGTCGTCGACAGCACCTTCGGTCGCCAGTTTGGCGATGGCAGTGTTCACGACCGAGCCGGCGACGTCGAGGACATCGACCGCGGCGGTGAGATCAGGTTCTGGAATGATGATGTTGGCGCGTCCCATACGAAGACAAACGTAGGCTGTTCATTCGTGGGAGGCCAAAGCGGTGGCCCGGTCGAGATCGGGTCCATGAGTGGAGATCTGCAGGGAGCCTTGCTCGACTGGTTCTCCCGCTCGGGCCGGGATCTGCCCTGGCGGCGCACCCGCGACCCGTGGGCGATTCTCGTCAGCGAGTTCATGCTCCAGCAGACCCAGGTCGACCGGGTCGTCGAACGGTATACACAGTTCCTCGCACGATTCCCGACCCCGGTGGCGCTGGCTCGATCGCCCGTCGCCGACGTCATCGCCCTGTGGTCGGGTCTCGGCTACAACCGACGAGCGGTGAATTTGCACCGCGCCGCGGTGACAATCGATGTGAGCCATGGCGGGCAGGTGCCCGACGAGCTCGGCGATCTGCTCGATCTGCCCGGTGTCGGACCGTATACGGCAAGAGCGGTGCGCGTCTTTGCCTTCGAGCGGGCTGATGCCGTCGTCGACACCAACATCGGTCGGGTTCTGGCTCGCTGTCATCGCCGGCGGTTGACCCCCATCGAGGCTCAACGAACCGCGGAGTCGCTGGTTCCTCGGGATCGGGCATGGATCTGGAACCAGGCAATGATGGAACTGGGCGCACTCATGTGTCGGACCGAACCGCGGTGTGAAGAGTGCCCGTTGCGGGGCGCCTGTGAGTGGTTCAGGTCCGGTTGTGCGGGGCCGGATCCGGCCCATCGTTCCGCGTCGGTATCGCGCCCTCAATCGCGTTTCGCCGGTTCGGACCGGCAGGGGAGAGGGCGCCTTCTGAGCGGCCTGCGGGCCGGCCCAGTGCCGATGGGCAGTGTGCCGACGGTAATGGGGTGGCCCGACGACGCCGAGCGTTCGCTCAAGGTTGCAGCCACGCTGGTCGCCGACGGCCTGGCCCGCAGAAACGAGGCTGGCTTCGAACTGCCGTGACGACGCGGGGTCAACGGTCGGTCGCCATCAGCTGAGCCACGATCGAGTCGACCGAATCCGACGCGATCCGTGACATCTCGTCGTCGGTGCGATCCTGAATGGGATGCGGGACGAACACCCGGCCCGGGTGAAACCCGATGGCGCTGCCCTGGGCGTCCGCAGCGTGTTCGAAGACAGCGCTGGCCACATACACCCCGGGGACGCCACGGCGTTCCAGATCGGCGATGTCGTGCACACTGCACGACGTGCAGCTGCCTCAATCGGCAAGGGCTTCGATGACCGCATCGCAGTTGGCGGCAATCTCCTGGCGAAGGTCGACGGGCGCAGGTTTGGCGAATGTCGGTTTGGTGAATCTGCGCACCTGCAGTCCGCGCCCTTCGAGCTCGAGCTGGAGCTGGTCGAGAAAGACGTCGCCGCGTGGTTTGCTGATGTCGAGGAGGCCGACAACCTTGCCATCGAGCGAGCGATGGCGTTCCGCCGGTTGTACACCTTCGGCCAGCCGGCCTGCGGTCGGGTCGAGAACGGTGGTCATGGGGGTACTCCTGTCATGGATGGATCCTGCGTGTCACCAGTTCACTGCCTTTCGGACCGCCGACCCAGCCGGTCAGCACCGATGAGAAAAGCCCCGCGTCACCGCCGGCGTGGACAATCGGCATCCCGCCGGCGCGGAATTTCGGCAACGGACCGGCCGAGTCGTCGTCGATGCTGCCTTCGTCGACAAAGGCGGCACCCCGAAGGAGTTCGTCCGCCGGGATCATCAGGAGATCGGCTAGCTCGCTTTCCAGCCGTTCCCGGTCCCATCCGGCATCGGCGAACACCCGCCCGTGCTCGGGTGATACGACCAGCATCGCGTCCATGCCGATCACCAGCTTGGGGTGGTGGGCCGCTCTGAGAACCAGTGCGAAGCTTCGAGCCAGCGACATCGGGTCCCGCGAGAGCTGATCCACGATCGGGGTTGGACCCTGGCCGGCAAACAATGTGACGGCGTCATCGTCTGGCCCGAGACCACGGGACACCGCCAGCGAGGTGAAGGGTGAATCGTGCTCGCGCTCGGCGAAACAGAAGCTGAGCTTGCCGGGAGAGCCGTGCATCGCCATGTCGACGTCACCGGCGCTGCCACCGCCTATGTTGCGGACGATCAACTGGAGGGCCCGGCCGATCGTCGTGTTGGCTCGGTTTCCCTGACCGAACGCGTTGAGGCCCGAGTTCATGCCGATGCGGGCGGTGACCGGGCCGTTCACGACGATGATCGGACCGCTGAAATAGGTTGTCGCGAGAAGGCCGTGCATGTTGAACTCGTCGGTACAAGCGGCCTCGACGGCGGCCAGCACGACGGGGAGGTACTCAGGTCGGCACCCCGCCATCACCGCATTGATGGCCACCTGCTCGACCGACACGTCGACCAGGTTGGGCGGGACGATCGCCACGATCTCCTCGGGGGCTCTCGTCGTGCCGGCGAGCATCCGAAGCACCCTCGCCTCGGTCGGCGGGATCACCGGGAGCCCGTCGGTCCAGCCACGATCGAAGACGGCCTCGAATTCGTCCTCCATCGAGCCGAACTCGACTCGGCGCGACGAAAGCGTGGAACCGCGGAAGCGGGCCTCGAGCTCATCCACCCGTAGTGGATCGACCGAGAGCGAACCGCAACCCGGCCGCATTTCGGGCAGGCCGGCGCCGAGGTTGGATAGCTGGGTGAACGCCTGCCAGTCCGAACGGGACCAGCCGATTGTGCGACGAACCTCGGCTCCCTCGCGCACTTCGATCAGGGTGGGGACCGTGTCGATGTCGTGGTGCCACGAGAAACTGAGATCGGAGTCGTCGATCGGAGCTGCCGGACCGAGGTCCGGAAACGAGGGATCGTCCTGCACGTACACCACCAGTGGTGTGCCCGATCCGAGGATCTCGCGTAGGACCGGCGCGACCATCTCGCACGTGGGGCAGTCCCGTTTGACGACGGCAACGAACCCTGCGTCGGGAAGAGCAGGGCCACCGGTCATGGCTTCAACGTTAGTGACCATCCAGAACCCGTGCAGTCGATGTGACCGTTGGTGAGATCTTGTTCACATCTTTCCCCGATCATCGGTCCGATCGCCTAGGTTCGGTGAGTGAAGGACCGCACGAGGATCACGGGGGGGTCGAGGTGCTGAACATTCACTTCTACGGCGTCCGCGGATCGACGCCGTGCTCATGTGAGTCCACCCGGGGGATCGGTGGCAACACCGCATGTGTTCTCGTGCAGGTCGACAACGAAGAGCCGATCCTCCTCGATCTGGGAACGGGGGTCCGCTACTACGGTGCCGAACTCGAGGCGGGTGGCGTCACGGCGTTCGAGGGCACAGCCCTGGTCACCCACCTCCACTGGGATCATGTGCAGGGCATCCCGTTCTTCCGACCGCTCCTGCATCCCGACGCCAGACTCCGACTGATCGGGCCACCCCAGGAAGGCAGCACCCTGCAGGCCGAGGTGGCTCGCTTCGTGCAGCCACCTCTGTTCCCGGTCAGCTTGAGCCTGCTTCCCGGAACGGTCGAGTTCGTCGAGACCGATGGCGTGCAACCCATCGATGCCGGTTCGTGCACGATCACCTCGGCATCGGTACCGCATTGCGGGGTGACCAACGGATACCGCATCCAGAACTCGATCGGTTCGGTCGCCTACGTCAGCGACCACCAACAACCTTCGGACGGCTCCGACGTCCCAGCCGAGGTCATCGACCTCTGCCGCGATGTCGACATCCTCATCCACGATGCCCAGTACTCGAGCGCCGAGTTCGACGAGCGAAACGACTGGGGTCACTCGACTCCGGAATATGCGCTCGAAGTGGCCCGGCAGGCAAACGCCCGCCGCCTGGTTCTGTTCCACCACGACCCGTCCCACTCCGATGAGTGGGTGCTGGCCACGGAAGAATCGGTTGGCAAGCGTGCTGCGGCCCAGGGGATAGAGGTGATCGCGGCCTACGAGGGCTTGCAGCTCACATCGGGCTGACTACCCTCGTCCGAATGACGAGCCGTTTCTTCGAATCACCGGTCGAGCCCGCAGACTTCCGTCGCGTCCTGGGCCACTTCCCGACCGGGGTCACGATCGTGACCGCAGCGGTGGGGAATACTCCGGTAGGTGTGGCGATCGGTTCGTTCGTCTCGATCTCGCTGGACCCGCCGCTCGTCGGGTTCTTCCTCGGCAACGAGAGCACCAGCGCACCCGGGCTCCAAGAGGCTGGATCGTTCTGCGTCAACGTGCTCGCCCATGATCAGTTGGAGCTGTGTGGGACGATGGCGTCCAAAGCTGGGGACAAATTCTCGGGCTGGCAGTGGAGCCCGTCGCCCGGCTCGGGATCTCCGATGTTCGCGGGGATTCACGCCTACATCGACTGTGCCCTCGACGACACGATCACCGTGGGTGATCACGATCTGTACGTCGGACGGGTGCTGAAACTCGACACGGTCGAATCGATCGACCCGATGGTGTTCTACCAGGGCCGATACGGCACATTCGGGGCCGCCGGCTGACCGCGACGGCTCGCCCGTTTCCAGCGCCTTAGATCCGTTCGAACCGCTGGGCGATTCCACCCGGAGAGCTTTCCGGCACCGGTTGGGGATGGTGAGATGGGTTTGCTGGCGAGTGGATCGTCGGTTTGTCGTGTTGTTCTTCTGTCGTCGTCTGTTCGAGTGTGATACCTGTGTCTTCTGCCTCCGTTCCCGCCCCCGCTCCCGGTGTCTCCTCGTTTCGGGCTTCTCCGTTTTGGGCGCTGGCCACGCTGGCCGCGCTGGTGGCGATGAGCCTCTGGGCACGAAGCGGTCTCTGGCTTCTGCTGTTCCTGGCGGTCATCATTCTGGTCCACGAAGGAGGTCACTGGTTCTTCGCTCGGCGAAGCGGCATGCGGCCCACCGAGTTCTTCTGGGGATTCGGTCCCGAGATCATCGGCATGGATCTGAACGGCTGCCGCTACGGCGTGAAGGCCGTGTTCCTCGGCGGGTACGTCAAACTCTGGGGGATGACACCGACATCGGACCTGCCCGTCGGTATCGAGGAATCCGTCACCTACCGATCGGCCAGTCACGCCGGTCGGCTCTCGACGATTCTGGCCGGGCCGTTCACCAACCTGGTCACTGCGGTCATCGCCTTCACCGTTGCCAATGCGCTCGAGTCCGGCCAGATCGTGTGGTCGAGCGGTTTCCTCGACATGTGGAGCGTGGTGGTCGGAACGGGTGATGCCCTCTGGACCTGGGCGACGAGTGTGACCGCCTATGTCGGTGCGGTGTTCGACACGACCGGCGGCACCGAGGTGCCGGTCCGTTTCCTGTCCCCGGTCGCCCAGGCCGAGATCTCCGGTTGGGCCGTGGACAACGGCATCGTCATGAGCCTGAGATGGTTCGCGATCCTCAGTACGGCGATTGGAACTGTGAACCTCCTGCCGCTTCCACCGCTCGATGGAGCCCACGCCGCGGTCGCCGTCGCCGAGAAGTTTCGTCAGGTTGTCCAACGGGACACCTCGGTGACGGTCAACGTCGCCCGACTTGAGTTTCTGGCCTACTTGACCATCGCAGCGCTGGTCGTCTTGAGCGTCGGCGCGCTCGTGCTCGACATTCGCCTCGGGACCGGCGTCTAGCTCCGGTTGCCAGCGCGTCACTCCGGATTGCCTCGGTCCGGAACGGATCGTCAACACGCCCTAGGCTCGCCATATGCCCATTTATGCGCTCGGCGATGTCGAGCCCACGATCTCTTCCGACGCTTTCGTTCACCCCGACGCCACGATCATCGGCGATGTACGCATCGGCGCGCAATCGTCGGTCTGGCCGCAGGCGGTTCTCCGGGGAGACGAAGGGCCGATCTACGTCGGAAGACGAAGTTCGATCCAGGATGGCACGGTCGTGCACACGGTTCGGGAGCATCCGACGACGATCGGCAACCACTGCACGATCGGGCACATCGTTCATCTGGAGGGGTGCACGATCGAGGATCACGCGCTGGTCGGCAACGGAGCGATCGTCCTGCACCGAGCGATCGTGCGGTCGTGGTCGCTCGTTGGCGCCAACGCGGTGGTTACCAATGACACTGAGGTGCCATCGGGGGCCCTGGCCCTGGGGGTTCCGGCCAAGATCCGTCCCGACGCCGCCAGCCCCGATCTCATTCGTACGAGCGCCGACGCCTACATCGAGCGCGTCGAGGTCTACCGCCGGGGGCTGCGCCGGCTCGATTGATCGGCCGGACCTCCCATACCGTCGGGTCGATTGTTACAATATGAATAGGAGAAATTCGTCTGTCCGACTAGGAGTGCCCTCGATGACGGTGACAAGTGACAACCTCGATCTCGGCAAGTACAAGCTTGGTTGGAGCGATGCCGAAGACTACATATTCAAACCCAAGCGGGGTCTCAACACCGACATCGTGAATGAGATGTCGTGGATGAAGGGCGAGCCCGACTGGATGCTCAAGCGGCGGCTGAAGGCGCTGCGCCATTTCGAGAAGCGTCCCATGCCGACCTGGGGCGGCGACATGTCCCAGATCTACTTCGACGACATCTTCTACTACATCAAACCCACCGAAGGTCAGGTCGATCAATGGGACGAGCTGCCCGACGCCATCAAGGACACCTACGAAAAGCTCGGTATCCCGGAGGCGGAGCGGAAGTACCTGGCCGGCGTGACCGCCCAGTACGAGTCAGAGGTTGTCTTCCACAGAAACCGCGAGGATCTGGAGCGCCAGGGTGTCATCTTCACTGACATGGACACCGCCTTGCGGGAACACCCCGAACTCGTGAAGCAGTATTTCGGGAAGATCATCCCCGCCAACGACAACAAATTCTCGTCGCTCAACACCGCGGTGTGGTCCGGGGGCTCGTTCATCTACGTCCCGCCCGGCGTCGAGGTGGCAATGCCGCTCCAGGCCTACTTCCGTATCAACGCCGAGAACATGGGCCAATTCGAACGAACGCTCATCATCGCCGACGAGGGCTCGAAGGTTCACTACATCGAAGGCTGCTCGGCGCCGGTGTACACCAGCGACTCCCTTCACTCAGCGGTCGTCGAAATCGTTGTGAAGCCGAGCGCTCACGTGACCTACACGACGATCCAGAACTGGTCGAACAACGTGTTCAACCTGGTCACCAAACGCGCCTACGTCGAAGCCGAGGGCCACATGGAGTGGATCGACGGCAACATCGGCTCGCGCCTGACCCAGAAGTACCCTGCGGTGTGGCTGGCTGGACCCAGGGCCACCGGCGAAGTGCTCAGCGTCGCATACGCCGGTGCCGGTCAGCACCAGGACACCGGCGCCAAGATGGTCCACGCCGCCCCCGAGACGTCCAGCAAGATCGTGTCCAAGTCGATCAGCAAAGACGGCGGACGGTCCTCCTACCGCGGTCTGGTTCGGGTCGAAGAGGATGCCTACGGTTGCAAGAGCCACGTGCAGTGCGATGCCCTGATACTCGATGACCACTCGGTGTCCGACACCTACCCGTACATGGAGATCGGTACCCGCGACGCCCAGATCGGCCACGAGGCAACCGTTTCCAAGGTTGCCGACGACCAGCTCTTCTACCTGATGAGCCGGGGTCTGTCGGAGGAGCAGGCGATCGGCATGGTCGTCAACGGCTTCATCGAGCCAGTGACCCGGACCCTGCCGATGGAGTATGCGGTGGAGTGGAGTCGGCTGATCGAACTCCAGATGGAAGGGTCGGTCGGCTGAGAGGTGTCAAACCGGGCGCTGCTCAGCGCCCGAACTTGCGAAACGGCCACCATCGGCCCATCCGCAAGCGACCCTCCCGTGAAGCTTGTTCCTCTTCGACCTCGGCTCGTATCTCCGGTCCGGCGGCGTTGATGATGTCCTCGGCCGCATCGAGCAGAGCACCGATCGATTCGTCGTCGCTGACACCCTCGGGCGCCGGAGGGGTCCTCGGTGTCACCAACGAGCCGTGGTTCCAGGCGACATCGGCCAATCGTCGCTCGAACTTGGGGCAGTCCGCAGGGCACTCCCACGGTGCTTTCGGGGCGAGATCGAGAGCGCATTTCCGTACGGTGTCACCGGTCGGATAGGTGCGCGTCTGATAGTGCTTACAATCACTTCGCATCGGCACACCTGCCATTGTGTCACGGCTAAGGTCGGACTCCATGGCGACACCGCACATCGCAGCGGAGCACGGTGACTTTGCCCAGACCGTGCTGATGCCCGGGGATCCACTACGGGCCAAGATGATCGCAGAGCGGTACCTCGACGATGCGCGCCAGGTCAACGAGGTCAGGAACATGCTTGGCTTCACCGGAACCTACAAGGGTGTGGCGGTCAGCATCCAGGGTTCCGGGATGGGGGTGCCGTCCATACAGATCTACGCTTCGGAACTCTTCGACTCATTCGGGGTCGAACGGATCATGAGGGTCGGATCGTGCGGGGCGATCCAGCCCGATCTCGGGCTCCGCACGCTCATCATTGCGAGCGGCGCCGGCACCGACAGCAACGTCAATCGGGTCAGGGCCGGCGGACACGACTACGCCGCCACCGCCGACTTCTCCATGATGCGCGCCGCGGTGGATGCCGCCGCGAGCGCCGGGATCGATGCGGTGGTCGGGCGGATCTTCACCAGCGACTACTTCTACCACCCCGATCCGGCCGAAAACGAGCGACTGGCCGGCGCCGGGTTTCTTGCCGTCGAGATGGAAGCGGCCGCACTGTACGGCGTGGCGATCGAACGTCGGAAGGCAGCGTTGACGCTTGTTACGGTCAGCGATCAACTCATCACCGGCGAGAGGATGACCGTCGAGGAGCGGCAGGAAACCCTCGACCATATGATTCTCGTCGCTCTCGAGTCCACCCGCGCGCTGAGCTGACACAGTAGCCGAGCGGCGCAACGGCTGAACGGCTCTACAGGAGGCTCTTCAACCGTTCGATCGTCTGGAGTGCGTCGCCGGTCGGATGAACCGAGAGGTGGGTGACGCCGGCCTCGGCGAAGGAGGCGATCTGGTCCTTCACCCGACCGGGAGGGCCGACCAGGTTGGAGTTCTCCAGGAACTCTGTGGGGATCGCTTCTGCCGCCGCCTTCTTGTTCCCCGAGAGGTACAGGTCCTGGATCTCTCGGGCCTCTTCCTCGTAGCCGTAGCGTTGGAAGACCGTGTTGTAGAAGTTCTTCTCGCGCGCTCCCATTCCACCCACGTAGAGGGCGACCGAATCACGGGCGAGGTCGAGCACCTCGGTACGCGCCGTGCCGGTGTACTCCTCGCCGATCGCCGCCAGGCCGCCGGCAGAGATCTGCAGCGGTCCCAGGGAGGGATCGCGCCGGGCCAGGCCGGCAGCAACGTCCACGCCCCATACCTTCTGGTACTTCGTCGGATCGAACAGTGTGGGGAGCCAGCCGTCGGCGTGGCGGGCCGTTGCCTTCACGCTCAGACCCATGAGACTCGCCCAGAAGATCGGAACCGAATCACGGACGGGATGATTGATCAGCTTGAGAGGCTTCCCGAGACCGGTGCCCTGCTCGGCAGGCAGCGGAATGGTCATCGTCGGCCCGTCGTACTCCAGCTTCTCGCGCCGGAGTGCGATACGGATGACATTGATGCAGTCGCGAATCCTCGGCATCGGCTTGTCGTACGCGACGCCGTGGAAACCTTCGATGACCTGAGGTCCCGACGCGCCGAGGCCCAGGACGAAACGCCCGTCGGACACGAAGTCGAGGCCGGCAGCGGTCTGCGCAAGGCAGGCCGCGGTTCGGCTGTAGACGTTGAGGATCCCGGCACCGATCTCGATGGTGCTGGTGGAGGCGGCAAGGTAGCCCATCTGGCTGACCGAGTCGAAGCTGTATGCCTCGGGAACCCAGACCAGGTCGAGTCCTGCCCTCTCGAGATCCTGGACCTTGTTGACGTCGGCCTTGAAATCTCCTGAGTAGCTGATCATCATCGAGAGCTTCATGATCGAGAAGGCTAGTCGTCGGGGCTGAGCCCAGCGGAAGCGACGCCGGGGACGGGGAGCTGTTCCCGTTGGCTACTGTGCAGCGCATGTCCGATCATCGACTGCCACCGGTGGTCTCTCCCAGCTGGTTGGCGGACAACGCCGACGACGTCGTGATCTGCGACGTTCGGATGCTGGCCGAACCCGATCTGGCTCGACGCCGGTTCGAAGAGGCGCACCTGCCGGGGGCGCGGCTGGTCGATCTCGACCGCGACCTGGCCGCGCCGGCTGCAGCTCAACTCGGGCGCCACCC
Organism: Acidimicrobiales bacterium; assembly: GCA_024638805.1. Lineage (GTDB taxonomy): Bacteria > Actinomycetota > Acidimicrobiia > Acidimicrobiales > SZUA-35 > JABDIY01. The sequence goes on from JAHEJO010000003.1 coordinate 15,350, forward strand.
TCTGCCGACACCGGAGGCGTTCGCCGACACCCTCGCCAGACTCGGAATCGCTGGCGACGCCGGCATCGTTGCCTACGACGATGCGAACGGCGCACTAGCAGCCCGCCTGGTGTGGATGCTTCGCGCACTCGGCGATGATGCGGCTCTCCTCGACGGGGGCAGCGCCGCGTGGGAAGGTCCCCTCGATCACGGTCCGGTCTCCCTGGGCCCGGTCGAACGTCGCGTCCGGCCGTGGCCTCGTGGTCTGCTCGCCGATGCCGACGACGTGCGGTCGGCGATCGATCAGGGGCTACCGGTGATCGACTCGCGATCCGCCGAGCGATTTCGAGGCGAGATCGAACCGATCGATGCCGTCGCCGGGCACATACCGGGAGCGGTGAATCTGCCGTTCGTCCGACACTTCGAGCCGGCTGGGCGTCTCCGGTCGGCCGATGAGATCACCGGCGCCTTCCTCTCGATCGGGGTCCCATCGTTGGACGATGGCCCCATCGTGTACTGCGGTTCGGGTGTCACCGCTTGTGTGAACCTGCTCGCAGCTGAGCATTCGGGACTCGGAGCGGGGCGACTCTACGTCGGTTCGTGGTCGGGTTGGTCGACGACCGAAGGGCTCCCGGTCGCCACCGGCGACGGCTCATCGCCGTTTTGACCACGGCTCGGCTGGCCCCTCCGGACCAGGTGGGCGGTAGTTTTGAGCTCGTGAGCTTTCCATTCACCGGTGATCGAGCAGCCGAACTAGGCGCTGACCCGGCCCGTGCGTCCGCCGCGCGTGCCGCGGTCGAGACCGGCCTGCCCGACACCTCCGCCGAGGTGTGGCGATACAGCCCGGTCGCTGAACTCGACCTCGATGGTCTCCGACCGGTCACCGCAGCACCGGAACACCCGATTCCGGCCCCGGCACACTACGACGAGGAGGTGGCCGGGATCACGGTTGCCGCAACCGTCACCGTCGTCGACGGATTCGTGACCTCGATCGATGTCGCAGATGGCTGGCGTGCCAAGGGGCTGAACATCTCTGCCGAACCGGTTTCGGTTCCCGCACTCGAGGAGCCCCCGAACTTCTTCGATCACCTCTACACCGCCTTCGCTCCCGATGGGGTGTGCATCGAGATCAGCCCCGACCTGGTGGTCACGGATCCCATTCTGATCCGGAGTCACCTGACGGCCGACGCTGCCGGTTTCATCGGTCTCCAGGTGCGCCTCGGGTCCGATTCCGAGGCTACCGTCTTCGAATACCAGACCTCTGAGGGGGGCGGCCTCGCCGTCCCGATGACCGTGTTCGACCTCGGAGCCGGGGCCCACCTCCGCCACACCTACTTGCAGGACCTTCAGCACACCTCCTGGCAGGTCGGGCGAATGATCAGCAACGTCGCAGAGCACGCCACCCTGTCCAGTGGGCTGCTCGCCTTCGGCGGTCGCTACGGTCGGCTCAGAACCGACACCTCCCTCAATGGGCGCGGAGCCAAAGGCGAGTTGATCGGCGCCTACTTCTGCGACGGGAACCAGATCCTCGACTACCGGACGTTTCAACAGCACGCCGCCCCCGACACGATCAGCGACCTTCTCTTCAAAGGTACGGTCGACGACGAAGCGGGTTCGGTGTACACCGGAATGATCCACATCCATCCCGAAGGTGCCGGATCCAACGCCTTCCAGACCAACCGCAACGTCAAGCTCGGAGAGGATGCGTGGGCCTGGAGCGTTCCGAATCTCGAGATCGAGAACAACGATGTGCGGTGCAGCCACGCCAGCACGGTCAGCCCGGTTGATCCGGACCAGCGGTTCTATCTCCATTCGCGGGGAGTTCCGCCGACGATCGCCGACCGGCTGATAGTCGCAGGATTCTTCGAAGAAGCCCTTCGGCGCATGCCCGTTGTGCCGGCGGCGAGGATTGCGCGTGCGTTGATCTCCGACAAACTCGACCATCGACTGGCCAGCCGATGACAACGACGACCCTGCGACTCATGCCCTTCGATGAACTGGGCGTCGATTCGGCGGTGAAGGTCGAAATCGAAGGCCACCGGCTGGCGGTCATCCGGATCGGCGATGATCTGTACGTGATCGGCGACGAATGCAGCCACGCCGACTTCTCCCTCGCCGAGGGAGAAGTCGATGCCGACGAGCACACCATCGAGTGCTGGAAACACGGATCGACGTTCAGCGTGCTCGATGGGGCCCCTACATGCCTCCCGGCAACGAAACCTGTTCCGACCTACGACGCCCAAGTTGTCGACGGTGTGGTCACCGTGACAGTCGAGCAGGGGACATCATGAGCGAACTCGTCATCGACCAGCTTGCCGTACGAGTCGGTGGCAAGACAATCCTGTCGGGGGTCTCGCTGACGGTCCGCTCCGGAGAGGTACATGCTGTGATGGGGCCGAACGGAGCGGGCAAGAGCACGCTGTCCAACGCCGTCATGGGCCGAGCTGGTTATGACGTCGCAAGCGGCTCGATGCGACTCGACGGCCGAGAACTCCTGGCGCTGGAGACATGGGAACGCGCCCAAGCCGGTCTCTTCTACGCAATGCAAGCGCCCACAGAAGTGCCCGGCGTCAGCCTCGAGGACATGTTGGCAGCCGCGATCGGTGCGTCCGGGGGAGCGGCCGGCGACCTCGGCGAGCGTCTGCAGACCGAAGCGGCGGCCGTCGGTTTCGATCTAGCCCTGCTCGACCGATCCTTGAACGTCGACCTCAGCGGCGGCGAGAAGAAGCGCTCCGAGACCATACAGATGAGCGTCCTCCATCCTCGGATCGCCCTGATCGATGAACTCGACTCCGGCCTCGACGTCGATGGTCTCAGGACCGTTGCCCGGCGCATCGAACAGCTGACCGAAAGCGGGATGGGCGTCCTCGTCATCACCCACTTCCCACGATTGCTGCACGAACTCAAAGCCGACCAGGTCCATGTTCTGGCCCAGGGACGGATCGTGGCCTCGGGCGGTCCCGAACTGGCGCTCGAACTCGAGCGCACCGGTTACGGCGACTACCTGGAGGATGAGCCCCCCGTGTCCCCGGCCGCTTCACGACCCCAGATCGACGATCCGTTCTTCATGGGCTGAGCGTCCCACCGGGGGCGACGCCAGAAGGAGCTCCAGCACCGTCGTCGTCCTGTGACGGATGGCCTCGGTCACCATGTCATTGTCGAATACCCCGGCCCGACGGGCCGCCGCGCTCGGGAAGTCGACCAGAGCCAGAACCACATCCAGCGGGTTGATCCGCCGAACCTCTGCAACGTGGTTGATCATGTCGGCCAACCGCTGGTTCTCCGTTGCGATGTCGACCCGTATCTCGGTCGGCCAGTCGTTGTCGATCAGATCCTCGGTACGGAAACGTAGGAGCAGGGCCGCACCCACCGGATCATGTTCGATCCAGCCGAACACCGAGTTCACCACCCGGCCCGCCAGATCCGGATCGGTCGGTCGATCGAGCGTTCGTTCGATGCTGTCGTGGAAGCTGCGCACCGTGCGGACCCACAGCGAGCCCAGGAGGTGCTGTCGAGTCGGAAAACGATGGTAGATCGATCCACTCGGCGCCCCCAGCCGAGCAGCGACACCACTGACCGATGCACCGCCCAGGCCGGCGTTGGTCACCTCCTCGGCCATCGCGGTCAGGATCATTTCGTCGTCGTATTTCGGAGAACGAGCCACGGTCCAACGAGACTAATCGCTGGCACCGGGGCCACTGAGGACGTCCTGATCGTGATCGGTCACATCTCGAAGCCGAAAGAATGCGAACCGGGCTCTCAACATCGGTCGCGAACCTCCGATGGATAGACACGCCAATCGCCTTCGAGGGCGTGCGGGCGGAGTACAGAGAACAACGCCGGTTTTTCTCCCCTTGCCGGTTCATGTTCTCCTCGGCCGGACCCTACGGGGTCCGGCCGAAACTGTTGTACGGTCCTCACTCCTCGGCTGCGCCTTGTCGTTCGGCTCGCTGTTGCCAGATGTCGGTCACCGATGCCGCGGGTCTCGCCGATACGCCTTGCGAATCGCCTTCCATCGATCTCGTTCTTGCCGCGCGGCAACCGGGTCGGTCCGTCTCGCCTCGTAGGCCAGCTCACGTTCGAGCTTCACGAAGCTGGCGAATCGGTCCGGGTCCAGCGTGCCGTCCTCGACCGCCGCCCGCACCCCACACTCCGGCTCTTCGTCGTGCGCACAATCGCGGAACCGACACCGCGCCGCCAGCGCCATCACGTCGGGGAACGTAGCCTCCAGTCCAAGCAGGTCTCCCGTCGGGAGCCCGAGACTTCGGAGCCCCGGTGTATCGATGATGACACCACCCGACGGGATCACGACGAGCTCCCGACTGGTGGTCGTGTGACGACCGCGCTTGTCCGCATCACGGACCGTTCCGGTCTCGAGCCTCGGCGCGCCGACCAGCGTGTTGATCAAGGTCGACTTGCCAGCGCCCGAGGGCCCGATCATCACTGCGGTCCGGTCGGGTGCGAGCCGAGCTCGGATCTCGAGGATCCCGATGCCGCCAACAACCGATGTGGTGATCACGTCGACGCCGACCATTCGGCGCTTGAGCACACCCGCCAGGTCTTCTCGGTCGAGGTCGGACTTCGTCACGACGACGAGCGGGCGCGCCCCGCTCTCCCACGCCAGAACGGTCTCCCGTTCCACGCGGGCGAAGCTCGGCCGGTCCGCCGGACACGTAATCATCACAACATCGATGTCGGCAACAAGTACCTGCACTCGGTCGCCGTGCGGGTCGAGCCGGGTCAGGGCGGACCACCGTGGCGCGATCGATACGATCCGCGCCGGGTCGCAATCCATGGCGACCGCTACCCAGTCCCCGGCGACCGGCTGTGGGTCACCGACAGCGAACTGCTCACCGAATGGCGTCACGATCCGGCAGGCAGAACGTTCGGGCCTCACCACGCGACCAGGCACCAGGCCGGCGGCCAACGCGTCCGCCAGAAGGGCGCGGACCCGCGAGTTCCAGCCGTAGGGCGCCAGGATCTCCGGATCGTTGGGCATCGTTACATTGTCCTCGCTTCTACGGTGCGGGCGATCCTTCGTCGTTCGGCTCGCTGTCGCTCGAACGAAGCTGAGGGCGCAGGGTGCTGCCCGCCAGCGGCGGTCCAGCCTGACGGATGCGTCGCACCGTCGTCGTGCGTTTCGCTCAGTGAGCCTTCGTCAGGGTTCCGAGATACAGCTCGATCACCTTTGGATCGGTGAGCAGGTTGCGCCCGGTGTCGGTGTAGGCGTTGGTCCCCTGGTCGAGTACGTAGCCGCGATCACAGATCTGGAGACAACGGCTGGCGTTTTGTTCGACCATCACGACGCTCACACCGGTGGTGTTGATCTGCTTCGTTCTGACGAATACCTGGTCCTGCAGCACGGGGGAGAGGCCCGCCGACGGTTCGTCCAGAAGAATCACCTGTGGATCCATCATGAGCGCTCGGCCCATGGCCAGCATCTGTCGCTCGCCGCCCGAGAGAGCTCCGGCCCGTTGCTCTCGCCGCTCCGCGAGCCGCGGAAACATCTCGGCGATGACCTCGAACCTCTCAGCGAAGCTCTGAGGGCGCAGATACGAGCCCATCTCCAGGTTCTCGTTGACCGTGAGCGACGGGAAGACGTTGTTGTTCTGCGGGACGTAGCCGATGCCGCGTTCGACGAGGGAATGCGCCTTGAGGTTCGTGATGTCCTCGCCGTCGTACCAGACCTTGCCCTCACGGATGTTCAACAGGCCAAACAGGCTCTTCAGCAACGTTGATTTGCCCGCACCGTTGGGACCGATGATGCCCACCAGCTCCCCGGGCTTGAGTTCGAGAGAACAGTCGTTGAGGATGTCGACGCCGGGGATGTAGCCGCCCGTCACGTTGTCGACGTAGATCAGGAGATCGGTGCGATCGCTCATGTGTCTGTCCCCTCGGCGCTGTCGGCGCCAGCGGCCGCCTCGGCGGCCATCTTGGCGGTCGTTTCGTCGTCGAAGGTGAGAGCGCTGTCGTGGTGGGTGCCGAGGTAGGCGTCCACGACCGCCTGGTTCTCGCCGATCGCAGAATGAGGTCCCTCGGCGATGATCATGCCTTCGGCCATGACGACGACCCAGTCGCTGATGTCCCGGACCACGTCCATGTCGTGTTCGACGAAAATCACCGTCCGACCCTCGTCCCGCAGGGACTTGACGTGTCCGAGGAGCGACTGGGTCAGCGCCGGATTCACGCCCGCCATCGGCTCGTCGAGCATGATCAGTTTCGGGTCGGTCATGAGCGCGCGAGCCATCTCGAGAAGCTTGCGTTGGCCGCCCGAGAGCGTCCCGGCGAACTCGTCGCTCATGTGACTCAACTTGAAACGATCGAGCAGCGCGATGGCCCGCTCCTCGATCTCGTCTTCCTGCTGCCGCCACAGCGGATGAACCAAAGCCCTGAAGAAGTTCTCTCCGCTCTGGTTGGGGGCTCCCAGCTTCATGTTGTCCATCACGGTGATCTTCGACAGGGCCTTGGTCAGCTGGAAGGTCCTGACCATCCCCTGTCGGGCGACCTTGTGAGGCGGCAACGTCCCCATTTCCCTGCCCTCGAAGGTCCAGGTCCCGTCGTCGGGAAGGTCGAATCCGGTGATCAGGTTGAAGAACGTCGTCTTGCCGGCACCATTCGGCCCGATGAGTGCGGTGATCAGACCCCGCTGAACCTCCAGGTGCTCGACCTCCACCGCGATGAGGCCACCGAACCTGCGAGTGATCCCCGTGGCGGTCAGCACCGGATCCGGTTTGGCCGCACCGGGCTGCTGGGCCACGGAGTCGAGGACCGACGGGTCGACTGCTTTGAGTTCGCTGAATCGTGACATCGTCTAGTTGGCGTCGAGCGCCAGCTCCCTCTTGTCGCCGAAGATTCCCTGCGGTCGGTAGATCATCAAGACCATGAGGCCGAGACCCAGCAGGATGAATCGCATCTGGCCGACCTGCACACCATCGATTATCGACTTGGGCACATAGTCCGCCGCTACCGCCTGGCGCAGGGCCGAATCGGTGAAAGCGAGCAGCCCGGAGAAGATGACCGAACCGATGACTGGACCCCACAGCTTTCCGGTCCCGCCCAGGATCATCGCCACCCAGATGAAGAAGGTCTTGGGTGTGCCGAAGTCCTGGGGCGTCGGTTGGACCGAACCCTGGGCCAGGACGAAGAAGATGCCGCCCAGAGCACCGAACAATCCGCCCAGCACCAGGCTCTGCATCTTGACGCTGTAGGCGTTCTTGCCGAGTGCCCGGGCGGCGTCCTCGTCCTCCCGTACGGCCTTGAGAACTCGGCCCCACGGCGAATGGATCAGGAGGTAGGTGAAACCGACCCCGAGCAGGACGGTGATCCATCCGAGGAACAACACCCATGACTGGCGACTGGAGAACGAGATGAATCCGAGATCGATGCCTCCGTCGAGGAAGCCTGGGCGGGCATCCTGAAAGCCTGCGGTGAAACCGTTGATTCCGTTGGAGCCGCCGGTGAACCCCCGCAACGACGTGGCCCTCACGACGATCCGCAGGATCTCGGCCGCGGCGATCGTGACGATGGCCAGATAGTCAGCCCGCAGTCGCAGCGTCGGTATGCCCAGGAGTAGGGCGAAGATCCCAGATGCGATCAACCCGACGACGATGCCGATGAGCCAGTGGAGATCGTATTCGACGATCGAGATGGCAAGCCCGTAGGCGCCACAGATCATGAACCCCGCCTGGCCGAAGTTCAACAGTCCGGTGTAGCCGAAGTGGATGTTCAGTCCGATGGCCGCCAGAGCGAAGTACATCGCCTGGGTGCCCAGTGCCGACTCGATTGCGAAGCTGAAGATCTGTCCCCAGTCCATGGCCTATCCGATCCGATCTCTGCGGCCGAGGATGCCCTGTGGTCTCACGAGGAGGATCACCACGAGCACCAGTAGAGCCCCGATGTTCTTCAGTTCGGTCGGGAGACCCGTCCCACCGATCTGGATCGTCGACACGTTGACGAGAAGGCCGACGATGATGCTGCCGAGCAGAGGCCCGAAGGCGGTACCGAGCCCGCCGAGGGTCACCGCCGCGAACATCAGCAGCAGCAGCTCGAAACCCATGTCCCACACCGCCCCCTGGTCGAGACCGAACAGTACCCCACCGAGGCCGGCCAGCCCGGCGCCGCCGATCCAGACGGTCTGGATGACTTTCTGCACATCGATCCCGGACGACTCGGCCAGGTCACGGTTGTCCGCCACGGCTCGCATCGCTTTGCCCGTGCGGGTCTTCATCACCGCCAAAGCGACGAGGACCAGCGACAGGAGGGCGATTCCCATGACGAACAGATCCCGGGGAACGAACAGGAGCGGACCCCACTCGATGGCCTTCTGCGGGGTGAACTGGTTGTAGAAGAACTGATTCCCGCCCGCGAAATACAGCATGACGTACCGCAGCAGGATGCTCAGGCCGATACTGATCACGAGCATGGCGATGAGACCAGTGCTTCTGTTGCGCAGAGGGCGCCACACCACTCGTTCGTTCATCAGTCCGAATATGCCGGTCAAGAAGACGGCGATGGCAGCGGCCGGGATGACATTCATCCAGCCGTTGAACCAGAGCGTCATCAACGCCCCGAACGTCACCAGCTCGCCGTGGGCGAAGTTGACCAGGCCCGTCGTGCCGAAGATCAGGCTCAGGCCGATCGAACACATGGCGATGATCAGCCCGAACTTGAGACCGTCGAAGGACAACCGAATCAGGTTGGTGAAGAACGCCGATCCGCCGCCACCGCCTCCTTCGCCCTGCTCGAGCGCGAAGATCGCACCGCGCGATTCGCCAGCCCTCAGTTCGATCTCGCGGCTGTTGTCGCCTTCGTTGCGGAGCCGAACACCCTCGGGGAGCGTCGACTCATCGATCTGGGCCGAGTAGGTTCCCGGGCCGGGAGCGATCAGCGCAACCGACCCGTCCTCGCCGAGCTCTCCGGACGCAACCACCTCACCGTTCTCGTCGACCAGCGACACCGCAGTGCCCGTAGCCGGGACGCGTTCTCCGGTCTCTTCGTCGACGTAATTGGCTCGTATCACCACCTCCTCGCCGCCCTGGCCGCTGGCCACCGAGCTGAACCCGAAAATGATGGCGAGCATGACTGCGCCCGAGCCGATGACCCGGAGCACGGAGGTGGGTGAGAGTGGCGACACAGCGACCGGAGTATACGTCGTGAAATTCGTCACGGCCTGCAAATGGCTGTTCCTCCGCCAACGCCGGGGACAATTCATAGGCTTGCAACATGTCGGTCGTCGATCTCGCATTGCCATGGCGCAATACCTTCACAGCCGAACTCCCGGCCGACCCGGTTGAGGAGAATGGTCTGCGACAGGTCGAGGGTGCCGCATTCAGCCGCGTCAAGCCCACCCCAGTCCGGTCGCCACAACTCGTCGCTCACTCGCCCGAGGTCGCCGAACTGCTCGGCCTGAGTCCAACACAGATGACGGAGCCGGCGATGGTCGAGGCGCTGGCCGGCAACCGTGTCCTGCCGGGAATGGATCCACATGCCATGAACTACGGCGGCCACCAGTTCGGTCACTGGGCAGGTCAACTCGGCGACGGCCGGGCGATTGCGCTGGGCGAGCTGATGACAACTTCGGGGATATCGCAGACCCTTCAGCTCAAAGGGGCGGGATCGACCCCGTACAGCCGACGGGCCGACGGACGGGCGGTTCTGAGGTCGAGCATCCGCGAATACCTGTGCAGCGAAGCCATGCATGCTCTCGGCGTCCCGACCACTCGAGCACTGAGTCTTGTCGAGACCGGTGAGCAAGTGATACGTGACATGTTCTACGACGGGCATCCAGAACCCGAGCCCGGCGCCATCGTCTGCCGGGTCGCACCGTCGTTCATTCGTCTCGGTAACTTCGAGCTTCCGGCCTCCCGAGGTGAGCTGGAGGTCCTCCAGCGGCTGGCCGACTACACGATCAGGCACCACTTCGGTCATCTGCAATCAGCGGAGTCACCGAACCGTGACACCTACGTCGAGTTCTTCGACCAGGTGTGTCAGACCACGGCCTCGCTGATGGTGGAGTGGATGCGGGTCGGCTTCGTTCACGGCGTGATGAACACCGACAACCTGTCGGTCCACGGGATCACCATCGACTACGGGCCATACGGCTGGTTGGAGGACTTCGATCCAGGCTGGACCCCCAACACCACCGACGCACACATGAAGCGCTACCAGTACGGCAATCAGCCGGGCATCGGCCAGTGGAACCTCGTCCGGTTCGCGAATGCCCTGTATCCGCTCATCGACGACGCCGTTCCGCTGCAGGAAGCGCTCGATCGCTATGTCGAGGTGTTCACGACTGGACACCGCGAGTCATGGGGCCGAAAGCTCGGTTTGGGCTATGTCAGCGTCGACGATGACGGTCTCATCCAGGAACTGGCCGATGTACTACAAGCCGCCGAGACCGACATGACGATCTTCTGTCGTCGTCTCGCCCAGGTGGATCTCGACACCCTGCCGGACTCGGCGATCCCCAGCGAGTTGTTGGATGCGTACTACCGCACCGACGAGCTGTCTCCGGAGCCGGTGGCGCGTGTAACGGCATGGTTGAGGCGCTACGCGGCACGGGTCGCCGACGCTCGTCCTCAGCACCGCCGAGATCTGATGAACTCGGCCAACCCCAAATACGTCCTGCGAAACTACATCGCCCAAGTGGTGATCGACGCCGCCACCGAGGGCGACTACTCGGTTCTCGAGGAGGTGCACGACGTCTTGCGGCGACCCTATGATGAGCAACCCGACCGCCAGCGGTGGGCGGAGAAGCGGCCGGAATGGGCCCGAAGCAGGCCGGGTTGCTCGATGCTCAGCTGCAGTTCGTAGCACGAGGCAGCACCATCGTCATCTTCGGTGACAGTTCTTGAGTTTCTTGCCGGATCCGCAGTGGCACGGATCGTTGCGTCCGAGCTTGGGCGGAGCGCCGAGCTGGTCGCTGACCGACGTCCGAACGGTGGCGGCGCGAATCGGGCCGATGTGACCCTCGAGGACTGCGCTGACCCACTCCGGTGAACCGGCCTGGGTCGCCTCGACGTCGACATCTGCGGATGGAACGAGGAAGACCGCAGCGCTGTTGGTCGCACGGACCTGGTTCTTCCACGCATCGGACAGCGAAGGCAGGTCCGCTCTGAGCACTCCTTCCCCCAGCGGATCGAGCAAGACCACATCGTTGGCACGAACCTCGCAGACCCAGCCGAGCGCGTGACCCAATTGGCTGTCCGCGATGCGCGATGCACTCGAGGTCGGCCAGTCACCGGGATCTGCATCGGCGATGAACAAGAGTGCAGCGTGCGGGGACACCAGCGACCGGACGAATGCGCCACACACCGCCGGCCGTCCACTCCCTGCCGGCCGGATGTTCCGCATCGGTGGGATGTTAGTGCGGGTCCGCGGTGTAGATCGTCGGCGCGTCCTTGGTGCACAGCCGTGACACGTCTCCCACGGTCACCTGGACCGCCTCGCCGTCGACGGTGACGCTGAGCGCATCGTGGCTGAGCACGATCGACAGATGCGCGCCACGGCGGAACAACGAGAAGCTGAGCTCTTCCCACTCGGCGGGCAGCCGGGGCGAGAACTGAATCTCGTTGGCTGAGTTCTCAGCACCCCGATCGTAGAAACCGCCGAACCCGTAGACAGCGCAGGCCCACGCTCCGCCGGCGTTGGCGATGTGGACGCCATCGGAGGAATTCCGGTGGGTGTCGGCGAGATCGAGGAACAGCGAGGACCGGAAGTACTCGAGGGCCAGATCGGGATGTCCAACCTCGGCCGCCATGATCGATTGCACACAGGCGGACAGGGAGCTGTCCCCCGTTGTGATCGGGTCGTAGTAGTTGAAGTTCCTTCGCTTCTGCTCCAGCGAGAACTGGCTGTTTCGCAAGAAGTTGGCCAGGACGACGTCGGCCTGTTTCAGAACCTGAAACCGGTAGATGACCAGCGGATGGAAGTGCAGCAGAAGCGGGTACTTGTCGTCGGGAGTCCGCTCGAAGTCCCACGGCTCGAGATCGAGGAACGCATCGTCCTGGGGGTTGATACCGAGCTCCTCGTCGAGGGGGATGAACATGGCGTCGGCCGCTCGATCGAAGAACTCGAGTTCGGCCTCGGTGATCCCGGTGTTGCGCTCGAGCGCTTCGTAGGCCACCGGTAGTTGGTTCTTGATCGTCCGACACACACTGGCGGCGAAGCGGAGATTGAAGCGAGCCATGATGTTCGTAAACGTGTTGTCGTTCTTCACCGTGGTGTACTCGTCGGGTCCGGTGACGCCGTGGATGTGGAACGACCTGTCGCCGTTGGTCGAGTAGAAGCCGAGGTCCTCCCACATTCGTGCCGTTTCGATGAGTATCTCGGCGCCCTCTTGGGCCATGAAGTCCCGGTCGTTGGTGGCGTCGATGTACCGCTTCACGGCAAACGCGACGGCGGCGTTGATGTGGTACTGCGCCGTCCCCGCCGCATAGTAGGCGCTCGCCTCTTCGCCGTTGATCGTCCGCCACGGAAACAGCGCTCCGGACAGGCTGAGCATCCGTGCCCGCTTGCGGGCCGAGTCGAGCATCTGCCAGCGGAATCGAAGAAGCTTGCGCGCCGTTTCGGGTTGGGTGTAGGCCAGGAAGGGCACGACGTACACCTCGGTGTCCCAGAAGTAGTGCCCGTCGTAGCCGTCCGCAGTCACGCCCTTGGCGGCGATGCCTTGCTCCTGGGTGCGGGCGGATGCCTGAGCGAGATGGAACAGATTCCATCGCATCGCCTGCTGGGCGGGATCGTCGCCGACGATCGTCACATCGCTGTATTTCCAGTAGTTGTCGAGCCATTCCGCCTGCTCGAGCCCGAGCGCTTTCACGCCGGTTCTGGCCGCTCGGAGCATCGTGCGTTGGCAACGATCGGCCAGCTCGGGCGCAGGAACCCCCGTGGACGCGTGGTAGCTGACCAGTTTCTCGATTCGGATCGGTCTGCCGGGCTCCCCTTCGATCGTGAACACCGTCTTCGCCTGGTCATCTGAAACGGTTGTCTCGACGGAGCTTTCGCACTCGGTTTCGAAAAGGTGGCGATAGCCGGCGGCGATCGTCATACCGCTGTTGGAGCACCGATAGCCGAGAACGACGTCATCACCGTCGTGGCGTTGCACTTTGGGCTCGAGAACGCGGTGATCGAACTTGCGGGCCCGGCGCGGATCCTGGCCTTCCCCCAGTGCGGCTGATTTGACGTGGTATTCGTCCTCGCCGTCTTGGCGATTGAGAAGCTGCGAGGAGATCACGATCGGGGCCGAATCGTCGAGAAGGGTGACCTCGAACGACAGGACGGCGAGATGGCGGTGCTCGAACGACACCATTCGTTCGCTGCTCACCTTGACCCGCTTACCCGCCGGGGTGCGCCAGATCAGATCACGAACCAGCTTTCCTGTCCGGAAATCGAGAACCCGTTCGTAGAACTGCAGATCGGCATCGGCCAGCAGGAGCGGTTCGTCGTCGACGTACAGCTTGATGAGCTTGGCGTCCGGGACGTTGACGATCGTCTGGCCCACCTCGGCAAACCCGTAGGCCGACTCGGCATGGGTGATGCGCCACGTCTCGTGGAAGCCGTTGAGGAAGGTGCCGTGAGAGAACGCTTCCCGGCCTTCTTCGGCATTGGCCCTCATGCCGATGAAACCGTTGCCGAGCGCAAAAAGCGTCTCGGTGAGACCGAGGTCCTGGGTGGAGTACTCGGATTCGACCAGCCGCCACGGTTCGGTCGGGAACCGATGCTGGGGCAGCGATGCCGGTGCCTGCTTGGCCTTCATGATGTCCTTTCGGCAGCAGTCCTGACCGCATCCACCAGTTCGGCCAGATCATCTACGACCACGTCGGCACCACTCCGGAGAAGGTTCTCGGCGCTCGAGCCCCGGTTGACCCCGACGACGAGTCCGAAACCGCCGGCCCGGCCGGCGGCGACCCCACTCACGGCGTCCTCGAACACCACGGTCGCAGCCAGGTCCGCGCCGAGCTGTTTGGCGCCGAGCATGAACGCATCCGGCGCCGGTTTGCCGGGCAACCCGAGATCGGCGCTGAGAACACCGTCGACGACCACCTCGAATCGACTGCCGAGACCCGCCCCGCTCAACACCGGTCGGGCGTTCTTCGACGATGACACGATCCCCTGCGCGACTCCGAGGGCGTCGAGCGCGTCGAGCAGCGCCACGGAGCCCGGGTAGGCCGCAATGCCCTCGCTCGAGACGATCGCATTGAACTCCTCGTTCTTCCTGTTGCCGAGGGCGCAGACCGTGTCCGCGCCGGGTGCGTCGGAGGGGTCTCCCTCGGGCAGTATCACACCCCGGCTTGCGAGGAATGATCGCACCCCGTCGTAGCGCGGTTTGCCATCCACATACTCCTCGTAGTCGCCGGGACTGAACGGTCGCCGGTCAGCCGCGCCCGCCGCTTCGCCATGTGCGTCGAGGAACCAATCGAAGAGCGCCGCCCAGGCTCTCTCGTGCACGACAGCGGTCGGGGTGATCACGCCGTCGAGGTCGAACAGGACGCCGTGCACATCGAGCCAGAAATCTGCTGTGAAAGGATCGGCGGAGACCATGCACGAGATAGTAGGAGAGCGCCCGTCCAAACACTGCGCCACGCGCGATTCGCTGATTCCGGGTCGATCGCGGTCGATAAGTGGAATCATGGTTCGTGTGCGCCGCATCATCCGCCGTTCACTCGTCGTCGCAGGTCTCGGGATCTGTTTCGCCACGGCACTGGCCGGCCCCGACGTGCCGGCGGTGATGGCACCCGTCGAGGCTCGTGCCTCCGACGTTCCAACCCAGGCGGGCGTTGCGGATCCTGCGGTCGACGTCGTCACGGTCGGCCACGCCGATGTTCTTCGCCTCTACTGGGCGTTCTTCAGTCGGGACCCCGATCCGGCAGGTGCTCGGTACTGGTTGGACCGGCACGATGCCGGTGCGACGATCGAACAGATCGCGCATTCGTTCTCCGTGTCCGACGAATTCCGCCTGACCTACGGAGCCACGAGCAACAGCGAGTTCGTGCGGATCGTCTATGCAAACGTGCTGGGCCGCGCACCCGACGACGCAGGCTTCGCCTACTGGACCGGGATCCTGAGCGACACATCCGCAAAACGGGCCAATGTGGTCCGTTGGGTGAGTGCCAGCACGGAGTTCATCTCCGCTCACCCTTACCGTCCCGATCCGGTCGCAAGGGCGGTGGCCGGGGATGCGGCGGTTCGTGCGGCGGTCGACGTCGTGGAATCGATCGCGGCGGGCCGTCCGACGCGCTTTCTTCCCGATGATCGAAGCACCGGTCTCGTCGCTGCGATCGACAGCTTGAGGAAGCGCTTCGGCCGCCACAGTTCGGTCGAACCCATTGGCGCCTGCCGCAGGTCGGGCGGCTCTGCGATCTGTGAGCTCGACATCACCGAGGTGGGTATGACCCGACGGCTGGAACTCGTGGTGGAGAACGGACTGGTCACGGCGATGTCCGGTGTGGTTGGCCAGGGGCCCGACGAATGGGCGGTCGACGCGGTCCGCACCGCCGTGGCCGGCAACGAAGTTCTCGGCGTCAGAACGCTCACGCCAACGGAGCGAGGAGTCGTGTCCTCGGCGGCGCGCAGAATCGCTCCGACGGTCGGAACGGTCGCAGGTGCACAGGTCGATCCCCGACCATCCTGCACCAACGGTGTTCTATCACCGGCGACCCCGGGGGCAGACAGCACGATCCGGCGCGTCTGTGCCTTCGGAGTGTCGGGCCCGCTGCTCGATGTCACCGTCGAGGCGGTGGCCCACGGTGGTGTCTTCGCTGGACTGCACACGAACGTTCCCCTGCAGTACAGCGAACAGCCGTATGCGCCATACGCAACGGTCGGACCGGTCACCCTCCACCACCCCGCCGACCGGGTGGAACGGATCGGGTTTCATCAGTCCGGGCACGACGGCGCCCGACAGCAGGATCCGGCGGACACCGACACGTTGCGGATGATCCTCGACAGCCGTGGTCGCGGCACCGGGTCGAGGACGGCGGCGGACATCGTGGTCCATCCCGAGGCAGAGATCCGAGCACCGGTGTCCGGTGTGGTGAAGCGGGCGGGGACTTACACGCTCTACTGTCGGTATTCGGATCACTATCTCGTCATCGAACCCGACGCCCGACCCGGATATGAAGTGAAGGTCCTGCACTTCGAGGGGCTGTCGGTCGAGAACGGAGATCGGGTCACCGCCGGCGTGACCGTCGTCGGCTCACGTGCTCGGCAGCTGCCATTCGAGTCCCAGGTCGATGCGTTCACCGCCGATCCCTCGAACGGCCACATCCACGTCGAGGTGGTCGATCCGAGCATCCCAGACCGTCCCAGCGGCCGCGGTTGCTGAGGTCCGCCTGCTGCGTTGGATCCACCGGAGCGCCGCTATCGTAGTCGCCTCTCTGTGAACGCCATCCCACGTCCCGATGAAACGACCTCCGCCTGGTTGGCGTTGGACTCCAGGCTCGAAGTGACCCCTGGAACCACTTCGGAGGCCCCGTCGGTCGACGGACCGTTCCTGTACCGCTGGCAGGTCGACGCCTTGTCGAGCTGGCTGAGATGCGGTCGCCAGGGCGTGATCGAAGCGGTGACCGGCTCGGGCAAGACGAACGTCGCGCTGGCCGCTGCAGCAGATGCCAAACGACGCGGGCTCTTCGTGCTCGTCGTCGTGCCCAGTCGGGTCCTGATGGAGCAGTGGAGCGAACGCCTCGGCGAAGCGCTGCCCGCGTGCACGATCGGCCGTCTGGGCGACAGCGGAACCGACAGACCCCCGGACTGCGACATCCTCGTCACGACTCGCCACTCCGCCGCCAGCCGCAAACCGGTACCACCCAAGGGCATGGACGGGCTGCTCATCGCCGACGAGTGTCACGGCTTCGGCGGCAAGGTTCTCCGCAAGAGCTTGATGGCCGACTACAGCGAACGCCTCGGTCTCACCGCTACGTTGCAACGTTCCGATGATGCCGTCGACACCCTCCTGCTTCCGTACTTCGGGGGCATCTGCTACCGGTACGGCTTCGCCGAGGCAATCGCCGATGGGGTCTGCGCTCAACCCCGTGTCGGCTTCGTCGCCGTGCCTCTGACCGACGCGGAGCGCACGGACTACATCGCCACCGAGCAGACCCTGGTCAACGCCCGACGGGTGTTGCGCCAGATCGACGACATGCCTCAGCGACCGTTCGGTGCGTTTCTGGCTGCGGTGCAGTACCTGGCCGCCAACGATGGGGGACCAAACGGCAAAGCCGCCAGCGAGTACCTCGAGGCGTTCGGCAGCCGTCGGGAGATCGTCGCCAACAGTCAGGCCAAGTATGAAGCCCTGGGGATCTTCGCCGAACCGATCAACGAATCGGACGGCACGCTGCTCTTCACCGAGACCGTGCGAGCAGCCAATCACGCCATCAACCGGCTCGATCCTCATACGACGATCGAGATCATCACGGGCGAGACGCCCCGTCGTGAGCGGGAGACCATTCTCGGCGACTTCCGCGACCAGAAGCTTCGAGCCGTCGCCGCCCCGAAGGTGCTCGACGAGGGCGTCGACGTACCTGATGCGAACCTCGGGATCGTCGTCAGCGCCAGCAGGACACGCCGCCAGATGATCCAGCGGATGGGTCGCATTCTGCGGCGGAAGAAGGAGGGGAGCGGGGCCCGTTTCGTCATCATCTTCGCAAGCGACACCATGGAGGACCCCACCGCAGGTGCCGATGCTGATGGGTTCATCGGGGAGATCGAGGAGATCGCCGAAGATGCTCAGGTGTTCACACCAGCTCGACACACCGACATCGCCCGGTACCTCGATTTCAGCGGGCCCGAAAAGGTCAACGAGCCGAACCGCATCGGCCCGCTCCGGCCGACCGCCGACGTGTTGGAGGCCTTTCAGCTGGCCGATCCGGCCGAGCGTTATGCGCTGGCGCACTTCGTGCCGTGGTCGGCCCCGCTGGACGACCGACTGGCGGTGCTCGTCCCTCACGCCGAGACCTTCGCCGCCTTGTACGACGAACGACGGCCGTATCGGGACTTGGACCTCACCAACCTGCCCGAGGTGCTGCAGCCCAAGAAACGTAAGAAGGAGAAGCGACTGTCGACGGGCGAAGCGCCACTCCGGATGATCGCCATCGACCAGGGGTTCGCGCTCCAATGCCTCGGTTGTGGAGCGATGTCGGAGGTGACGCCGTTCAAGTGGAAGGCACTCGAACAAACCGTGAAGTGCGACTGCGTTGCCTGACACACCGACGCTGAAGCTGGACCGAGACGGCCTGCACCGATTCATTTCGGAGGTGTGGCCGGCTCAACAGGACGCCTACGATCCCGCTCGCTACGAAGCACTCCGACCGTTCTTCTGCCGGTATCGCTACCCGGTGACCGGAGACGACCTCCGCCCGGGGGCGACGGTGAGTGGGCCGACCATGATGCGCCTCGCCGACATCGCATCGTACTCGTTGATACTGGCTCACCTCGGTGACGCAGCGCTGGCGGTGACGACCGGCCTGTCGATCGATTTTCTCCGCCGACCCGTCGGCCCCACCTTGGTCTGTGACGCTGAACTGGTAAAACTGGGCCGCTCGCTGGCGGTCAGCCGGATCACGATCGGCAGTGCCGAGGACGGATCCGAGCCGAACCTTGCTGAACCCGAGGCGATCGCCAACGTCACCTACTCCCTTTCGCTCCTGCGCTGACAGCGGAGATTCGTGGCGGTCGCCCCGCTCGTGGTCGGCGGACACCTGCGCTCCCGATTACGCGGCTCGCGAGGCCGCCTCGCAGCAGCCGTCCCAGACCGGGGTTCTCCGACATCGAGTCGCCGCCGTCACCGGCTACCACCGGGTAACCGACCGGAGGTCTCCAACGGCAGTATCTTCGATGGTGTGAAGCGCCGCACCAAGATCATCGCCAGCATCGGTCCGACCTCCGACAACGAAGCGACCCTGAAGGACATGATCGAGGCCGGCATGGACGTCGCTCGGATCAACCTCTCCCACGGGACCTTGGACGAAGCGCTCGATCGATACCGTCGCGTGCGATCGGTCGCCGAATTCATGGGTGCCAACGTCGGCATTCTGGCCGATCTACCCGGTCCCAAGGTCCGCATGGGATCGTTCGCCGAACCCAAGGTGCTCGAGACGGGTGAGGAGTTTCGGCTGACGCCAGGCACCGAACCGAGCGGCTCGGACACTTTCAGCGTCGACTACGACACCCTTCTCCACGACGTCGTGAATGGCGATCGCCTGATCGTCGGCGACGGTGCGGTCGTGTTCCAAGTCGTCGGGTCGACTCGTGATGCGCTCAACGTGCGGGTCGTCTACGGCGGGAAGATCCAAGGGAAACCAGGCCTGCACATCCCGTCGGACCGGCTCAAGGTGAGCACGCCGACCCAAGAGGACCTCCGCCTCCTCGACGCATTCGTCACCGTCGGCATCGACATGATCGCCCTGAGTTTCGTTCGTTCCGCCCACGACATCCGGCGGGTCGGGACCGAGCCGGCGCCACGAGGTCCGCTGATCGTGGCCAAGATCGAGACCAAGGCGGCCGTCGAGAACCTCGACGGCGTCATCATGGCCTCGGGTGCGGTCATGGTCGCTCGAGGTGATCTCGGTGCCGAGTGCTCGATCCAGGAGCTTCCGCACCTCCAGAAGGACATCATCTCCCGGTGCATCGCCCTCGGACGTCCCGCGATCACCGCCACCCAGATGCTCGAGTCGATGATCACCGCCCCCGCACCGACGCGGGCCGAGGCCTCCGATGTGGCCAACGCCGTCTTCGACGGAACATCGGCGGTCATGCTCTCGGCTGAGACAGCCGTCGGACGGGATCCGGCCAACGTGGTCGCCACGATGGCCGCCATCGCGTTGCGCGCCGACCAAGAGTTCGACTACGAGGGGTGGGCCCCGCACATCAAACGAGACCGGCTGATGGAACCTCAATCCCTGGATGCCGCTGTCACCGACGTCATGACGATGGCCACGTGGCGGGCGGCAATGGAAATGGGCGTCAAAGCGATCCTGTGTATCTCTCGCAGCGGCTTCACGGTCAGGGCGATCGCACGTTTCAGGCCCCAGGCGATGATCCTCGGCTTCAGCCCCTTGGAGCGCACCGTGCGTCAACTGTCGATGAGCTGGGGCGCCCATGCGGTGAAGATCGACAAGATCGAAAGCCACGATGAATCGGTCACCAACGTGCTCAGGATCGCCAAGGACGAAGGGTTCATCCGGTCGGGCGACGTCGTGGCGGTGCTCGGCGGGTCGAGCGCCACCGTTGGTGCTACGGACACGCTCCGCATGGTTCGCTGCCCCTGACCGCCGACGCTGGGCGTTGCCCCACGCCATCGACATATCACCCGAGCGCCCACGTCGTAGGCTTGGCACGTGCCGCCCATCAGTCGCCGCATCAGCAGCGGCTTCGGTCGCCGGGGCCTCCTCCGTGAACGACTGGCCGAGGCGCGCTCACGGTTCAAGGACGAACCCAAAACGGCGTTCGTTCTCAGCGGCGGCGGCGTCTTGGGATCGGTTCAGGTTGGCATGCTGCGGGCGCTGACCGAGGCCGAGATCAGGCCCGATGTCATCACCGGATGCTCTGTGGGCGCGATCAACGGTGCAACCTTCGCCGCAGACCCGACCCGGGCCGGCGTCGATCGGCTGGTCCGGCTGTGGAGCAACCTCGCCGATGGGAAACCGGATCTCATGCCTCGGACAATGATGCCGTTGATCGCTCAGTTGAGCTTCAAGCGAGCCAGCATTCACGATCCGGCCGTGCTCGAAGAGATGCTTCGCGACGAACTCCCCGCATTGACCTTCTCCGAGCTCAGGGTCCCGTTCGCCTGCGTGGCGACCGATGCGCACCAGGCGTCGGCCTACTGGTTCGATTCGGGGCCGCTGATCCCTGCGCTCATGGCCTCTGCCGCGCTGCCGGCGGTCTATCCACCGGTGGAGATCGGCGGCAGACTGCTCTACGACGGTGGTGTCGTCAACGAACTGCCACTTCAATGGGCCCTAGCTAACGGCGCACGAACCCTGTACATCCTGCAGGTCGGGCACCTCGATCCTCGACCTCTCGAACCGCAGAAACCGTTCGATTCGCTGATGCATGCGTACTGGACTGCGCGGATCCAGAGGGTGGAGGAGGACCTGGCCGAGATCAGCGATGATTGCGACGTCATCCGCCTTCCCGCCGGCGGTTCTCCACGGGTCCGTTTCGACGATTGGAGTCAGAGCCGTCAGCTGATGACCGCGTCCTACGAGTCCAGCCGCACATTCCTCGCCACCGGCCAAGGACCCGATCCGGCCGAGGGACCGACGTCGTCACTGTGAACGGGTGCATACCAGCGAGCCCCGACCAACCGAACATCTCGTTACCCTGTTGCGAGTGACGAACCTCGATCTGGGTGGCAGTGGGCCGCCCGAGACGATTCTGCCCGAAGTGGTCGAGGACCTGAGTTCCCGACTCGACGACGCCCTGGCTCTGCGCGACGCCGACGACCGACGCGCAGCGATCTCGGGCATCGTCGCCGACAACCCCCGATACCTCGAGGCCTGGGCCCGGCTGGGCGAACTCGGACGTGATCCGATAGAACGCTATGCCGCCTTCCGCGTCGGCTATCACCGCGGTCTCGACACCCTTCGTCAGAACGGTTGGCGAGGCTCGGGGTATGTTCGCTGGCAACATCGGACCAACCGTGGGTTTCTTCGGGCGCTGCACGGACTCCATGTCGCGGCCACCGAAATCGGCGAAGACGACGAGGCAGAACGCACCGCCATCTTCCTGCGTCAGCTGGATCCGTCGTGGCCCCCGTCCGAGCTGGCCTGAGCAGGATGCCGCCGATCGGCGGGGCGATCCTCGCCGGAGGTTCGTCGCATCGATTCGGGACGGACAAGGCGCTGGCTCCCACGCCGACAGGACCTCTGGCGATGGTCGTGTTGTCAGCGATGCGATCCGCGGGGGTCGATCCGGTCGTCCTGATCGGAGGCTCGGCGGAACTCTCTGCTGCGCTCTCGGTGCCCTCGGTCGCTGACCGAATCCCCGGCGAGGGTCCGCTTTCCGGCCTCGGTACGGCGCTGGCCTGGGCGTCGGGCGTTGCCCGAGTCGTCGTCGTGCCGTGCGACATGCCGTCGGTGACCCCGGAGGTGATCCGAGCCCTGTTGGCAGCGGGCGACAACGCCACCGCAGCCGTTGCGCGGTTGGACCGTGGCCCTCACCCGATCGTCGGATGCTGGCCGACACAGCGATCCTCGGCGATCAACGCTCTGTTGCGCTCGGGGGAGCGACGCATGCGGGCCTCACTGGACACCGGTCCCTACGTCGAGGTCGAGATCGATCCCGAGCTGCTGGCTGATGCCGACGATCCCGGACAGCTGGCCAGAATCCTGAAGTCGACGGGTTCTGATCTAGAGTAGGGATCTTGCCGCAGCTGATCACCAGAGGTGCCGACCTCGATGCCTTCGTGGACAGGGCACTCCAGGGGGAGAGGTATGCGATCGACACCGAGTTCCATCGCGAACGGACCTACTACCCCCAAGTTGCCCTCGTACAGATCGCACTCGAGGACGAGATCGTTCTCATCGACCCTCTCCAGGTCGATCTCGGGTCACTCCGGCCGTTGCTCGAAAGCGAAGCGATGTGCGTTGCACACGCAGCAGCCCAGGATCTCGAGGTGCTTGAACGGGCGTGTGGCACAGCCCCCGCCAACCTGTTCGACACCCAGATCGCCGCCGGGTTCCTGGGTTTGTCCTCCGCCTCGCTGGCCACGCTCGTCAGGAAATACGAGGGCGTCCAACTGACCAAGGGTGATCGGCTCACCGATTGGCTTCGGCGGCCGCTGACCGACGACCAGGTGAGGTATGCCGCTGCCGACGTCGAATATCTGCTGGGGGTGACCGACAAACTGGTCGCCGGACTGGCCGAACGGGGGCGGATGGGCTGGGTCGAAGACGAGTGTCAGCGCCTGCTCGACACCGCACTCCGGAAACGATCACCGTTGGATTCACTCCGCCGGATCAAGGAAGCCCGCTCGATGAAGGGTGCGAGCCTTGCCGTCGCCCTCGAGCTCGTCATCTGGCGGGAGGAGCGGGCGGCGAGGATCGATGTGCCGGTGCGCTCGGTCCTGAGCGATATCGCACTCGTCGGGGTCGCCCAACGGGCGCCTACCACCGAGAAGGGCCTGCGCGAGATCCGCGGTGTGGATGCTCGTCACCTGCGGGGTGAGGGCGTGATCGGGGAGATTCTGGCCACTGTTGCCCGTGGATCCCGGGCCACGCCGCCCTCGCCGTTGCGCAATAGAGACGCAGATCTCGAACGCTCCTTACGTCCGGTCATCTCCCTCGTAACCTCGTGGGTTTCGCAGGTTGCCCGCGACTACGATCTCGATCCGGCCGCTCTCGCCACCCGCGGCGACGTGGAGGCGTTTCTCGCGGATCGGAGTGACAGCCGTCTTGATCGGGGGTGGCGCAACGAGCTTGTCGGGGCACCGATTCGGGCGCTGGTGCGAGGCAAGGCGGCGCTGGCCTTCGACGGCAGCGGCGGTTTGGTGCTCGAGCACCGCAGTGGGAAGTTGTTCGGAAGGTTGGAGTCGCCCGATTAGTCAGTCGTCGTCGTCGGACTCGACGAGGCGGGCCTCGTCGGTAACGGGCAGGTCAAACGGGTCGTCGTCCAACCGATCGAACAAGGACTCGATGTCGTCGTTGTGGACAGTCTGTTTGAGGGCACGAGCTTCTTCGTACCTACGGTGGCGCCCTTTTTTCACGCGGCACTCCTGACAAATCGATGCTCGGTGCTTTGCACCGGGTTCTCTATTGTAGGCGAAAATGTCACCCGGCGCGAACCGGGCCTGGTGAAAAGGGCCGTCGGCGCTCAAGATGGGTCATTTGGCCCATTTGACCCGGTTGGCTGAGCTCTGCCTCCGCATGTGCGAAACGGGTTTTGTGGTTCGGGGTACGCCGACGTCGCGATGATCGGCGGCAGTATTGAGCCCTGTGCACCGAATCCTCACGTCGCTTCGTTCGTTGGCGCCGGAGAAGAAGGTCAGTCGGCTGCTGCTGGCGTCGGTGCTTCTCGGAACGATCGTGGGCATCGCGGTGTCGGTCCTCGAGTGGATCACTCTTCAGCTGCTCCTCCACAGCGTCGACGAACTACCGCTGGTGGCAGCGGCGTTCGCCCCGATGGTGGGGCTCGGGATCGCCACGCTGACACTGCGAACGATCGGTCGAGGCATCACTCCGTCCACTTCCGACGAGTACATCCGGGCGTACCATCAGCAGTCGCCCTACCTTCCCGAGAGAAACCTGGTGCCGAGACTGATTTCGGGCATGGCAACGATCGGGCTGGGTGGAGCGGTCGGGCTCGAAGGACCGGCCATCTACACCGGTTCGGTCGGAGGACTCCGGGTGGCCAGAGCTCTCAGGAACTGGCTCGGC
Organism: Acidimicrobiales bacterium; assembly: GCA_024638805.1. Classification (GTDB taxonomy): domain Bacteria; phylum Actinomycetota; class Acidimicrobiia; order Acidimicrobiales; family SZUA-35; genus JABDIY01. The sequence goes on from JAHEJO010000003.1 coordinate 39,700, forward strand.
GCTGACAATGCCAAGGTTCTCCTCACCGCAGGCGCCGCAGCCGGTGTGTCGAGCGTTTTCCAGGCACCAGCCACCGGGGTCGTCTTTGCGCTCGAAGCGCCCTACCGCGATGACCTCGCCCACCGTGCTCTGCTCCCGTCGCTGCTGGCTTCGGCGTCCGGCTATTTCGCGTTCGTCTCGATGCCCCTCGTGGAGGCCGAGACCGTCCTTCCATTCGCCTACGACTCCGGTGTGGGCACAGGGCAGCTGATCGGCGCTGTCGCACTGGGGGTCGGCGCCGGCTTCGGTGGACGGGCCTACGCCTGGTGTGTGCGAAAGGCGAAGGCGTTCGCTGCTGCCCGATCTGCGTTGTATGCCGTGATCGGTGGAGGACTGCTGCTTGCTGTTCTCGCCGGAGTCAGCGATCGGTTGGCCGGATCGCCGTTGACATTGGGACCGGGGCTTCGGGTGGTGGAGTGGCTCTCCGCCGAGGAACAGGCGGTCGGCATCGTCCTCGTGATCTTCGTGCTGCGCGCCCTGTCCACATTCGTGACCGTCGGCGCGGGCGGAACCGGGGGCTTCTTCATTCCCTTGGCGATCCAAGGGGTGCTGTTCGGCCAGGTGGTGGGAGCCGGATTGGACAGTTTTGGGCTGAGCACGGCCAACGAAGGACTGTGGCCTGTGTTGGGCCTGGCCGCATTCCTCGGTGCCGGCTACCGGACACCGCTGGCTGCGGTCATGTTCGTCGCCGAATCGACTGGCGGCGGCGCTGTCGTCCCAGCTCTGGTGGCAGCAGCTGTCTCACAGCTTGTCGCCGGACCGTCGTCGGTCAGCACCGGCCAGAAGATCGAGCGCACGGGTCTGGTCGAAGGCAAGGCGAACAGTCCGGTCGGCAACGTGCTCAAGCCGGTGGTTTTCACGGTCACCCCCGACACGACGGTGTATGAGTTCATCCACAACCTCGCCATCGGTCAACAGATGAAGACTGTCCCGGTGGTCGACGGCGACGTGTTCGTCGGTCTCTGCACGGTGGCGGCGTGCGCCAACATCGACCGGGAGAAGTGGGCTGACACGCTCGTCACCGACGTGATCGACGTCGATGCACCGGTCGGTTCCCCCAACTGGTACCTGCGGGACGCGATGGTCGCAATGGGCAAGGGCGACTACGACGTGCTGGCGATCGTCGGTGACAACCGCAGATTCCTCGGGGTGGTCAGCGCCGAGGATATTGTCCGCTTGGAGGAGATCATCGCGGCGACGACGTAGCCGCTTCGACCAGCCGTTCGGTGAGGGCGTCGACGTGCGCGACCGTTTCGACCACGAATGGGGTGAGGCTGCCGCTTCGTGTGCCAAGCCGTCGAATCGAGCCGGCCGGATCTCCGGAGATGTCAGGGACGTCGACCAGCAGTTGACCCACCCGGATTCCGTGGGCGCCCGCCCGACCTCGGGAGCCCGGATGCCGGTACTCGACCGGTCCGCCGACGAGGATCCCGTGCACGGGCCGCAAGGGCCGCACCACGACGCCCTCGCGCCGGAGTATCGCCAGAACCGCCAGGAGCACTTTGTGTTGCAGCGACGTGCGTCGATCGGCGAGATGGTTGATTGCCCACGTCGACAGCGGTCGCACCGTGCGGGGCACGAAGTCGAGGACGGGCGCGTAGATCGCACGGTCCGGACTGCGTTGAACCTTGCGGATCGTGGTCGGATCGTTCCTCGGGTTGACGTTGTCGAGGGACCGGAACTCGTAGTAGCCAATGGCCCGTCTCGCCCTCGCTCGAGCCTCGGTGACGCGTTCGTCGTCGAAGGACTCGCGGTCGAGCAGGTTCACATGACGACCGGCATCGACCAGCCGTTTCAACGCGAACGCGAACAGCCGGTTCTCGGCCAGGTCGAAGTCCCGGTACGGGGCGGCACAGACGAACAAGTCCTCGGGAAAGCCGGCGGCGGCGCGCGCCATGATGGTGGCGTGCCACTGGATCGGTCCGAGCACCGCACCCACCGACCGGACGTCGGAGGAGCTGAGGCGGTTCTTCATGTAGCGCAAGATGTCAGGGGTCCCGTCGAGGAGACGCAATGCTTCGTTGCTGTTCAGCAGTTCTCTTCCGACGACGTGACGGGACGCCTGAGGCGTCAGGCCGAACAGCGCCCGGGCTGCGTCGATCGGACCAAACGGCTGATCGATCAGCTGCCAGACCGCTTCGCTCGGCGAGAGCGCCCCGGGTGAAGCGGGCGACACCTCCAACTGATCTGCTGCCGCAGCGCCGGATGCATCGCCCGCCAGGATGAGGTTCATGCCACAAGTTCGACCCCGAGGACCGCTGAGATCGCTCGTCGTGCCTCGGCGATCTCCGGCGGATCGAGGATCGGTTCGATGACGCGGTAGACGGCTGTCGCCTCCTCGTCGCTCATTCCCTCGAATTGCGGGAAGAAATAGGCGTACAAGACTTCGTACAGGGCTCTGCTCTTCGTGATCCCGTCCTTGGCCCTTCGGGTCGTGTACTTGCCGGCGTCGATGTAGATCGCCGGTCCGAGATCCTTGATGTCCTTCAGGGGCAGGAGTGACGTGACGATCTTGGCCGGCCCGGTCAGAAGCTTCTCGTACACCTCTCGCGGGGGGCAGCCCAGCTCGATGAAGGTGAAACGCCGCATGAGGGCGTAGGACATGTCGAACAGGAGGTTCTTGTCGAGGTTGTTCATCGTGGCGATGATCCGCCACGATGCCGGCACCCGGAGGACGTCGGTGTCGGCGGGTGCTTCGGTGCCCTGGGGCACGATAGACAGTGGTTTGGACTGGCCGACCCGTTTGTAGGGGAGCACGACCGGCGAACCGGACAGCACGGTGAAGAAGGGTCCGAAAGCCCGGTCGAAATTCGCTCGATTGAGTTCGTCGATGATCAGCCAGGCACCGCTCATGATCGCCTCGACGAACAAGCCAGGCCGGAAGATCAAACCTTCGGCGGTCGGTTGGAAGCCGCCGACGGTTTCGTAGGTGGTCCACTCCGACGACGCGGTCGTCGGCAGGTAGCCGGTGCCCATCATGGCCTGCTGGGCGATCTCAGCGGTGATGTAGGCCATCGTGGTCTTGCCCGTCCCCGGCGGCCCGGTCAGGATTACGTGCTTCTCGGCCTGCAACGCGGTCACGAGCTGCTCGACGACATGCTCGGGCGGGATCAGCCCTCGGGCCGAACAGGCCTCTTTGATATTGGTGGCGGAGAAGTCCATAGTTACAGATGACTTCGACCGATTCCCGGAATCGGTTTAGCTGCGATGTGTGCGGCTGCTCGGCACGGCACACACCCACTCGTGTGTTCGCCGGGCCCGCCAGCTCACTGCGAGAGCATTCGTGCCGCCTTCTCGACCGCCCGCCGCGCCCCCTGCATGTCCTTGTCGAGTGGAGGACGTCGAGAAACACCGTTCTCCATGGCTGTGCGGAGATGATCGACGATCAGCTCGTCCAGCGATTCTGCGATCGAGAACAACTGCGTGGAGATGGCCCCGGCGCGTGCGCGGTGTGGCCCGTCCCAGTCCTCCATGTCATTCTTCCTTCTGTTTGCGGCTCAAGGAGACCGATGTCACCGTCTGCGATGCGATCAGATCGAGTTGGACGACCAGCCGTTCATAGAGCGCCTCACCGATGAACCCCACGAGCTCATCTCGGGCACCGCGGTAGACCGGTTCATCAGCGGTGTAGGCCTCGGGTTCTTCGATGCACCACCAATGGAAGTCCTCACCCCCTCCGCCCCAGTCGTGGCGTTCCCATGCCCGAATGAACATGGTGTCGCGTTCGTTGTCGTCGGTGTGCACCTCCATTCGCAGAGGAACCTGCCAGCACACGTCCGGTTTCCAATCGATCGGTCGTTCGCCATGCCGGAGAGCCGCTGAATGCAACGCACATCCGGCCCCGCCTTCGAAATCGGAGCGGTTGGAGAAGATGCACCCCCCCTTGTGGACCTTCGTGGTCCACTCGCCGGTCTTGAGTTTCTTGAAGGCTCCGTGCTCACCGGGCTTCTTGGCCTTCCGGGTTGATTTGGCCTCCGCCACCGCCATGAACTGCCAGTCCTCGGCTGTGAGACGATTCATGTAGTCGAAGGTCGTGGCCAGGTCGTCGTCGTCGACGAAGAAGGCGCCGTGAACGCAACAACCCAACGCCCCGGCGGGATCGGGTTCGCTGTCGATCCCGGGGCAACCCTTGCCGTAGATGCAGTTGTAGCGGCTCAGCAGATGGGTGACGTCGAACATCCAGACGTCACCGTCGTCGCCGGCCAACGAAATCCACCGGTGGTTGTCGGCCGGCGGTACTCGCCCGGGTGGAGAGAGGTCGAAATGCGCTTCGCCACCGCCGTTCACAAACGTGGTCACCGGGGAAGAGTACAGCGGAGCGAGGAGGACCACGCTGGAGACAGGGCGGCTACTGTCATAGCAGTGTCAGCTCCCACACCACGGTCGTTGTACGGGGATCGAGCCATCGATCAGCTCGTGACCGAACTGCTCGCCGAAGTCGGCGAAGACGCCAATGACGACATCGTCCGGCGCCTCATCACCACATCGCTGGACATGGATGCCGCCGGCCTGTCCCGCCTCGAGCTCAAGATCGCGTCACAGGCGCTGGCTGAGATGTTGAACGGCTCGGTCGTGTTCAGCCAGCACCCCGAACGGGCCAAGTGCACGGTGTTCGGCTCGGCCAGGATCGGCAAGGACTCGCCCATTTATCGTCTGACCACCGAGTTCTGTCGTCTCATCGCCGCTCGTGACTGGATGATCATTTCCGGAGCAGGACCGGGGGTGATGACCGCCGCGATCGAAGGGGCCGGCGTCGAGAACAGCTATGGCGTCAACATCGTGTTGCCCTTCGAAGCGAAGGCGGCAGACATCATCGTCGAGGACCCGAAACTGGCAACGTTCAAGTACTTCTTCACCCGCAAACTCTACTTCATGAAGGAGAGCGACGCCTTCGTCCTGATGCCGGGCGGTTTCGGAACTCTCGACGAGGCATTCGAGCTGCTCACGCTCATGCAGACCGGCAAGTCCTATCCAGCGCCGATCGTGCTACTGGACGAGCAGGGCTCGACCTACTGGGAGTCGTGGGAACGTTTTGTCGAGGGCGAGCTTCGCGATTCCGGCAGCATTGGGCCGGCCGATACCGATCTGTACTTCCACACCCACGACCCGGAGGAGGCTGCTGAATTCGTCTGCCACTTCTACTCTGCCTATCACTCGATTCGCTATGTCGGAAAGAAGTTGATCGTCCGGCTGAACCGAGCGATCTCAGATGAGTCGATTTCGGTGCTGAACGATGAGTACGCCGACATCGTTGTCACCGACCGGATCGAACGGTGTGACGCCACGACAGCGGAGCGGCGCGACGGTGACCACGTCGACCTGCCACGATTGAGGCTGCGCTTCAACAATCGGGCCTTCGGGCGCCTCCATCAGATGGTGCGTCGTATCAACGACCTCGTCGACACCGAAACCGGCTCGTCGGCTCGCCGGGGACTGGTGCACGATGTTGGACCCGACCCCGAAGACCTCGTGGAGAGGCCCTGAGGTCCAGATCATCTTGTTCGATGTCCCCCGTGTCGTCGGGTCGCTGTAGCAGGCTGTGGTGATGACCCTCGCGTTCCGGTCGCTCGGTCTTGTTCTCGCGGTCTCGTTCGTCGCATCCGCGTGCACCACCTCGTCGCCCGAGGCGAGTGCGGACGTGGCCGGGACCACGACAGCACCGACCGAGCTCGTCTCCACGATCGCTGCGTGCGACCCAACCCCCGGACGCTTACAGCTCGATTCGGCTCCGGCGACCACTCCAGCCGCCCTGGTCGCACTGTCGGTCGCCGTGTTCGATTGCGTCGATTCGGCCGTGCTCGTCGGCGACAGCGACGTCGACGCCGTGCGCGTGGCGGCCGAAACCGCTGTTGCGCAAGGCGGCCCCTTGCTCTCGGTTCGAGCGCTGCGAGATGTCGAGGTTGTCGTCACCGAGCTGGCCCGGCTCCGGGTCGAGACCGTCACCGCAATCGGGCTGCGCGACACGCTCCAGGCACGCACCGCCGAGGCCCTACGGGAACTGGACATCACGCTGCTCGACGCGACGCCACCTCCGGTGGCAACATCGTTCCCGACCACGACCGTCCCGTCGACAGCCGAACCCCCCGATCCGACTTCGGTCTCGGAGAACACCCAGGTGACGACAGCCATCGCCGCTCCTGACGGCGGAGGGTTACCGAGCGGCGAATCGACCGTCGACGACACCACCACGAGCTCTGGCATCGATGATGTCGCCCCCGAGCTCCTCCTCTTCGATTCCCTGGACACCGCCACCACGCCCGACGGGCCGCTGGTTCTGTTCGGTCCTGGTGATCTGGCCGCCGCCTATCTCAGCCTCCCGAGTATCGTGGCCGGCGGCGGCACTGTTGTTGTCGGCGACTTCGGCGATACCGATGCGCTCGCCGAACTCGTGGACGGCCGCTCCACCGTGCTGCTCGGCGGCGACAGCACGCCCACCCAACGATGGCAGGTTGCTCTGGCAACGTCTGACCGGCGGCTCTTCGGCGGTGGTACCCGGATGTTCCCGGACCGGCGGATCGTCGCCTACTACGGCAATCCCCTGACCTTCCGGCTGGGCCTGCTCGGAGAAACCGATGCTGCGCGGGCCGTGGAGCGCGTCGCCGAACGGGCCCGTCTCTACGAGGCCGACGGCCTTCCGCCCGTCCAGCCCGGGTTCGAGATCATCGCCACGGTCGCGTCCGTATCGGCCGGCGACGACGGCGATTACAGCAATGAAACCGATGTCGAGGTGCTTCGCCCCTGGATCGAGGCAGCCGTCGAGAATGACGTCTCGGTCATCCTCGACCTGCAGCCCGGGCGAACCGACTTCGTGACCCAAGCCAAGATCTACGAGGAGTACCTCAGACTGCCGAACGTTGGCCTGGCTCTGGACCCGGAGTGGCGACTCGGACCCGACCAGCGGCACCTTCGACAAATCGGCCGGGTGACCGCCGAGGAGGTCAATGCCGTCGTCGATTACCTGGTGGAATTGGTCCATGAGGAGACCCTGCCCCAGAAGATCCTCATCCTCCACCAGTTCCAGACCCGGATGCTTCCGGACCGGGAGCTGATCGAAACACCTCCGGAACTGGCCGTGGTCGTTCATGTCGATGGTCAGGGATCGCTCGGATCCAAGTACGGAACCTGGGCCGCAATGCTCGACTTCCCCTCACCGTCGGACCAGACGTTGTGGTGGGGGTGGAAGAACTTCATCGACGAGGACTTCCCAACCGCGACGCCCGGTCAGGTCAATGCGGTCGTTCCCCTCCCGGTGATCGTCACCTATCAGTAATACTGCCTGCGCTCGCCTGCGCTCGCGCAGCGAGCTTCGGGTCGCTCCGGTCTCGCTGTCGCTCGGTCAATGGGATCAGGCCGTCGGTGCTGCTTCGTCCCTTCGCAGCCTCACACAGCGCCGTAGCTTGTGGTGCGCTGGACCAGGGTTCTCCCCAACGGTTCGACCAGCGCCGCGAAATCGTCAGCACCAAGGTGTTGGCCGTGGGCGGCACCGGCCGCGCGACTGATGTTCTCGTTCATCAGTGTTCCGCCGAGATCGTTGCATCCCGCCTGCAACATCTGCCGCACCCCGTCGAGGCCGATCTTCACCCAGCTCGCCTGGATATTGCTGATCGAGCGGCCGTAGGCCAGCCGAGCGATGGCGTGGACGAGCAACGCTTCGCGGAACGTCGGCCCCCGCCTTGACATCTTCTTCAGGTACAACGGCGCCGCCATATGGACGTACGGCAGGCCCACGAACTCGGTGAAACCTCCTGTTTCCTCCTGCAGATCGCGAGTTAGCAACAGATGCCTGACCCAACTCGCCGGCTGCTCCACGGCACCGAACATCATCGTGACGTTGCTGTGCAAACCGACCTTGTGTGCTGTGCGGTGCGCCTCCAACCACTCCTCGGTGTCGATCTTGTCCGGACATAGGATCGCCCGCACCGAATCGTCGAGAATCTCCGCAGCTGTACCGGGTAGCGATCGTTGGCCGGCCTCCTTCAGACGTGTCAGATAACTGTCGAGCGGTTCGTTCAGGCGCCGGGCTCCCTCGGTGATCTCCAGAGCCGTGAAGCCATGAATGTGGATGTCCGGGGCGACCTCTCGTACCGCCTTGGTCACGTCGATGTAGTAGTTGCCGTCGAAGTCCGGGTGGATACCGCCCTGGAGACAAACCTCGGTCGCCCCCGACTCGACGGCTTCCAACACCCGTTCTTGCATCTGCTCGAGGGTGAGGAGGTACGGGGACCCGCGGAGATTGAGGCTAAGCGGGCCTTTGGAGAAACCGCAGAACCGGCATTTGAACGTGCACACGTTGGTGTAGTTGATGTTGCGGTTCTTGACGAATGTCACCGCATCGCCCACGAGCTGGTGGCGAAGCCGATCAGCGGCGCGAGCGACGGCTGCAACCTCGGGTCCCCGGGCGCTCATCAGGGTCAGGAGTTCGTCGAACCCCGGTTTGTCGCCATCGTCGATACCTTCGAGCACGTCGGTCACCGGACCGTTCGGATCGGGGCCGTCGCCGACGAGATCCGGCGGTGTGTTGGGACTGCCGCTGTACCACTGCGTCGAGCGTTCGCCGGTCAGGATGACCTCGACGCCGTCCGTGTCGGTTCCCTCGGTGATGAACTCCGACTTCTCGGGGAAGAGGGCGCCGGGGTCGTCACGCCCCAGACCTTCGGCGTCAGACCTGTCCATCACTGCGAATCGGAGTTTCGGATGCAACCAGCGTTCGGGTTCCAGAGCGAACTCGGGGTACACCGTCAGACGGGGGGCGAGGACCGAGCCCGCATCTTCGGTCACCTCACGCAACTTCGTCAGCGACGGCCATGGGCGCTCGGGGTTGACGTGATCAGCGGTGATCGGTGAAACGCCGCCCCAGTCGTCGATGCCGGCTCCGAGGAGGGGGCCGAAGTCATCGCTCAGGTTGGGCGGAGCCTGCAGGTGCACATCGGCGGGCAGGATGATTCGTGCCATGGCGATCGCGCGGAGGAATCCTTCGGACGGGCAGGCGGCGTGTTTCCACATGCTGGTGCCCGGTTTGGGGATGAAGTTCTGGACGATGACTTCCTGAATGTGCCCGTGGCGTCGGTGGATCGACGCGATGGCCTCGAGTGCGACGATGCGGTCGAGTTCGTTCTCGCCGATCCCGACGAGGATGCCGGTCGTGAACGGTATCGACAGCTCCCCGGCCGAGTCGAGCGTGGCCAGTCGTCTGGCCGGGTCCTTGTCAGGGGCGTGGTGATGGGCTCTGAGGTCGGCTCGAAGCGACTCGAGCATCATCCCCTGGCCGGGTGCGACCGGACGGAGCAGGTGCAGCTCGTCTGACGACAGAGCCCCGGCGTTGGCATGGGGCAGGAGACCTGTCACTTCGATGACCATTTCCGCCATTGCGGCCAGGTAGTGGATCGTGGACTCGTATCCGTTTCGGTCGAGCCAGTCCCGGGCGGCCGGGTAGCGAAGCTCGGGCCGCTCGCCGAGGGTGAACAGCGCTTCGTGGCAGCCCGCCCGCGCCCCCTGCCTGGCGATGGCCAGGACCTCCGCTGGAGAGAGATAGGGGTGTTCGAGTCGTGCCGGCGGTTGGGCGAAGGTGCAGTACCCACATTGGTCCCGGCACAGTTTGGTGAGCGGGATGAAGACCTTGGGCGAGAATGTGATCCTGGTGCCGTGGGCAACGTCGCGGATGTGGGCGGCCTCGGCCAGCAGGTCGGCCGTACTCGTGTCGGACAGTCTGGCGCTGTCGGTCATCTGGTCGGTAGCTGCGGTCATCGCCGGCGAACGAGCTGCTGATCCGGCGAGGCGCTGCGGATGTGGCCCGGACTCACCTCGGCGTCGCAATCGGAGCAACTGACTCGCAGGTCCAGGGGCGTGCCGCAGTCTCGATGCACGAGAATGGTTGGCGGGCGGTCGTCGGCATACCAGCGGTCGCCCCATTTCATGAGGGCGATCAACGACGCGGAGAGGTCGGCTCCTTTCGAGGTCAACCGGTACTCGAAGCGGGTCGGCCGCTCCTGATACTGCACCTTGTTCAGTACACCTGCGTCCACCATATGGGTCAGCCGATCCGACAGCAGATTTCTGGCGACGCCGAGTTCGTTGTGGATCTCGCTGAATCGGTGTCGTCCGCGAAAGACCTCACGCAGGATCAGGATTGTCCACCGGTCTCCGATCACGTCGACCGTTGCCGCGATCGAGCAGGCCGCTGCGTCGTCTTCTCGATCGGTCACCTCCACACCGTAGTCGGTAGCAAAGGTAAACCAACGGTCTCAGCGAGCGCTGTGGATCCTCCAATGGGCCGGCCATGTGTGGGGGTCCGCCAACGGAACGGCCCAGTCACCGGCCGGCGCCCCGAGGTCGATGTGGTGGTCGCCCAGGACATCGGTGAAGACTCCGGCATCGAGACGGTGATGGTCGGTTTCCCATGAGATCACTCCGGCGCGCTCCAGGCACTCGGTCAGAAGATCGAGGAGCCCTGAGACGCCGATCGTCCAGAGGTGCAACTCCGGGTCGTTGAACGAGCCGTGATACACGCGAGATCCGGGGTGCTCGTCGGATTGCAGTTCCATCCAGACGAGGCCTCTGCCGTAGGCGGCAAATGGGATCAGCGATGTCGGATACCCGATGCCGAGAAGCTTTTCCCGCCGGGCCAGCGCGTCCTCCGGGCTGAAGAAGCCGTCGAGGGCGGGTTGCCGAAAGTCTCCGGCGTCCCACCAGGTCCAGAAGGCTCGTAGTTCGTCGGGGAGCGACAGCGGTGAGAGCACGTCGTTCAGCGCTGCGACCGCTGCGATCGACTTGCGCAGAGACGCCACCGGTTCACACGTGACCCCATGCGGAGCAACGGCCAGCGCGAAGCGCGATGCGGCCGCTTCCAGCAGAATCACCGTTCATACCCCACGATGCTCGAAGGTATGGACAGGGCGTCATCTGTGGAATAGGCAGATGCGCCCCGGTCGCCGGGCGGAGAGGGTCGGCCCGGATTTTCCAGATGGTCCGGTCGTCGGTGTCCACCGCGTCAAAGGCGTTGCGGTCATGCAGCACCCCACGTTCGTGGAGGTCGAGCAGGGGGCAGCCGTCGTCGGCCACGTCGGGAGCGCGTGCGTATGGCGGCGTGAGGGATCTGGCTGATCGATGGCCCGACGAAGGTTGGACGATTCGAGTGCTGGGATCTACGGACGGTCGCGTGCGGCTCAGTCGACCTGATCGGCACGGGTGCCGAGTGTCTCGAGGACCTCGTCGAAGCTCTTGGCGAAGCCGCCCACGCCTTCGGCCTCGAGCTTGACAGCCACCTCGGCGAGGTCGATGCCCACCTCGGCGAGGTCGATCATCGTTTGTTCGGCTGCTGCCGGGTCGGCGTCGATCGTTCGTGCCACGGTGCCGTGGTCGGCGAAGGCGGCCAGTGTCGAGTCCGGCAGCGTGTTGACGGTGTTCGGACCGATGAGCGTGTCGACGTACAACGTGTCGGGGTAATCGGGGTTCTTGGTCGAGGTGCTCGCCCAGAGCGGTCGCTGCAGCCGGGCCCCTCGAGCTGCGAGCGACTCCCACCGAGGCCCTGTGAACGTGTTGGCGAATCGCTGATAGGCGATGTGTGCGTTGGCGATCGCCGCCCTTCCTCGGAGTCCGAGTGCGGCCGCGGTGCCTATCTCCTCGAGGCGACGGTCGATTTCGACGTCAACCCGGGAGACGAAGAACGATGCCACAGAAGAAATGGACGCGAGCTCGGCGTCGGGGTGCGCGGCGGCATGGTCTTCGAGACCGCTGATGTAGGCCTCCATGACGTCGGCGTAGCGCGCAAGACCGAAGATGAGTGTGACGTTGACGCTGATCCCTTCGCCGATCAGAGTCCGGATGGCGGGAATGCCCTCGACCGTGGCGGGCACCTTGATGTACAGATTCGGCGACTGGATACGGCCGGCGAGTTCGCGAGCCGCCTCAATCGTCTTCTGAGTGTCATGAGCAAGTGTGGGTGACACTTCGACCGACACATACCCGTCCTCACCTCCGCTCGACTGAAACACCGGGCGCAGGAGCCGCGTTGCAGCCAGAATGTCGTGGACGACGAGATTCCAATACGCATCGAGGACCGAGCCGCCGTCGGCGACCAGGCGGCGCAGGTCGGTGTCGTATTCGTCGGTCTCGGTCATCGCCTGGGCGAAGATCGACGGGTTGCTGGTCAGTCCTCGTACTCCTCGGTCGATCCAGTCCTGCATCTGACCGTCCTCGAGCCAGCCCCGTCGCAGGTTGTCCAGCCAAGGGCTCTGCCCCTGTTCGGTGTACACGTCATGTAGTCGACCCATGGGCCGAGGTTACCCATCCACGAGGCCAACCGATCTGGGCCGTTCGAACGGGCCAACTCCTGGATTCGGGGTCGTTCCCGACAACGGGTGGCTAGTCTCACACCGTGACCCGGACCCAGACTTCGCCCGAACTCGAGCGCCTCGCCATCGACGTCATTCGTGGCATCGCCATGGACGGCCCGGCGGCGGCGAACTCCGGTCATCAGGGCACAGCGATGGCCTTGGCGCCGTTGGCCCACGTCCTGTGGAGCAGGGTGCTCAAGTACGATCCGGAACGTCCGGACTGGCCCGACCGTGACCGCTTCATCCTGTCCAACGGCCACACCTCGATCCTCCAATACGCCATGCTCCACCTCACCGGCTACGACCTGACCGTGGAGGACTTGAAGGCGTTTCGTCAATGGGATTCGCGGACACCCGGGCATCCCGAGGCAGGCCATACGAATGGCGTGGAGGTGACGACCGGTCCGCTGGGTCAGGGGTTCGCGAACGCCGTCGGAATGGCCGTGGCGGAGAGATTCCTCCGGTCGACCTTCGGAGCCGACGTGATCGACCACCACACCTACGTGGTGCTGGGCGATGGGTGCATGTCGGAGGGTCTGAGTCATGAGGCGGCCAGTTTCGCCGGCCACCAGGCCCTGGGCCACCTCATCGCCATCTATGACAACAACCACATCACGATCGATGGGAGGACTGAACTCGCCCTGTCCGACGATGCGCCGCAACGGTTCCGATCCTACGGCTGGCACGTGGTCGACATCGGTGAAGCTGCAGAGAACCTGGGAGCGATCGAGGCTGCGTTCGGCGCGGCCAGAGCCGAGATCGACCGACCCTCCCTGGTCATCGTGCGGAGTCACATCGGCTATCCCTCACCGACCCTGACCGACGACCACGCCGCCCACGGCCTCGCATTCGGGGCGGAGGAGATCCGAGCCGCCAAAGAGGTGATGGGCCTACCCGACGTACCGTTCTTCATACCCGACGAGGTGCGCAGCTATTACCGGTCGATCGGCGCCGTCGGCGCCACCCGATCGGCGGAGTGGGACCAGCGGCTGGCCGAGGCCGATCTCGATCGCTACGCCTGGAATGCGTGCTGGGCCCGAACCGGGCTCGAGGGCTGGCGTTCGGATCTGCCCACCTTCGAGGTCGGCACTTCGGTGGCCACGCGCAAGGCTTCGCAGGCCGTCGTGGACGCCATCGCCCCGGGATTGCCCGGGCTGATCGGCGGAGCGGCCGATCTCACCGGTAACACGGGCACCGAACTGACCGGTCTGGGCGTGCAGAGCAAGGCCGATCCGGGCGGGCGCCAGATCTACTTCGGTGTGCGCGAACACGCGATGGGTGCGGCGCTGGTGGGCATGGCCCGGCATGGTGGCGTGGTCCCGTTCGGTGGAACATTCGAGGTCTTCGCCGACTACATGCGACCCTCCATCCGGCTCGCGGCGTTGAGCAAGGCCAGGTGTGTTTTCGTGTTCAGTCACGATTCGGTCGGCGTCGGCGAGGACGGCCCCACGCACCAGCCGGTCGAGCAGACGATGAGCCTGAGGCTGATCCCAGGGCTGACGGTCATCCGGCCGGGCGATGCCAGCGAGTCCATCGGAGCGTGGCTGTGCGCCATCGACGGCGACGGGCCGACGGCTCTGGTGTTCTCGAGGCAGGGTATGCCCGTGCTCGGTTCCACGTCGGCCGACGCGGTTGCCAGGGGCGCCTATGCCCTCGACCAGGTCGATGACCCCGCCGGTATCGTGATTGGGACCGGCAGCGAACTCGCGGTCGCCGTCGCTGCGGCCGAGCAGCTCGCCGCCGAGGGCATCGCTGTGCGCGTCGTGTCCATGCCTTCATGGGAACTGTTCGAAGCCCAGGACGCCGACTACCGCACCTCGATCCTGCCCGAAGGAGTGCCGACGGTCTCGGTGGAGGCGGGGGTCACGCTGGGCTGGGATCGGTGGGCAGATGCGGCTGTCGGCATCGACCGGTTCGGCGCCTCAGCCCCCGGGAACACAACGTTGCGGGAATTGGGCATCACAACCGGGGCTGTCGCGGATGCGCTCAAGGCCCGACTCGGCGGCGTCACCGGCGGGTGAGCACTGGCGCCCCGTGCTGGCGGCGCTATTCGACGGGTGGGAGCAGGGTGTAGGGGACGCGAGAGACCGCCCCGGCGTCGATGCGGCACTCGGCGATCACGGTGTCGTAGCTGTCGAATGGGATCTCCGCTCGAACGAGCCGGTAATTGAACTTGCCTGGCTCGATCTGCAACGGCTGCACATTCCGGGCGACCGGCTCCTCGACACCTTGACGCCTGAACACGACCTCGAGTGCTCCGAATCCCTGCTCCTCCGGTGGGCACCAGACGAGGACCATCAGATGAGGTCCGACGGTGACCGGTACCGGCCCCGGGGCGGGGGCCGAGAACTGGATGCCGGTGAGATCGATCCGAGTGGCGGGTCCCGGCACAGGTCGGAGCTGGATGTCGTCGGCGAAGACCGCAGCAATGATGTCCACGAGAGGCTTCCCTTTCAGGGCAGGACGACGGCCTGGCAGACCACCGTATGACCGCCGGAGGACGTCATGGAGGGAGAGCCGTACAGCACGTAGCCATCGCTGAGCGCAGCGCTCACGCGTTGGCAGAACTCGTGGGTGTCGCTCCCCGTCAGCAGCCGATAGGCGAGTCGTTCCACGTCATCGGTGCCGGCCGAATCGGTCATGGTCCTGACGCTACCCGGTCGAGCGCCTGATGGACATCGGCCAGCAGATCATCGGGATCCTCGAGTCCGACCGACAGCCGAATCATCCCATCGGTGATCCCCACCAGAGCCCGCGCCTCCGGTGTAAGACGACGGTGGGTGGTGGTCGCCGGATGGGTGACGAGACTCTTGGAGTCGCCGACGTTGTTCGATATGTCCCACAGCCCTAGGGCGTCCATGACTGCGAACGCGCTCTGCTTGGCACGATCGGCCGGCGCGTCCACCGTCAGCGTGAGAATCGTGCCGCCGGCCTTCATCTGTCGTTTGGCCAGGTCGAATTGCGGATGTGAGGGATGCCCTGGATAGCGCACCGAGCGCAGCTTCGGGTGGCCGATCAGGTTGTTGGTGAGGTGGACCGCACCGGCGCTCATCGAGTCGACCCGCAATCGAAGCGTCTCGAGACCCTTCACCAGCACCCATGCATTGAAAGGACTGAGGCTGGGTCCGGTGTGGCGCAGGAAGGGCATCAACCGGTTGTCGACATAGTCCTGGCTGGACAGAACCGCCCCGCCCAGGGTTCGACCCTGGCCATCGATGTGTTTGGTCGCCGAGTAGACGACCACGTCGGCGCCGAACTCGAGGGGTTTCTGGAGAACCGGGGTGGCGAAGACGTTGTCGACGATGACGAGTGCCCCTGCTGCGTGGGCCATCTCGGCGACCGCTGCGAGATCGATGACCTCCAAACCGGGGTTCGATGGCGACTCGACGAAGACGGCTTTGGCACCCGGCGACAGGGCCTTCTCCCAGTCTTCGGGTGAAGTACCGTCGACGAGTTCGGTCGTTATGCCGAGCCGGGGCAGGATCTCGGTGAGGATGACGTGGCAGGATCCGAAAAGCGCCCGAGAGCCGACGACCCGGTCGCCGGCGCTCAACATCGACGCCAGGGAGGCGAACACCGCCGCCATTCCGCTGGCGGTGGCCATACACGCCTCCGCACCCTCCAGAATTCGTAGTCGCTCCTCGAACATCCGCACCGTCGGATTGCCGTATCGTGAGTAGACGAACCGTTCGTGCTCACCTTTGAAGGCGGCTTCGGCCTCGGCTGCGGAGCCGTACACGTAGCCGGAGGTCAGATACATCGCCTCAGCGGTCTCGTCGAATCCGGAACGGCTGAGCCCGCCCCGGACGAGCTGGGTTGCCTCCGACCAGTCGTGGGGCATGGCAGCGACTAACTCTGACGCCATGGGAGACGCTGTTTCCAGCCGCCGTGCCGGTGCCCCTCGGGCCCCAGGTCGCCTTCGAAGCCGATACCGATGTTGACCGTCGTATACCCCTGTTCGGCCAGGGCGGCGGCGGCAGCGTTCGATCTGGCTCCGGATCGGCACAACATCAGCAGGGTCTGGGAGCGTTCGAGCCCGGCGGTGGCGTTGGCCATGAAGTCCGGGTTGAGCTCCCCGGTGGGGAATCGGGTCCACTCGACGGTTCGCACCTGTTTGCCGATCGAGGAGAGGTCGGGGAGACCGACGAAGGTCCACTCGGGCACGGTCCGCACGTCGATCAGGACCGACTCGGGATCATCTTCGAGAAGCTCCCATGCCTCCTCCAGAGAGATCTGCGGGACAAGCATCGCAAAACCCTACCCGTGTGATCCCACATCACTCGTCGGGGCGCAGAAATCGCCGACCTCGTCAGAACAGCAGCATGGTGGCGGTGAATCCGTGGAGCGAATTGCGACCCCCCACCGGGCCCAGCTCGCCGGCGCAGAACATGCCGGCGGACGCCACCCCGGGGAACATCTCGTAGACCGACCATGCATCGTGGCTCGGAGCGGAGAAGAGGTTCGTCCCCCGCCCGTTGCAGGTGAAGATCAGGGCGGCCTCGACCGGGTCTCGTGAGGTCGCACCGAGTTGATAACGCAGGTCGTCGCTGGCCGAGACTGCGTCTCGCACATGAAATTGGATGACCTGGCCGACGTCGATCCGGTCGCCGACGGCGATCGCTCCCGACGACCGGTCTCCTCCGAGGAGACCGCGGATCAGGAAGTCGCCGCGCTCGAACCGTTCGGTCTGTTCATTCACGACGATGCCGATGTGGAGACCTTTGGCAGCCAGAGCTCGATCCTCCTGCGGCAAACCGGCCACCATCGCGTCGACGCGTTGGAGAGCTGGTTCGCCGCCGAGGGCGTTGATCATCTGCCCCGACCCATCGGTGACGACCCACGGCTGACCGATCGGGCGGCACCCCTGGCTGACCAGTGGAGTGGCAACCCCGGGGGCCAGCACGACGCCGATCGCCCCGTCCTGGTGGACCGCATCGTTGAGCAGCAGCGTGTTGCCGCCGGGAGCACGAGCGGAAGATGCGACGCCACCGACGACGTGAACCCCGGGAGCGTCTTCGGCGAGAGCATCGAGCAGCAATTCGACCGGAAAGGAGAACGGGTCGACGAAGAGCACGACGATCGAACCCCTTGCGATCTGGTCGGGGAGTCCGAGGATCGTGTGCCCCGAGCCGATCGCCTCCATTCGGACCGGTCGAACCTCGCCCGTCCTGCCGAGCCACACGCTCAGCCCGGGGCCCTCCTCGATCTCCTCGGCGCCGCCTATTATCCCGCTGGCCGAGATGCCCAGGACGGTGCCGATCCCCAACAACCTGGTCAGCGCAGCTGCTGTGTCGGCGAGCGCGTCTGCGTGCGAACCGGCGGTGAAGACGACCGCAAGATCCGCGGGGCCGTCCATCGACTCACCCAGATCACCGAGAACCTCGCCGGCTGCCTCGGCAGGATTCGGATGCTGGGAATGGGCGGCGAGAAACGATGCCACGATCGTCACATCCTCACTTGTCGTCGACGGGCTCGAGAGCTGAACGGATGAAGTTCTTCATGTGGTCGAACCGTGCGTCCAACGACGCATCGGAAAACGGATCCTCGGTCACGAGCCCCTTCAGCATGGCGTGGTCGGAGAAGTAGGTGAGCAATGCTCCGTAGCCGGTGATCACCAGGTTTTCGGCATCGTGGCGGCGGAAGACCCCGGCATCCATCTGGCGGTCGAAGAACGCAACGGCTCTACGGAAATACGGTCGGAGCGCCACGCCCAGATTGAAACCCAAGGGGCTCTGGTCGGTCATCGCTTCTCGTCGAACCATCACGATGATTTCGGGATTGGCGACGAAGAAGCGAAAGCTCGCTTCGACGATCGAGTCGACCAGGTTCCACCCGTCCGCGTTCGGGGGGCGGGCCGCTTCGATCTGATCGCCCCAATTGGCGAGCGCATTGGACAGGATCTGCCGGTAGATCGCCTCCTTGGAGTCGAAGTGATGGAGCAGGCTGGGCCTGCGAATGCCCACGCCGGCGGCGATGTCGTTGAGGGATGTCCCTTCGAATCCCTGGGCGGCAAAACAGTGTCGAGCCTCGATCAGGATCTGTTCGCGGGTGGAGAGTTCGGCCACCGGGTCAGGCTATGACCTGGATACGCGCCTGCGCAGGGACCTGGACGACCACATGCGCTAGAACTGACGGCGATGCGCACACTCTCCGAGCTCGAATCCAAGAAACGCCTGTCTGTCGCAGGGGTTGAGTTCCTCGACGAGCGGAACGTCGATTCACCGATTGCCGCCGCTGCCGCCGCAGCCGAGCTCGGATATCCCGTGGTCATCAAGCTCAATGGCGAGCGCATCGCCC
>JAHEJO010000166.1 GCA_024638805.1 Acidimicrobiales bacterium
CGCAACTGCTGAGCGAGTGCATCCGTGGGCGCACTTGGCGCTTCGCTTGGCAGCGGTATCGGGTGCTCGACGTTCGGAGCTGGCTGCGTTGCGATGGGATCGGATCGTCGACGGTCGGCTCGTGATCGATCAAGCCATCACTATCGACCGAACTCATCCGGTTGGCGACCCGAGGAGGCTGAGTGTGTCGCCGACGAAGGCGGGGGACCGCCGGGGCCTGGCCCTCGACGAGCACACATTGGCGCTCGTCGAAGCTGCGCGCGCAGAACGATCGGCGGACTCGCCGTGGATCTTTGGCGACGACGAGCACCCGCCGCGCCCCGACAAGATCGGTTGGTGGTGGAAACGCACCCGCACGCTGGCCGTGATCGATCCGAAGTGGCGGCTTCACGACCTGCGTCACTGGTCGGCGACTCATGCGATCGCCGGCGGCCACAACGTCCGTTCGGTCGCTGCCCGGCTGGGCCACGCCGACCCGACGACGACGATGCGGACGTACGCTCATGCCCTCGAAGGCCTCGACCAACCCATCGCCGATACGGTCGCCGGCGTGCTCGACGGCGATCAGGTCGACCGGTAGGTCGCAGTCGGCGGTTCGGCGGCTTTGATCCCGCCGTCGGTGATGAATCGGGCCAGCGCACGCCGAGGCACGCGAAGGCAGCGGCCGACTTGCACGACGGGCAGACCAGCGTCGCCTTTGGCGATTCGGTATTGGCGGGTGAGTTGGTAGCCGAGTGCTCGACTGATCCGGAGGTATTCGGACGCCTCTTCCACGGTCAGCAGGTCTGTGTATTCGCTGAGTGCTCGTTTCATGTGGTGCTCTCCCGTCGATGTTGATCCCCTAGACGATTGGTTCCAAGGGGTCAGTGGTCGTACGCGGTGAGTGATCGGGCAGGTCCATCGTGGTTGGCAGTTTCGTTGTGCCAGATTGCTGTGGTGAGGGCGAGGATGCGTTGCAGTACGCGGGCGCAGACCCCGGGTTTGGTCCGGCCGCCGTGGCGTTCGAGATCGAGCTGGGCTTTGAGGGTCTGGTTGACCGATTCGATGGTCTGGCGGAACGCTTTGAGGTAGCGGGCTCCTGGCCGGGTCTGCTCCGATTTCAGGTTGGGGCAAGTTCATCCCGGCCTGGTTGAGTTCGGTTTCGAACGCGGCGCTCCGGTAGCCCTTGTCGGCGATCATGGTCTGACCGGCGGTGTCGAGCCCGCCGAAGGCGATCATGTCCAAGGCCGTGTCGCGTTCATCGGTTCTGGCTCCGGTGAGGGCGTAGGCGATGGGGAGCCCGGAGGGTGTGGTGATCAGATGGAGCCGGAGCCCCCAGAAGTAGCGGGAGTGGGAGGCGAAGTAGCCGTAGGTGGCCCAGCCGGCCAGGTCAGATCGTTTCGCGGTTTCCCGGGAGCGGCCGCACTCGACGGGGGTGGAGTCCACGAGCCAGAGATCGTCGGTCCATGACGGACAGGTTCGGGCGAGGTGGCCGGTGAGGTGTTGCATGAGTTGCCCGGACCGGCGGAGTCGCTTGTTGTAGCCGGGCCGGTCGGGTAGGTACCGGAACCAGGGTGTCAGGTGGGTGCGGGCGTAACGGAAGAACTGGGCTTCGGAGGTGAAACCGATCAGGGCTTGGATGACGGCCAGCGTGATCAGTTCAGCGTCGGTCAATCGAGGGGCGATACCTACCGCTAGCCGTTCTGGAGCCCATTCGGGGTGGTCGATCAGCAGGTCGTCGATCGTGACGTAGAGTCGAGTAGCGAGGGTGTCCAGGTCAGGGTTCATTCCACGGGTCCTTCAAGGATCGGGCGGCACGAACAACGGTCGCAGCTCCCGGACCCGGTCCCGCAGCACCGTGATCCCATAAGGCCAACCGATCCGCTCGGCGATCACCGTCGCCGACATCTCCGGGAAGTCCGTCAACAACGCCCGGATCCCGTCCTCCACCGCGTCGACTCGTGATCCCGGACCCTCACGGTGATAGCTCGGCGGCTCATCCGAACGCACCGCAGCGCGGACCGTGTTCCGTGCGATCCCCAAACGCCTCGCAATCGTCTTGATGCCGAGCTCCTCGGCGAAACTCCGGGTCTACGCCCACGCCGTGTAGCGAGCCGATGAGGCGCTGGCTCAGATTCTCCGGGGCGCCTTGGACGGGTAGTGCATCAGTGCCGATCTGCTCGGCTCGGACGGCGCTGAACCACGCACGATATGCGTGCCCCCCAACGGCACTTACATGGGTGTCGCTCGATGAGACTGTTGGCCGTTTGCGATGGTCGACCCCCCCGGCCGATCGCAATACCGGATCTGGAGCGCGCGCGGTGCCAGTTCGGCGGCGCGGATACCGAGCGCTCGCCGTGGGGCAGATGCGTCGGGTGGTGACGCCAAAGGTTGGGGTTCGTGTCGGAGGCGTGAGTCGCACCATGACGCCACTCAACCGACAATCATCAGGCCAGGATCGAGATGCCGGCGCCGAGGACCTTGGCACCGAGGACGACGAACAGCACCGACATCACGGTGGCGTTGTTGTCGGTGAGCCATTCCTTCATCTCGGTGAGGGTGTGTTGGGCCTTCGATCCCAGGATCAGGTTGAGGATCACCGGTGCGGCGACCGTCAGCGAGGCGATCAGCACGAACACGACCAACACGATGATCTCGTCTCCCGAGCTCAACGAACCGCCTCCGATGGTCGCGGCTGCGGCAATGGTCAGCCCGAGGTTCTTGGGGTTGACGCCCGACAGCAGCACCCCGACGCCGAACGCTTTCGCCGCGGTGAAGTCGTCGATCGACGACATCCATCCGGGCACCGCGGCAGTCTCCCCCTTCTTCGGTCGCCCCCTCCACTGTTTGACCCCGAGCACGAGGAACAATGCGCCGATTGCGATCTTTATCCATCCGCTTGCGGTCGACGGTGCACCGTCGGACGACGAGATTCCCAAGGCGAGCACTATCATCCCGGCAGCGAGGAGCCCGATGATCCATCCGACGAGGAACGAGAGGCTGTTCACCTTCGCCGCTTTCGAAAAGAGCATGAGGATGACGGCGATGATGGGGACCGGGCTGATCGCCACACCGACCGCCTGGCCGAGAATGGCTCCAATTGCTTCACCCATGTTCGTTCTCCTTCTGAGCTTGTCCAAAATGCTGGTTCACTTCGTGCCCGATTCGCCGGAGGGATCACCGCTGGCGCGGAGTGCGGCTTCGGTCCTCGCTCTGCGCCAAGGGGCGATGCCGTCGACCTCGATGTCTAGCGAGAAGCTGAGTGCGATCCTTACTGCGACGAGGATACCGAGCACGCCGACGCTCTCCAGGCTCGGATCGACCGTGATCGTCTCGATGATGTCGGCCGCGACGAGGACCTCCAGCCCGAGGAGCCCGCTGGAGCGATCGGATCACCGCGTCGATGGCTCGCCGTTCTGCACCGAGGCGGGGCTCGTGCCAGAACCTGACCGACAACTCGACGCAGCCGTCGAGGGATGTTGCCCACACCGATCCGATCCGGGTGATCTCCTCCACATCGCCGAGCGCAGTCCGGATCACGTGATCGGCGTGCTCGATGTCGGTTCCGGCCGCCAGCTTCACATCGACGACCGATCGTCGATCGCTGTCGGTCGAGAAGACCGTGATCTTCTCCGAGAGGACATCGGCGTTCGGAACATGAACTCGGGCGCCGTCTCGCTTCCACAGCACCACGCTGCGTTCGGTGATCTGGATCACCTCGCCAACATCGATCTCGTCGCCCAGATCCCCGAGGGGCTCCCGTCATTCACGATCCCGAGCGGCATCAGCGGCTCGGACTGGCTGACCCTGCTCCTCGGCGGCGCCGTCGTCGCCCTGGTCGGATTCTCCGAAGGGTGGGGCGCATCGCAGATGCTGGCCAAGAAGACCCACGACCAACTCGACGCCAACCAGGAGTTCCGCGCCTACGGCGTCGGCAACCTCGGCGCCGGTGTACTCGGCGGCATGGTGGTCACCGGCGTCTACACCTCGTTCGACCACCGCAAGGCCAGCTTCGACATCATGCTCGCCCGCGGCGTCGACCTCGAAGCGGCGGCATCGACGATCGTGGACGCCGTCCGAGGAGCGGATCGTGTCGTCTCCGACCCCGCCCCATCGGCTCAGGCGACCGCGCTCCAAGCTGACGCGATCACCGTCTCGGTGGCGTACTGGTACTCCTCATCACACCTCAGTGACGGCTCGATCACCCACGAGGCGATCGGCCGTGTCGACACTGCCCTGGCCGACGCCGACATGGTGCTCGCAGCACCGCTCGTCGAGATCGAGACCGTGTCCGGCACCGAGCCGGAGGCCGATCCCGCGTCCGACTCGGCGTCCGACTCATCTTGACGTGACCGGGCGACGTCGCGGGTCCAACCGGGCGTGTCGACCTCTCGGTCACCATTGAGGTGCTTCTCATCCGCGGGGCGGTCGATGACGCTGAAACCAGCAGTTCGCCGGGGATAACGGCAACGAGGAGTACCTGCCCGACCGAGGTACCGCCGGCTGCTTCGAGGGCTCGTACTTCACCGGCATGGAAGGCTCGCTGCGCACGCCGTGCGTCGCCCAGTGGCTGGCCGGGGACGTTGCGACCGGTGCCAAGAGCAACGAGATCATGCATTGAACCGACTGGTACACGACGTTGGCGACGCTCGCCGGCGTTCCCGTGCCCGACGATCGTGAGATCGACGGGGTCGACCAATCGGCTGCGCTCCTCACATCCGGACTCCTCAGGCCGCGGATCGTGTCGTCGCTGGCTCCCTGCACCCTCCGACCACCCATCCGGTGCTTTTCCCCGCCGGGTGCATCAACGACGCTGAAGTTGGTAGGTCAGATCACGAACGGTCTCGTTCAGTTCGAGAAGGGCAACCAGCAGCGGCAAACACGAGCACATCCGATTCGTCGACGATTCCCGCCAAGCACGTCACACGGAAGAGTGAGCAGACAAGAACCGGGCATCATCGCCGCAACCACGTCAGGAGCAACCGGA
>JAHEJO010000167.1 GCA_024638805.1 Acidimicrobiales bacterium
CTGGCTCCTGGTCGTGGTCGACACCGAATGCAACCTCATCGGCGGTTGCGGAGCGAACGACCCCCAGCAGCGATGGCTCAGCCAGACCCTGGCCGATGCGCCGTCGTGTGTTGTACTGGCCATGCACCGGCCCTATCGCACGTCCTACACCGACTACGACCGGGAGTCCCGGTCACAGACCATTCACTCGATCGCGCAAGGCGCAGGAGTCGACGTGATTCTCACCGGGCACGCTCACATGTACGAACGCGTCAGATTCGGGACCATGCAGCAGTTCACGGTCGGTACCGGCGGCGCAGGTCTCCGCCCTGCGGGAAGTCCGATCGAAGGCTCGGAATCGATCGTGCTCGAACATGGCGTTCTCGAACTGGGCCTGCAGGCGGCTGGCTATGAGTGGCGGTTCCTGAACACGGAATCGTCGATCAGGGATTCGGGCACGGCCAGCTGTTCCTGAAGCCGCGTCATACGATGTGAAGTCCGCCAACGCCAGCTCGACCTCGGCCGCTGCCGGCAAACGACTTTGCCCGGCGTCCGAGCGAGCAGCCCGGTGACCGAGCGAATGGCCGCAGTGAAGGGCGATCAGCCCCCGAGGGCCAGCGTCGCCTCTCGAGCCGCCTTTTGCATCAGACCCCAGAGCGATTCGACGTGGCGTCGTTCGGTGGTCAATGCTCCGATCGACACCCGCACCATCCAGCGCCCGTCGTGCACCGCCGGAGTCAGGTAGGCGGCCCCGCCGTCATTGATCGATCGAACCCACCGCAGTGTGTGGGTATCGAGTTCGTCGACGGTCAGACCCTCCGGTTCGTGCCGCACGCAGACGGTTTGCAGAGTCACCGGTGAAACGACATGCCAGTCCCGATCCCAGGCGCTCAGGATTTCGTTCTCGAGCCAACGGGCATTGTCCAGATCTCTGCGCAACCGGGCCCGGATGGCCTCGATGCCCTCCAGATGGAGCTGGAACCACAGCTTGAGGGCGCGGAACCGGCGTCCGAGTGGAAGACCCCAATCCCGGTACTGCACCACCTGGCCATCGGCGACCGATTGCAGGTAGCTCGGATTGGTGCTCATGACCCGCACCAGATGTTCCACATCGCGCACGTAATACAACGAGCAGTCCAGGGCGGTCCCCATCCACTTGTGGGGGTTCCAGACGATCACATCGACCAGCTCGATCCCGTCGAAGAGGTGGCGCATCTCGGGTAGGAGCAACGCCGATCCGGCCATGGCCGCATCGGCGTGCACCCAGATCGCGAACTCGCGGGCGATCTCGGCCAGCGGCCGGATCGGATCGAAGGCGGTGACACCCGTCGTGCCGACGCCGAGCACCACCGCACATGGCTGCCGGCCCGCGTCGAGATCGTCGAGCACCGCTGTCCTGAACGCATCTGGACGCATTCTGGATTGCGGGTCGGTCTCGACCGATCGAACCATCTCGGCCCCGAATCCTGCCAGCAGCGCTGCTTTGCGGACCGACGAGTGGGCCTGGTCGGTGGTATAGACCACCAGTGGCGGTTCGTGACCCTGAACGCCTCGACCGATCAGGGCATAATTGGTCGCCTTCTCCCTGGCACAGATCAGGGAGGTGAGTGCGCTGGTCGACGCCGTGTCGTTGATACAACCGCGCCACTCCGGAGAGAGCCCGCACAACTCCCGCACCCATTCACACACCACCTGCTCGACCTCGGTGAGCGCAGGATTGGACTCCCACGAGATGCCCAGACCACCGAGACCGGTGGACGCCAGGTCGCCGAGGATTGCGGCCAGCGAATGGTTGGCCGGGAAGTATGCGAAGTTGGCCGGGTGCTGCAGGTTGGTCATCCCGGGGATCACGACCTGTTCGAGTTGGGACACAAGCTCGTCAATGGTGCCGGCCCCGGCTGGTGGTGCCGGCATTCGGTCGGCCACCTCACCCGGGCGCACCTGGGCCTTCACCGGGAGCCGCTCGATGCCGGCGCGGTAGTCGGCCAGCCAGTCGATCAGACGGTGACCGGCTGCCCTGAATTCCTCGGGGGTCATGCTCAACGTCGAGTCCCCCGCAGGCACCGACCCGGTCGACTCATCGGTCACGATTCGAGCCTATGGGACTGGTGACGAAGACCTCCATCGCAGCTTCCACGACGATTCAGTTCGGCGATCGGCGTGCCGATAGTCCGTTGTGACCGGGTCTAGGACTTCTCGTCGCGCGTCTGCGATCGTCGCCATGCTCGTCGCCTGCACCCTCCTGGGAGGGTCTCCGGTCAGTTCGGAGGAGACGGTCGGTGCCCGAGCCCCGGATGCGGTGTCCGCCGGATCCACGGACACGCTCCAGCTGGGGGCCATCGATCCGGCCGTAATGGAAATGCTGCGGATCAATGCGCTGCCCCGTGACGGTATGGACCCCTGGCGAAACGGATCCTCGGCCGCCGAGATCTGGCAGACGGCGTCAGCCCAGAATCTCGCAGTCCAACAGACCGAAACCGTCCGGCTGGGGATCGAGACGCGAGCGGCAACGGGTCGCGTCCGGGTCGGAGAACATGTTCTGGCCGCGGTGGTGAATCGCAACGAGGTGATTCGGCAGCGCTTGACCGCTCTCGTCGTGGACTCCTTCGTCAACAACGAGGCCGATGCCCTGGACAAGCTGTCCGGCGCCAATGACCGACTCCGAATCGACGCACCCACCGACGTGGCGACCGAAACGCTGATGGCTCGGCGAGCGCGAGCCGCCGAGGAGGTCCAACGCACCCGTAGCACCGTTCAGGCGAGAAACCTCGACGCCGAAACGGTCAGGATCGAGGCTCGAATGCAGAGCGACGCGTTGGACGAAGCGAAGTCTCTCGACCGGGCAGCCCGGCTGTTCGGCTTCGATCACTCGACCGAGTTGCGGCGGCGCGAGCTCCAAACGCTCGAGGCGTCCGGTGACGCACCCGACACCGTGATGGTTGGCCAGTTCCGCGTGAGCCCCCAGATCGCAGGACCCCTGAGCGACCTGCTGGCCGCCGCAGCCGCGGCCGAGGAGCCGATCATCTTCGGGGGTTGGGGATACCGCAGTACCGAAGAGCAGATCAACCTCCGCGACGAGCACTGCGGATCGACCGGATTCGCCATCTTCGACGGACCGTCGCCGGCGTGTGCGCCACCGACGGCACGGCCCCTCCACAGCGAACACGAAAGGGGCCTGGCCATCGATTTCACCCAGGACGGAGCCATCCTGTCCACCGCGTCGTCGGGCTACACCTGGCTGCAGGAGAACGCCGCTACCTACGGCTTCTTCAACCTGCCGAGCGAACCCTGGCACTGGAGCACCACGGGCCACTGACCGACCCCGATCCGTTCAGCGGAGTTCACCGATGATGACCCGGCTGTCCTCCCGTGGGTTCGACGCTCCGATCGTGATGACGATCTTGTCGTCGGTGACGACTGCGGCGCTAGGAAACGCACAACACGGCGTGGGTTTGGTCGCCAACACCGGCGCCCAGTCGATGCCATCCCCGGAGAAACGGATGCGGAAACGGTGTGTGGGCTGACCCTGTTGGCCCGACCCGTCGATCCCCGGCAGGAAACCCCCCAGCGGGCCGCGGGCGCCGTCGATTGCGCCCTCCTCGAAGAACTCGCCCTCGGTGAACACCTCGTAGACGACCACCACTCCCAGCGGGCCGACACCGCCGGTGACCGGCCGCGAGTCGACGGCGTCGGTGTCCGATCCGGCTTCGACCCAGTCGCCCTCGAGCAGTTGCATGACCCGGACATCGAGATCGACGCTGAACAGCACGGTCGGAGTGGAACCCACGAAACCCGAGGACAGCGGGTAGCCCGGAACGGACGGACCGGTTGTCCAGTTGCGGCCGTCGGGCGAGAAGACGGGCTTGTACTGCCCGGCGAAGCTCCACGCCGCCGCCACGAAACCGGCGTCACTGGCGCGGATCGATTCCAGGAGGGCGTCCTCGGGCAGGGCCACCGACACGTCGATGATCTCGGGTTCGTCCGACCCCGGGTCAGGGATGAACAGGTTGGACGACGTCCTGAGTTGCTGGACGTCGTCCAGTTCTCCGAGCCCCTCGAGACCGAGATCAGCCCACGGGATCGTCTCGACGATCCTGATACCGCCTTCGGCAGCACACTCGTCTTCGGCCTGGCGTTCGAAGTCGAGTATGGCTTCTTCGAACCCGGCCCAGTCCTCCGTCTCGGCCGCCTGGCGCTCGAGTTCGGACATCTCCGCCGACGTCCGATCCATGAACTCGGCCCGGCACTCATCGGACTCGGCCTGGGCGGATCCGTCGATGATACGCAGGCCGTCCGCAGACGGTTCCGGCCAGAAGTTGCCCCGCTGATACTCGACCGGCATCAGGTTGTAGAAGTCGATGTAGCCCTCGTGCGACGTGCTCAGGACGGCGCCGACCTCGCCGACGCCGACGACGGACCGCGAGTAGGTGTTCAACTTGGTCATGTCGATCCCGAAATCGGGGGCGATGTCGAGGGCGAGGACCGTCTCCGAACCATCATCGAGACCGGTCATGCTGAGCTGGAAGGACGGGGCGTCGACACGTGAATCGGGTGCGGTCGACAGGATGTACGAACTCCCACCGAAGACGGTGAACCCGTCGCT
The DNA here is from genome assembly GCA_024638805.1 of Acidimicrobiales bacterium. GTDB lineage: Bacteria > Actinomycetota > Acidimicrobiia > Acidimicrobiales > SZUA-35 > JABDIY01. Next base: position 4,583 of record JAHEJO010000167.1, read on the forward strand.
GAACGAGGTCCGCAGGATCTGCTGACTCCAGCTCGCTCCGTCGGTGGTGGCCCACAGGGCCGGCTGGAAACTGTCGATCGATCCCCTCGGAGCCGTGGAGAGCAGGTAGACCGTTCCGGCGTCGACCGACGAACCGTTGGTGAATCCGATCGGCGACCCCGCTTCGTTCCACACGAGTCGGCGAATCTGCGCCGGCACCGGCTCGCTTCCTTCACCACCGGGCTCCGGCGGGGAGGTTCTGACCTCGGT
>JAHEJO010000168.1 GCA_024638805.1 Acidimicrobiales bacterium
TGTGCCCGAATGCCGTCGAGCACCTCCCAGGTGAGGTTCAACGGTTCCAGCACCGCCAGCACTCGTACGGACTGAGCGGCGTGATGCCATTCACCCTCCACATACGGGGTCAAGGCTTCCTCGCCGATGTGTCCGAACGCTGAGTGGCCGACGTCATGACCCAGGCAAATCGCCTCGGTGAGCGTCTCGTTGAGGCCCAACGCCGTCGCCATCGACCGACCGATCTGGGTCACCTGGAGGATGTGCGTCATCCTGGTGACGAAGTGGTCGCCGTCCGGATTGATGAAGACCTGGGTCTTGTGTTTCGAGCGGCGAAAGGCCTTCGAGTGGACGATGCGATCGCGATCTCGCTCGAAGGCGGTCCTCATCGAATCCGGCTCTTCGGGGTGCTCACGGCCCTTGGACTCGTCGGCCTTGGACGCCTCCGGTGCCAGCAGTTCGTGCTCGCGCCGTTCCCGTTCATCTCGGGTGTGCCGGTGCATCAGACCAGGCGTTCACGCAGCCGTGCCGAGATGTAGTCCATGGACGCCACCACGATGGCAATGGCCAACATCTGAGCGGCGGCTGCCCGGTACTGCAACAAGTTGATGTTCTGCTGCAGGAGGAAGCCGATACCGCCACCGCCGACGAAGCCGATGATGGTGGACATCCGCACATTGATGTCCCACCGGTACATCGTGAAGGAGATGTAGGGCGGCACGATCTGCGGAACGACGGCGTAGACGACCGTTTGCAATCGTGTTGCACCGGTTGCCCGAACTGCCTCGATCGGGCCGGTCGCGATCGACTCGACCTGCTCGGAGTAGAGCTTGGCCAGCGCAGCCGTGGTGTGGAGCGCCAGAGCCAGCGACCCTGCGAATGGACCAAACCCGACCCACACCACGAACACGATGCCCATCACGAGCGGTTCGATCGAACGGAGGGTGTTGAACAGCGTGCGGGCTGCGTAGTACACCGTGAGTCCGACGTTCACCGACTCCTTCGAGTACGCCCGGATGGCGGACAGCAGGCCGATCACGCCACCGACGATGGCGGGTATCCACACCGTGGTCGTGGGGTTGTCGATTTGATAGAGCCAGTCGATGACTTGCCCGATGAGGATCGCGAGGACCGCACCGGCTGCCGTCGCCAGCGGGACATTGATGGCCCTGATCGCACCAGTCGGCAGGCGGGACCGCAATGCGTATCCCAACCGCCCCGCCAGGTTCATGAGCACCCCGGCTCCGAGGAGCGCAGTGACCACGACGAGCAGTGCCTCGATGATCTCACCGGTCGTGGCGATGAAATTCCCGATGAAGCCGATTCCGGTCACGTCACGCAGGGATCCGCCGACGGTGACGCTCAGGTCGGCGAAGAGGAACACTGCCACGATGCCGGCGAATCCAGCCGCTGCCAGGACGCCGATGCGCGTCAACCGCAGGCCCCGAGACGGTGGCTCAAGGTCGGTTTCGGGGATAGCCCATCGCACTGCCCAGACCACTGCGGCTGGCACGACTACCACCCCGGCCAGCACCACCCAGTTGTTGATGGCTAGGGACTCAGCGAGAGCTCCTGCCCAGCGGCCCAGCATTGCTCCCAACCCGACGCCGATCGGAAGGGCCAACAGATACAGCGACAGGTTGGCGACGGGTGTCGTTATGTCCCGCATCAAGTTGCGGGCCGAGAGGAAGCTGAGCGGGATGGCCAGGGCAGTACCGACCGTGGTCGCCAGGAGCGCCAACGCCACGGTCTCGATGATCTTGTCCCACGTCTCCAAGGCGTTTTCCGAAAGCCGCGGTGACATGGCGAAGAGGTCACTTATGGCGGTTCGGTCGAAGCGGTTGAGCTCGTCGATGTCGTAGACCACGAATTCCCAGTCGCTGAGATCGGTGCCGGCAGGACCGGAGACGGTGGCGGTCGGCTGATCGGCCGCCAGGTCGGTGGCGGCGATGATTACTACAGAATCACCTCCGGTGACGTCACCCGAAAACGATTGGGTCAGGCTGCTGTCGACCACAAAGGGGATTTCTCCCTGGGCGGGACCCGATCTCGGAACGTTCTCGTTCCCGAATGCGAAGAACTGAACCAGGTCGTCCTCGCTGTCGACAAGAGCCACCGCGCCGATCGCCTGGACCCGACCCAGACTCACGTCGATCTGAATCTGACCTGTATCCGGGATGATCCCAGTGTCTTCGACGCCATTGTCGTTGTTGTCGGTCCACACAGACTCGCGATTGGTCCAGGTTCCCACCCGTGTCTTGGTCGTGGCCTGGATCTGCTGGGCGAGGTCGGATTCGCGACTGGGTAGCTCGGCTGCCACGGTGAATCGGCCATCAGCGTCGGTCTCGAATCGGGCCATCTGCAGGGTGACGGCGAATTCTGAGTCCGGGACGAAGTCGATGCCGGCGGCGGTCCCGGGAACAAACCCAAAGCCCTCGATCGTGACCGTGTCACCCGGGTCGCCACACGAAGGGGTCACTACTATGTAGGGCTCGGATTGCTCGGGCTCGGCGGCTGCGGGTCCGCACGGCACGAAGACGTCGGCGGTCACGATGACCTCGGCTTGGTCGTAGGTGACCAGATCAGGGTTGGCCAGTGCTCGGAGGATGCGGAACAGCTGTTCCCGTCGGGTCTCGTCCTGGATCTGTGAGAGATCCACGTCGGTCTTCTGCACGGTGAATGCGTAGACGACGAATCCGACGAGGAAGCTGAGCATGATCACAGCCCAGCGGCGCGGAGAACGCTTGGGCTTGCCGGTCACGAGATCGGGGACCTCATCCGACACGTTCGGCGTCCTTTCCGTAGATCTCCTTGAACTTCTCGTCATCGATCTCGGCCGGGGTCCCTTCGAACACGAGACGACCCTCGTTGAGCGCAATCGCCTTGTCGGCATAGGCGTGGACCAGATCGAGGAAGTGCAATGAGCACAGCACCATGGCATCGTCTTCGCGGTTGATCGCTTGGAGGTACTGCATGATGGAGTGGGCCAAGACGGGATCGAGTGAGGCGACCGGCTCGTCGGCAAGGATCAGATCGGGCGATTGGATCATCGCACGGGCAATGCCGACCCTTTGCTGCTGACCACCCGACAGCTCGTCCGCCCGGCTGTTGGCTTTCTCGACCAGCCCGACACGCTCGAGCTGTGCCCGCGCTCTCTCGAGGTCATCCTTCGAGAAGCGATTGACGAGGCTGAGCGCCGGGTTGGTGTAGCCGAGCCGGCCGGCCAGGACGTTGGTGACAACCTTGGAGCGGTTGACGAGGTTGAAGTGCTGGAACACCATCCCGATGCGACGTCGGATGCGGCGGAGATCCTCCTGGCCGGCGGCGGTGATGTCCTCACCGTTCCAGGTGATCCGGCCCTCGGTGGGCTCGATGAGGCGGTTGATACACCGCAGCAGGGTCGACTTGCCTGACCCTGAGAGACCGATGACTGCCAGGAACTGGCCTTCGGGGACTTCGAAACTGACGTCCTCGAGCGCCAATACACCCCCCTCGTACACCTTGGTCAGATGCTCGACTTTCAGCATCGATCGCCCTCTCTCCCAACCTCTCTAGTCACGCCAACCTCACCCAATTGCAGTTCGGGCGGGGAATCTCCCCGCCCGAACCGAGTATTCGTCAGCGGTACTCGCTCAGCCGGTGAAGTCAGCCAATGAGTAGCCGAGCGCTTGCAGCAGCGCACGGATCGAGTCGAATTCGCTGTCGTCGGTGGGCAGCACGTTGTCCCAGCTGTAGGCGTCGAAAGCGGTCTCGAAGCCGTCTGGATCGTCTGCCGCGAAGGCAAGCATCGCGTCGACGATGATCGTCTGCAGATCGTCCGGGAAGTCGGGACTGAAGGCCATTCCGTCGTTCGGAATCGGGTCCGACAGACCGATGATCTTGACGTTCTGGATCACGTCGGGCGCTTCTGACCGGATATTGCGACGGGCGTCACGGACTTCGACGTCTCCGCAGACGAGGTCGCCGGCCCCGAATCGTCCCTCTTCAGCGCCTTCTGCCACCACCGCGCACTCGCTGGAATCGGGCACGTCGGCGTTGGTGAGGTCACCATCCCAGACGGCCACCCCGTCGACATCGGTGTAGGGGCTGTAGAACGTGGTGCCGAAGTCAGCCTCACCGTTGTAGACGGCCCGAGCGACGCCGTCGTGACTTCCAGCCTCGAACGACTCGCCGATTTCGATGTCCTGGTTCGCGAAGATGCCGCTCGGCACCAGGAAGCCCGACGTCGACGTGGCGTCGACGTAAGCCCACTTCAGGCCGGCCAGGTCATCGATCGAGTCCACCTCACTGTCGCGAGGGACGATGAACTGAGCCCAATACACGTCGTAGCCAAACCGCTCCGACTTCAAGACGATCTCGACCCCGCACAGGTCGCTGGCGAGCACGTAACCCTGCGCCGGAATGAACCCGATGGTCCGATCCCGGGCCGAGCACATCTCCTCGAGTGTTGCGGCGTAGGAGGTGGCGACGCTGACTTCGAATTCAAGTCCGGTCGCATCAGTGAGTGTCTGATCGAGCAGTTCGCCACCGGCGATGATCTCTTCAGCGCTCACCGACGGAACGAACAAGACCTGGATCGGGAGTTCTGCCGAACCAACCATCGGAGCCGGTTCTGTCGTTGTCGTGGTTGTCGGTGCCTGGGTCGTGGTTGTCGGTGCTTGCGTGGTCGTGGTGGTCTCGCCGGTGTCGCCATCATCATCGGCGGCGTCACCGTCTCCACAAGCAGCCAGAATCAGGGCGAAGGCCGCAAAGGCAGCCAGCCATCCCTTCGTCTTCATGATTTTCCTCTCTGTTACCTCGCGGGCACCTGCACATACCC
>JAHEJO010000049.1 GCA_024638805.1 Acidimicrobiales bacterium
AAGCCGCGTCCGCCACGCCGATCGAAGCCGTCGTCGTACCGGTCGGGGAGGCGGGTCGGACCGGCCGGCATCGAGCGCTCGTGGTCGGCCCCGGGCTGCGCGACCCGGCCGTCGCCGGCGCCGTTCTGGACTCCGACCTTGCCGCCGTGGTCGACGCCGGTGCCATCGGCGAGTTCACACCCCGACAGGGGCCGACGGTCCTGACCCCCCACGACGGGGAGTTCGAGAGACTCTTCGGTCACCGTGCCGACCCCGATCGAATCGAAGCGGCCCGACACGGTGCCAGCGCCATGGATGCCGTGGTCCTCCTCAAGGGCCCCACCACCGTCATCGCCGACCCCGGGGGGGCGATTCGTCTCGTGACCGACGGGGACGCTCGCCTGGCGACCGCCGGCACCGGAGACGTGCTGAGCGGTGTGATCGGCGCAGGACTGGCGCTCGGTCTGGACCCGTTCGAGGCGGCCGGTCTCGGCGCGCAACTGCACGCAGCCGCCGCCACATCGGCCCTCGGTCTACGCTCCGGTCTCATGGCCAGCGATCTGCCTGACCTCGTCGCCGCCACCCTCGATGCCTAGGGCATATGCCGAAATAGATGCAGCGGCCATCACGGCGAACGCGCGTGCTCTGCTGCATCGCGCCGGAACGAGCGGTCTGTGCGCCGTCGTCAAGGCCAACGGCTACGGTCACGGAGCTGAGTTGGCCGCGTCGGCGGCGATCGCCGGCGGCGCCGGTCGGCTGGGGGTTGCCCAGGTGGGGGAGGGGATTGCGCTGCGACAGGCCGGCTTCGACGAGCCGATCTGGTTGTTCTCCGAGCCGGCTCCCAACGAGTTCGCCGACTGCCGGCGCTTCGGTCTGGAACCGCCGGTCTACTCCGACAGAGGATTCGAAGCAGCAACGTCGTCGGGACCGCTCACCGTCCACCTCGCCATCGATACCGGGATGCACCGGATCGGATGCACCCCGCCAAATGCGGCGCAATGGGCGGTGCAGCTGAGCACCGCCGCCAGCCTCACGCTCGGCTCGGTGTGGACCCATCTTGCCGTCGCCGATGAGCCCGCCAATCCCTACACCGATGTTCAGCTCGACCGATTCGAGGCGGCGTTGAGCGAGATCGAATCAGCTGGCGTCGACGTTCCGCTGACCCACGCATCGAATTCCGCCGCCACGATCGCGGTGCCCCGCGCTCGCCGGGACGTCGTCCGACCGGGCGTCGCCCTGTTCGGGATGCCGCCCAGCCCGGCCATCGAGGGCAAGATCGAGCTCGAACCAGCGATGAAGCTGTGGACATCGGTGGCCTTCGTCAAGCGACTCCAGGCCGGCGATCGGGTGTCCTACGGGCTACGCACGCGGCTGTCGGCCGCGGCCAACGTCGCCACCCTGCCGATCGGCTACGCCGACGGCGTCCGCAGGGGCTGGTGGGAGAATGGTGCCGTGCTCATCCAGGGCCGGCGTTGTCCGATCGTCGGTGTGATCACGATGGATCAGATGATGATCGACTGCGGTGACCTCGACGTTGCCGCTGGTGACGAGGCGGTGCTCGTTGGCCGTCAGGGCACCGAAGAGATCACGGCAGGTGAGATGGCCCGGGTACTGAACACGATCAACTACGAGATCACGTGTGCCATTTCTCCGCGGGTCGCCCGCATCCCGGCTCGGCGCGATCGGGCCAGCTGAGCACCGTGCCGACCCGCGCTGCGACGATCGCTGGATCCCGGTGAATTTGCGCTGTGCGGTCATCGAGCCTTGGCTCGGAGGTTCCCACGCCGCATGGGTGGGCGGGCTGGTCGCTCACAGCCGGCACCGGATAACCGTGATCGGGCTCGAGGATCGGGCCTGGCGCTGGCGGCTGCGCGCATCCGCTCCCTGGTTCGCCCAGCGCATCCGGGAGCTGATCGAAGCGCCTCAGGTGATCGTCGTCAGCGGCCTGGTCGACGCGGCGGCGTTGCGAGCCCTGGTGGGGATTCGGATACCGATGGTGCTGTACATGCACGAGAGCCAGTCCGGCTACCCAGGTCATGGCTGGGACGTCGAGAACGCTGCTCGCAACTGGGTCTCGATGCTGACGGTCGATGAGGTCTGGTTCAACAGCGACTACCACCGGCTCGTCGCCCTGGAAGCGCATCGGCGCTTGCAGCGGGCCATGCCGGCCGAACAGCGGGTGGCGACGTCGCTCGAGCAGAAGTGTCGCGTCGTGTATCCGGGAGTTGACCTGTCCTGGACCCGACCGCGGTCTGGCCACGACGGGCCCCCCGTGATCGTATGGCCGCACCGCTGGGACAACGACAAGAACCCCGCTGCCTTCGAGGCCGCTCTGGATCGCCTCGTCGATGCCCATCTTGATTTCCGGCTGGTGCTCGCCGGGGCCGAGCGGCCCGCCGGCGACGACTGTCGTCGCCGAATTGCCCGTCGCCACGTCGACCGCGTTCTGGCCGTCGGGCCTTTTCAGGTCGAGGAGTATCGACGATGGCTGCAGCGCGGTGACCTGGTCGTGAGCTGCACCGACCACGAGTTCTTCGGCATCGCGGTGGTTGAGGCGCTCGCCGCCGGGTCTCGGCCCGTCCTACCCGACGATTTCAGCTACCCGGAGATCGTCGGCCCTGCCGGGGCCCATCAACTGTACCCCCGAGGCTCGTTCGGCTCGGCGCTGGAAGCGGCGGTTCGAAACCGGCGCGATTCGAGCGCGATCGACGTCAGCGACTTCGACTGGAGAACCCGGATCGAGGAGTACGACTCGCTTCTCGAATACCTGGTGCTCACGAGCCGGGCTGACACGGGTGCGCCTGATGCGGCGGTCTAGCCTTGCGAGCGCATCGTGGTCGGCCATCGGTTGTAGTGTCGGCACATGCGACCCGAGGATCAGCTGAGGGCAACGTCGATCGGGGTCGGCCACTGGACCGATCCCGTAGCCCGCACGGGCTGCACGGTGGTGGTACTTCCGGAGGGGACGGTGGCGTCCGGCGAGATCCGCGGAGGAGCACCTGCGACGAGGGAGTTCGGACTGCTCGATCCCACCGCATCCGTGCAGACCATCGACGCGGTCGTGCTCAGCGGTGGGTCGGCGTTCGGGTTGGCTGCCGCGGACGGCGTGGTCGCAGAACTCGAAACAGCCGGCCGGGGCTACCCGACATCGTCCGGCCGAGTACCCATCGTCGTCGGCATGAGTCTGTACGACCTGGGAGTCGGCCGTGCGGACATTCGTCCCGGGCCGTTACAAGGGGCCTCCGCCGCGACGGCGGCGATCAGCGGCGAGGTTCAGGACCTCACCGGCGCGGTGGGTGCCGGCACGGGTGCGACCCAAGGGAAGTGGGGTGGTCCGCAAACCATGCGGGACGCAGGACTGGGATTCCACCTGATTCAGAACGACGACGACGTGTGGGTGGCAGCGTTGGTGGCGGTGAACGCATTCGGGTTCATCGGCGCGGCGCCGTCGGACTCGATCGGCGAACCATGGGATCCCTCGGCCGGTCAGAACACGACGATCGGGTTGATCCTGACCAACGCCGTCGTCGACAAGCTCGTGTGTCACCGGCTCGCCCACGCAGGTCACTCGGGCTATGCGAAAGCCACATTTCCCTCGCATACCGCGGTCGACGGCGATGCGGTCGTGGCGGCAGCCACGGGTTCGGTCCCGAACCACTTCCATCCGATGTGGTTGAGAGCAGCCGCCGAGTCAGCGATGACCACAGCGGTTCTCTCCGTCGCCTGAGGCTCCGTCGCCTATCGAGAGGTGTTGGCACCACACACGATGATGCCTGCACGTCGGCCGGCGATGTCGAAACGGCCGGTCCGGAACGCGGCGACAGCCACGGCTGCGGAATGCTCGATGAGGAGCCGGAATCGGTCCCACATCCATTCCCTGGCGGCGATGGTCTCCTCATCGGTGACCGTCATCGCAGCTGTGCGAACCCCGCCGAGGATGTGCCACGCCAGAACGCCGATGCTGGTGGCCCCGAGCGCATCGGCGGCGACGCCCGACACCTCGACCTCGACCCGGTGACCTGCTCGTTTCGACGCCGCAAACGCATTGGTTGTCTCGGTCTCGCAGATCACCAGTTCGGTGCGGCCGCCAAGCCATGCCGCCGTGCCCGCCGCCAGCCCGCCTCCACCACATGACACGAAGACGACATCGAGGGGTCCAGCATCGTGTTCCATCTCCAAAGCGCACGTCCCCGCACCGGCGACGACCAGCGGATCCTCGTAGGCATGTATTTCCAGGCCACCGTGCTCGGTTGCGAACTCCCGGCTTGCCGCCAGCGATTCGGCGTACACGTCGCCGACCTGATGAACCATGGCGCCATAGGCTCTCAGCCGTTCGACCTTGGTCGGCGCCGAGATGGTCGGCACGAAGATGTTGGCGGGAGTACCGAGCTCGTTGGCCGCCCACGCCACGGCGGCGCCGTGGTTCCCCCCGGACGCCGCCACCACGCCTCCCTCGCCGACCCGGTGCTCGGCGATCGCCCGGACCAACGCATGAGTGGCGCCGCGAGCCTTGAACGTTCCGCTGTGCTGCAGCAATTCGAGCTTGTAGACGATTCCGTCGTCCTCGAGCACAGGTGTCCGACGAATCCGGGATCGAAGAAGCGAGGCGGCCCGCTGGACGTGGTCGGGCGTCACCTGACCCAGCGCGACGGGGTGAGGATCGTCAGCGATACGGCAGACTAACGGGGTTGTGTCGCCGGCCGTTCTTCTCACCACCAAGTCCACGGGTCCTGACCAGACCCGCGCCCTCGCGGCGCGGTTGGGTCACACCCTCCGACGCGGTGACCTCGTGGTCCTCAGCGGCGAGCTCGGCGCCGGGAAGACCCACTTCGTCAAGGGCATCGCTGAAGGACTGGATATCGATGACCGAATCACCAGTCCCACATTCGCTCTGCACCAGCGATACGAGGGCCGAGAGACGCTGCACCATCTCGACGTGTACCGGCTCGACGACCTGGCCGAGACGATCGATCTCGACCTGCCCGAGCTGACCGAGAGCGGTGTCACCGTGATCGAGTGGGGTGACACGATCCTCGACATCCTGCCGGCGGACCGGCTCATCGTCCGCCTGATGTTCGACGACGACGACCTTCAGAGGGTCGTCATCTTCGAGACCACCGACACCGGCGCCGGCCGGTGGCGGGACCGCATCGTGAACGGTCTGAAGGCGGCGCTCCCGTGCTGACGTTGGCCCTGACGTCGTCCACAGCACTTGTCGGGGTGGCGATCGCCGACGGTCACGAGCTGCTGGCGATGGACTCGGTGATGACCGAACGTCGTCACGCAGAGACGATCACCCCGATGGTCGGTGAAGTTCTGGACCGATCTGGCTCGGATCTCCATGCCATCGACCGAATCGTCGTCGACATCGGACCCGGTAGATACACCGGACTGCGGGTGGGGATCACCACCGCCAAGATGCTGGCATTCGCTCTGTCGGTACCGGTGGTCCCCGTCACCAGCTTCGAACTCATCGGCATGGCGGTGGCTGAGATCGATCACGCGGGTCCGGTCGTTGCCGTGGTCGATGCTCGACGTGACCAGGTCTTCGCAGCCGTCGTAGGCAACGGTGACCCCGGCCGCGGTCCGCTCGTCGTCGCGCCGGCGGACTTCGCTGCGTCGCTGCCACCGAACTCCTTGCTGGTGGGTGACGGCGCCGACCGCTACATCGAGGAGTTCGGTCGGTGGGCGACCGTCGAGCCCGGGGTCGTGCCGAACATCGCTGGCGGAGCCTGCGTCGGCGGGGAACGACCGAGCACGCCCGCAGCGAGGATCGAACCCCTGTATCTGCGAGAACCGGACGCAGCGATCAACATCAAGACCCGCCCCGGGGTCGGTGCGGTGACGCGACGATGACGGTGGCAACGCTCGACCTGAGCGAGTTGACCGCCGAAGACCTCGACGCGGTGACCGCGATCGAACGGGAAGTGTCCCCGTTGCCCTGGTCGCGAGATCTCTTTGCCGGAGAACTGACGCTGACGTCGGCCCAGCGCCTGTGGCTGGTCGGGCGCCTGCACGGTCGTGTGGTCGCCTTCGGGGGAGTGATGTTCGTCGGCGACGACGTCCACGTGATGAACCTGGCGGTCGACCTGGCCCATCGCCGTCGTGGACTGGCCCAAGTATTGCTCGCCGAGCTGTTGAGGCGGAGCGTCGAGCGTGGGGCGCGGCACACAACCCTGGAGGTGCGTCGAGAGAACGATCCCGCCATCGGGTTGTATCGACGTTTTTGCCTCCGGCCGGTTGGACTCCGACGGGCCTATTACGACGACGGCGCCGACGCCCTCGTGTTGTGGGCCCACGACATCGACAGCCCCCAGTACCGCGATCTTCTCGATCGTCTGCGGGGTCAAGGCGCGGGTCGGTCTTGAGCTCGGCGCGCGATCTCTTCCTGGCCATCGAGACCAGTTGTGACGAGACCAGTGTGGCCATCGTCGCTGATGGGACCGAGACGCTGGCCAACGTCGTGTCCAGCCAGGTGGAGATCCACGCTCCTTTCGGCGGGGTCGTTCCGGAAGTGGCGAGCCGGGCCCACCTCCAGAACCTGGAGCCGGTCCTGACCCAGGCTCTGCGTCAGGCCGTTGTGGAACCGGATGATCTGACGGCGGTCGCCGCCACCCACGGCCCCGGACTGATCGGCGCACTCCTCGTCGGTGTCACGGCCGCCAAAACCCTTGCGCTGGCGTGGAACAAGCCGTATGTCGGCGTCAACCACCTCGAGGGCCACATCTTCGCCGCCTTTCTCGAACGGCCCGATGTTCGGTTGCCGATGATCACGCTTCTCGTGAGCGGTGGACACACATCCCTGGTCCATGTCCGGGACCGGGGCGAGTACACGGTTGTCGGCTCGACCATCGACGACGCCGCCGGCGAGGCGTTCGACAAGGTGGCCCGCTATCTGGGACTCGGCTATCCGGGTGGTCCGGTCATCGATCGGATCGCCAGCGGTTTCGCCGGTGAACCGATCGCCTTCCCGCGAGGACTGATGGATGACAGCCTCGATTTCAGCTTCAGTGGCATGAAGACGGCGGTCGTGAATTACGTCCGCAAACATCCCGACACCCCCAACGATGCGATCGCCGCCGGTTTTCAAGATGCGGTCGTCGACGTCTTGATCACCAAGACGATGCAGGCGGTGAAGCGCCACGGCGTGATTTCGGCCTGTCTCGGAGGTGGCGTGGCGGCCAATTCGGCGCTTCGCCGCCGGTTCGAGGTCGCCTGCGATGATTTGGGTGTCGACTCGCTCGTGCCGTCGCGCCAGTTCTGCACCGACAACGCAGCGATGATCGCCGCGGCTGCTCACTGGCGCCTTCGCCACGACGGTCCGACCCCCCTCAGCGGTGGCGCTACCCCGAGTCTTGGGCTCGGCTCGTGAGGTCCGATGCCCGACGCGAGTCCTTCTGCGGTGGTGAATGTTCTCGCCACCAGCCGCTGACGAGCGGGTTGTCGTCGGCGTCGAACCGGACCCCACGACCACGTGGGCCGACTCCGCAGGGACTCGCAACTCGAATGGGTAAAAAGTGGGTGTTCGACGTTGGCGAACCGATCTGAGTTTTCTACTATTGGCACTCGTCTATTGAGAGTGCTAATCGCCAATGGAGGCACGCACGAATGAATCTACAACCACTCGAGGACCGGATTGTGGTCCGGGCCAAGGATGCAGAGTCCACCACCGCCAGCGGGCTGGTGATCCCCGACACGGCAAAGGAGAAGCCCCAGCAGGGCGAGGTCCTGGCCGTTGGTCAGGGTCGCCGTAGCGATGCCGGCGATCTCATTCCGATGGACGTCGCCGTCGGCGACGTCGTCGTCTACAGCAAATACGGTGGCACCGAAATCACGATCGCAGGCGAAGATCTGCTGATCCTCAACGCACGCGACGTTCTCGCCAAGATCGGCTAGGGGTAACACATGTCCAAGATGCTGAAGTTCGATGATGATGCGCGTCGTGCGCTGGAAATGGGGGTCAACCGACTGGCCGACTCGGTCAGTGTGACCCTCGGTCCGAAGGGCCGGAACGTCGTGCTCGACAAGAAGTACGGCGCTCCGACGATCACCAACGACGGTGTGTCGATCGCCCGGGAGATCGAACTCGAAGATCCCTTCGAGAACATGGGTGCCCAACTCGTCAAAGAGGTGGCCACCAAGACCAACGATGTCGCTGGTGACGGCACGACCACCGCCACGGTCCTGGCGCAGGCGATGATCCGCGAAGGCCTCAGGAACGTGGCTGCCGGGGCCAACCCCATGGTCCTCAAACGCGGGATCGAGGCGGCGGTGGCCGCCGCCGTCGAGGAGATCGGCAAGAACGCCAATCCGATCGACAACAAGAAGGAGATCGCTCAGGTTGCGTCCATCTCCGCTGCTGACGAAACGGTCGGAAAGGTTCTCGCCGATGCGATCGACAAGGTCGGCAAGGACGGAGTGGTCACGATCGAAGAGTCGAACACCTTCGGCATCGAACTCGAATTCACCGAGGGCATGCAGTTCGACAAGGGCTACATCAGCCCGTACTTCGTGACCGATGCCGACCGTCAGGAAGTGGTACTGGAGAACCCGTACATCCTGTTCAACCAGGGCAAGATCAGCAACGTCCAGGACATGCTGCCGATTCTCGAGAAGGTGATGCAGGGCGGCAAGCCTCTGATGATCATCGCCGAGGACGTCGACGGTGAAGCCTTGGCCACGCTCGTCGTGAACAAGATCCGGGGGACGTTCGCTTCGGTGGCGATCAAAGCTCCCGGCTTCGGGGAGCGCCGCAAGGCGATGCTCCAGGACATGGCGATCCTCACCGGCGGCCAGGTCGTCGCCGAAGAGGTCGGTCTCAAGCTCGAGGGTGCCACGATGGATCTCCTGGGCACCGCCCGCAAGGTGGTCATCACCAAGGACAACACCACGATCGTCGACGGCGGTGGCGAGAGGGCCGACGTCGATGGCCGAATCGCCCAGATCCGCACGGAGATCGAAAACACCGACTCCGACTGGGACCGCGAGAAACTCCAGGAACGTCTGGCCAAGTTGGCCGGTGGCGTGGCCGTCGTGAAGGTCGGCGCCGCCACCGAGGTGGAACTCAAGGAGAAGAAGCACCGCATCGAAGATGCGCTGTCCGCCACTCGCGCAGCTCTCGAAGAAGGTGTTGTCGCCGGCGGTGGGACCGCACTGTTGAGAGCTCGACCGGCGGTCGAAAAAGCCCTCAAGAAGCTGAAGGGTGACGAGAGGACCGGGGCGCAGAGCGTCTATGCCGCTCTCGCTGCTCCCGCACGTCTGATTGCCGAGAACGCCGGCCTGGAAGGTGCGATCTGGGTGACCCGGATCGAAGAAGCCGAGGGCAACGTGGGTCTCAATGCGCTAACGAGCAAGCTAGAGGATTTGATGGCCAACGGCATCACCGACCCCGCCAAGGTGACTCGGGCCGCCATTCAGAACGCAGCTTCGATCGCTGCCCTGCTCCTCACCACCGAGTGCCTGATCGCGGACAAGCCAGAACCGGAACCGCCGATGCCGGGCGGTGGCATGGACCCGATGGGCGGCATGGGCGGAATGATGTAACGTCACGGCGCCGTGTTCGAACGGCGCTGTTCTGAACGGCCGGGCCGCAGGGTCCGGCCGTTCGGCGTTTTCAACCGGTGCCGATGGGGCCGCCCGGGGTCCCGGCGGCCGCTCGGTACGCTTCGGTGGGTGAGTCGATCCCGACCGAACCTGCTGTTCATCATGAGCGACGACCACGCCGCTCATGCGATCGGGGCGTACGGGAGTCGCATCAACCAGACGCCCCATATCGATCGCCTGGCAACCGAAGGCATGATGCTCACCTCGTGCTTCTGTACCAACAGCATCTGCACGCCGAGCCGGGCCACCGTTCTGACGGGCACGTACAACCACATCAACGGTGTGACCACGCTGGACACCCCCCTCGACAACCGGCTCCCCACGTTTCCTCAGTTGTTCCACGACGCCGGGTATCAGACGGCGATGGTGGGGAAGTGGCATCTCGGTCACGGTCCGCGGCACGATCCCACCGGATTCGATTTCTGGCGGGTCCTGCCCGGTCAAGGGCACTATCACAATCCGGTGATGCTCGGCCCCCGCTCGGATCGTCAGCCCGGGTACGAGGTGATCGAACGCAGCGGCTACGTCACAGATCTCATCACCGACGATTCCATCGAGTGGTTGGAACGCACCGATCCGGCCCGGCCGTGGATGCTGCTCACCCATCACAAAGCGCCGCACAGGAGTTGGGAGCCGAGCCGCCAGCACTTCTCCCTCTATGCCGACGTCGACATCGCCGAACCCCAGACGCTGTTCGATGACCATCGAACCCGGGCCGACGTCGTCAAGGCCATGGAGATGCGTCTGATGGATCTCGATCCCGTCGTCGATCTGAAATCGGCCGTGCCCGCGGGTCTGGACCACGACGCCGAGGTCCGCTGGCGCTACCAGCGCTACATCAAGGACTATCTCCGAACGATCGCCAGCATCGACGACGGCGTGGGACGACTGCTCGACTACCTGGACCACACGGATCAAGCCGCCAACACCGTCGTCGTGTACACGTCCGACCAGGGTTTCTTCCTCGGTGATCATGGCTGGTTCGACAAAAGGCTCATGTACGAAGAATCGCTCCGAATGCCGTTCCTGATCCGCTATCCGCACCTGATCAACGCCGGGTCCCGAAGCGATTCGATGGTCCTCAATGTCGACTTCGCCCCGACGTTCTGCGACCTGGCCGGCCTGGCGACAGCAGCACCGATGCAGGGGCGCAGCTTCGCACCGATCCTGGGCGGCGAGACCCCAGCCGACTGGCAGACCTCGATGTACTACCGCTACTGGATGCATCGCGATGGCTCCCACAACGTGCCCGCCCACTACGGGATCCGGACCTCCACCCACAAACTCATCCGTTACTACAACGATCCCCTCGGTCAGCCGGGCGCCAACGGGCCGGCCGACCCCGTCGAATGGGAGCTGTACGACCTCGACGCGGATCCGCTGGAGACGGTCAACGTCGCCGACCACCCGAGCTATCGCGCCGTGAGGCGGCTCATGGAGGCCGAGCTCAGCCGCCTTCAAGTCGCCGTCGGCGATTCGGCGCCATGACGCCGTGAGCCGCCGGCCTCTACCATTGCCTGCACTGTGAAGTGGTTGAGCTGGCATTGGGGTGTGGGTGGCGCCGCCCTCGGCGTTGCCGTGTGGTGGGCGCTCGGACTGTTGCGCCGGCGTGATTCCGTTGCGGATTTCGCTCGCTCGTTCGCTCGGGAGTTCGCCCTCATCTCCGCCTTGTATGCGCTCTGGAATCTGGGCGGGAGGATCAAGGCCTTCGGTGCCGATCAGGCCATCGAACGGGGCGAACAACTGTGGGACTTCCAGCAGCGCATCGGGTTGCCCAGCGAGGCTTGGCTACAGGACATGATCCTGCCGTATTCGTGGCTCGTACAGTTCGCCAACGTTTACTACGGGCTGGCCCACGTGCCGGGCATGGTGTGGGCGTTGGTCTGGATGTTCTGGCGCCATCGGTCCCACTACGCCAGTTTCAGGACCCAGATGGCACTGTTCACAGGGACATCCCTGCTGATCCAACTCGTCGCCGTGGCACCGCCCCGATTCGTCGATGCGACCGGTATGGTCGACACCGGCATCGTCTACGGCCAGTCGGTCTATTCGGCGCTGGGAAGGGATTCGATCGGCCAGCTCCAGGCGATGCCGTCGATCCATGTCGGCTGGGCGTTGTTCGTCGGTGCGATCACCTGGAGGTTCGCCACCGGACCCTGGGTCAGGTGGGCGGGGGTGGCGCACGCTGTTCTCACGATGTGGGCGGTGATGGTCACGGCCAACCACTTCTGGATGGACGGGATCGCGGCCGCTGCGATCATGGTGTGCTGGTATGGCGCGCTGTCGTTGCGCCGGGGCGCTCGGCTCGGCACGGCTGAGTCGATAGCGATCGAGCCGAAGGTCGAGGTTGCCGACGAGGTCACGCTGACCGATCTACGGTAGAGCGCCCAACGTCACGAGTGCATGCTCACGAAGTCCATCAGGTGCGTGCAAATCTGCTCTGGCTGGTCCTCCTGGAGGAAATGACCGGCACCGATGATCGTGACGTGCTCCATTCGATGGGCACCCGGGATCTTCTTCTGAAACACCGCCTGGCCGCCGCGCGTGATGGCGTCACGGTCGCTGAACGCGGTGATGAACGGCTTGCCGAAGGTGCTGAGCGTTTCCCAGGCCAGTAGTTGTGCGGCCCGAGATGGATCGTCGGCGCTCGTCGGTACCAGGGTCGGCAGTATCCTCGCGGCCGATTTGTAGCTTTCGTCGGGGAACGGGGCATCGTAGGCGGCCATCTCTGCGGCTGACAGCTCGGTCACGGTCCCACGCTGCACGATCCGGCTCGTGGGGAACTCCGGCACGGTTTGGCTGAACCGCTGCCATTCGAGGAACGCCGGGGGAGGGATTCGGTTGCCGATCGGCAAGCCGGTGTTCGCGGCCATGACCCGATGGAAACGGTCGGGGTGAGCGGCGACCAGGCGCAATCCGATCAGTCCACCCCAGTCCTGGCAGAAGAGCGTGATGTCGTCCAGAATCAGTTCGTCGATGAGTGCGGCCTCCATCCAATCGACCATGCGCTGATAGGTGTAATCGGTGCGCGCTGCCGGCTTGTCGGACCGGCCGAAACCGACGAGGTCGGGTGCCACAACCCGGAATCCAGCGTCGACGAGGATCGGAATCATCTTGCGATAGAGATAGCTCCATGACGGCTCCCCGTGCATGAGCAGGATGAGCGCTCCGTGCTCGGATCCCTCGTCCAGATAGTGGATCCGGAGCCGATCGCCGGACCCGTCACCGACGTCGACGTCGACGTAGTGCGGTTCGAACCCGAAGTCGGCCAGGCCGTCGAACCTCGCCTCCGGTGTGCGCAGAATCTCCATGCCGGGTCAACCTAGTGTCCTGTCAGACAAGTTCGCTGCCAATTCCGCCTTCGCCTGCACAGGTCAGCTTCGTTGCGGCTTCTCGCCGAACGCAGAAGGGTGGGCCTTCGAATCCGCGCCTCGCTGACCAGCACATTCTCGGCGCAATTTCTCAGCGCTCCTATCCGACAGGACACTAGGAGACTGCTGAGCAATGCTGATGGATGCCAGGGCGATCAGCCGCTCGACACGCAAGGATCGAGATCTCGCCACGACTTGTGAGCGAACGTTACCTGACCCGGCACTAGCGAGTACCCCTGTGGGCATGAACGACCGGTGACGCTCAGGCGGCCGACGGGGGGTCCCCGATGTCGAACAGGGAGACGAAAGGTTCGGCCGGACCCAGATGTATCTCGCGCCGGCGGGTGACGGCGACCGCCGGTTCGAGCGTCCCGGGGCTTCGGTACCAGAGGATGCTCGTCGTGATCGGGTTCTGTTCGATTCCGTGACGGAGAACGGCGAGATGAAGAAGCCGACCGATCGTCGTGCGAAGGTCATCGAGACACCACAGAGGGTTGACATAGGTCACCCGCGCGGTCGGGCAGGTGACGAGAGCGCCGAGGTGGCCGAGCGGCTCGGGCAATCGGTACCGAAGGTCCGAGGTGATACCGCTGGTGAAGAGCCCACCCTCGAAGCGGTGCACGCCGGCACCGACATCGCAATGACGAATGCCCGGTTGCCCGATCGACTGGGCGATGGCGGTATCCCAGATCTGATCGGAGTCGACACCCCACCGCTCGGCTTGGGTGATGGCCACCGGGGCACACCCGGCCGGATGGTCGAGCGCAACGATCCGGTTCGTCTGCACGTCGACCGATTGTGCCATGAGTTCCCAGGGAGGATCCCACTTCACTTGGAGCCTGGACCGCAACCGTGACTTGGCCCAGGTCCAGTCTTTGGGTCGGTCGGCGCTCTTTCGTACGTCGTCGGCGGTGGCGAAGAGATGGTAGAGGCCCCGCCGACGGGCGGCGAGGTCCTGATGCGGTGCGGTACGGGCCAGGTTGGCGATCGACACCGCGGTGCCGCTGTCGAGCTGGACGACCCCGGTGAAGAAGTTGCACGTGACCTGGTCGCCCCAGCGTAACTCGGCGGTTTCGCAGACCAGTTCCCAGTACTCCTCGGCCGCCACGGCATGGCGGAAGGACTGGGTCCAGCTCGGCAGAAGTTGATCCATCGTCGTCTCCAGGTGTTCGGGTGAACGTAAGGCAGCCCCTGAAGAAGTAATATAACGTAAATAAACGAATCAACAACGTGCGTCGTAGCCGGCGTCAACGGGGGGCGTTGTCGACGTTTGCCTCGTAGTCGATCGCCCACAGGTTCCGACTCGTCTGGGTTGCCAGGACGGCGAACGCGACGATGTTCACGCCGACGACAACCGGCACACCCCAGGAGAACACCTCGGTGCCGACGAACGCTACGACCGTGTTGAGCGCAACGTACCCGATGCGAATCTCCGTGGGCCCCAAGCCGTAGTAGGCGATCTGGAACTGGTTCGTTGCGGCGAAGCTGAGGAAGCTGGTCGCCATCGTGGCGCACGTGACGAGGAGGAGGACGAGGAAGAGAAACTGGAGCCACGCTGCCTCGACCAGAAAGGAGTAGGCGATGACCACGCTGCCGGCGAACAGCAGGTCGAGGATGTGGTCGGCGAAGAAGCCCCACCTGACGAGACCTTGGCGCCGGAACTTGCCCAGCGATCCGTCGAGGGAGTCGGTCAGCCATTGGCCGATGACCATGATCGACATCGCGTGCAACCAGGCGAGATCCCGCGTGGCCAACCAACCGAATAGTACGGTGCCGGCCGACCACAGGGCGGTCAGCGCCGTCAGATGCTGGCTCATGATGGGGCTCGGCACCTTGGGGATGACCGCGTCGATGAACCGGCGTTCGTACGGTCCGAGCAGCGATTGGCCCTTCTTCTCGTCTCCGGCGAACATCCACTCATCATGGACCATCGGAGCCCGAACGGCCCCACGTTCGGACCGTTTCGGGCTCGAGTGGTCGAAACGGATCAGACGATGCGGCGTTTCGTGGCCCAGCTGGTCAGTTCGTGACGGTTCGACACTTGCAGCTTGCGCAGCACGTTGGAGGCGTGGGTTTCCACCGTCTTGATGCTGATGGTCAGTCGGCGGGCGATCTCCTTGTAGGCGTAGCCTCGGGCGAGCAGTCGCATCACCTCCTGCTCCCGGGGGGAGAGAAGGTCGAGCTCGGGGTCGGCGGGGGCGGGCAAGGAGGCGCTGAAGGCGTCGATCACGAATCCCGCCAGCCGGGGTGAGAAGACAGCGTCGCCCTCGGCCACCCGAAGCACGGCGTCGCCCAGATCCTCGCCACTGATCGACTTGGTCACATAGCCCCGCGCCCCCGCTCGGATCACGGCGATCACGTCGTCGGGGGAGTCGCTCACCGAAAGTGCGAGGAATCGCACGTCCGTGCCGCCCCCGGCCCGGACTCCTCTGATGACGTCGGCCCCGGTGCCCGACGGAAGATGCACGTCGAGCAGGACCACTTCTGGGCGACGATCGAGGATCAGTGCGACGGCGCCCCCCACGTCGCCCGCCTCACCGAGCACCTGTACCCGATCGCCGAGTTCGGCGGTGACACCCGCCCGTACGATGTCGTGATCGTCGACGAGGACGACGGTTGGTGCGTAGGTCATTGCGACCGGTCCTCCCTGGACGGCGGCGAGGTCTCGGCGGAGATCACCGCCGCCCCCTTCGATGGCTCGAGTGCCGAACGCGGAATCGTCAGCTCGACCTCGGTTCCCTGGCCGGGTTCTGAGTAGATCATGGCCCCACCGCCGGCCCGCTCCATCCGCCCGACGATCGACTCTCGCAGTCCCCGACGATCGGGATCGACCGTGGTGGGATCGAATCCATCGCCGGTATCCCTCACGAAGAGCGTCACGTCGTCGTCGTCGACCTCGGCGAAGACGTCGATGCGCTTGGTGCCCGAGTGGCGAGCTGCGTTGACACAGGCTTCCCGGGTTGCGTTGAGCAACGCGATGATCGGTTCGTCGACGAGAACATCGCCAACCGTGACAACCTCCACCGGGATCCCGTGGAGCTCCTCGACGTCGCTCGCCATCTGGTCCAGACGTCCCCTGATGCTCCCGCCCAATCGTGATGCCCGCCCGGGGTCCAACCAGTTGCGCAGCTCCCGCTCCTGGCGGCGAGCCAGATTGATGGCGGCCTGCCGGTCCTCCACCTTCTGGATCAGCGCTAGGGTCTGCAGGACCGAGTCATGCAGATGTGCGGCCACTTCGGCCCGCTCATCGGAGCGGATTCGGGCTTGTCGCTCGCTGTCGAAGTCTCGTAGGACCTGGTAGAGCCACGGTCCGGACACGACGATCGTGCCCACGAGGGCGATCAGCACGGCTCCGACGACGAACGTGCCCGTCGCCAGGGGTTCGAAGCTGGTGAGCAGTATGAAGAGGCCGCCAACGACCAGCCCAACGCCACCGAGGAGCTGGTGGATACGGGCGCGACCCGGCAGCGCCGCCTGCGCCGTGCTGCTCGTCCTCCAGGCGAGCCCGAGGCCGACGATCACGAGCCCGACGCCGATGCCGGCGACCGGACCGAACGGCGCCAAACTCAACCCGGCGATCGCCAGTCCGGCGGTGATCAGCGCGATCGAAAGGAAGCGATGACCACTCGACCGGCCCCGTCCGGGAACCGGCCCCGTGCGCACCGGTGCGATGTCGGCCAAGCGAGCCCACAGCAGAAAAGCCCACAGCCCGCCGTACACCAGGGCGCCCCAACCGTCGATGGCGAAGAGCAGGACGAAGCTCGTTCGGATCCATGAGGCCGGCACACCCAGTTCGGCGGCGATCCCACTCGCAACGCCAGCGACGAGCGCCCGGTCGTTGTCGAGTGCCGGGAGACACCAGTCGCGATTGCGGCCCGCGGTCCGGCGCGACTCGGGGGTGGTGGACGTGCCCGGCATCTCCACATTGTCGCACGAGAAGCGAGGCGGTTCATCGGGGTCCTACCCTGAGTGAACCCCGATGGGTTCAGGGTCGGATCAAGGTAGTTCCGGATGGTCGCCGCGAGGGATCGAGAGGAGGATCGGTGTATGAACACGACAGCCGAAACCTCCTCTCCACAACCCCGGCCCAGCACCGGACCGAAGCGGCTGCGCCGCAGCACCGAAGGATCGGTGGCCGGTGTCGCCAAGGGCCTGGCCGACTACATCGGTGTCGAGACCAAATGGGTCCGTCTCGGCTTCCTCGTCTCGCTGCTCTTCGGCGGCGGTGGGTTCTTCCTCTATTTGGCTGCGTGGCTGGCCATCCCCGACGAGAGCGACCCCAGAACCGACAACGTGGTCCTCACCCAGAACGTCACCCGCTTGATCGCCGCCGGTGTGTTCGCTGTGTTCGCGTTCGGCGCGGTGAGCGGTACCGCCACACTGTCGGTGGGGCTGTTGATCCCCGCCGCTCTCGTCGGGGGCGGAATCTACCTCCTGGTCCAGAACAACAACTCCCCGGACCGTCTCGGAGGGCAGCACCCAAAAGCTGATGCCTCGGTCGGCGCCGTCGGATCGGTGGATCCGCCACCACCCCCGCCGGCACCGTCCGAGGCTCCCGATCCGTCGCCCGAGCCCGGCGACGATCGTGATCCCCTATTGATCGAGGCGGAGAAGCTGATGAGCGGCGAGGCCTACCTCGACTCGGATCTGCTCACCCCGCGGGCGGAGGACCCGGCCCATTGGGCGTTGACCAAGGCCGAGTCCGATGTCGTTGTGAGG
>JAHEJO010000050.1 GCA_024638805.1 Acidimicrobiales bacterium
CGGCGGCGTACACATAATCGAGTCGATTCCGGGTGTGCTGCCGGTTCGGGTCGAAACCCATGTCCACATTCCTTCCCGGGTTCGTATGGTCCGAATCCCGACTAGACTCGCGCGCTCGACGGGACCGCACCAGCCCGCCGACGGGCGATTCGCTCTGGCGACACTCTATCCCTGGGTCGGTCCTGGCATGACCACCGGGGTCGCTCCCGATGCACCGTTCGGCGATACTCCTCGACATGAGTTTTCTGATCGTCGACCGTCACGACTCGATCGTGACGGTCACGCTGAACCAGCCGGAGAAGAAGAACGCGATCAACACCGAGATGTGGGTCGGCCTTCTCGACACGTTTCGGGACCTGCGGCGTGACACCTCGGTCCGTGTGGTCATCATCACCGGCGCCGGCGACGGCTTCTGTTCCGGTGCCGACGTATCGGCGTTTCTCGGCGGTGCGCCCGGCGCCGAGCCCTCTCCTCACCCGCTCCACTCGATGCGCAGGACCAAGGATGTCGCCCTCGCCTTGCATGAGCTGCCCATGCCGACAATCGCCAAGGTCAACGGAGTGGCAGCGGGGGCCGGCTGTAATCTGGCACTCGGATGCGACCTGATCATCGCATCGGATCGAGCCCGTTTCTCCGAGATCTTTCCCAAGCGAGCCCTGTCCCTGGACTTCGGCGGTGCCTGGATCCTTCCCCGCCTGATCGGTTTGCACCGCGCCAAGGAACTGGCGTTCTTCGGTGACATCCTCAGCGCAGTCGACGCGATGGAGATCGGACTTGTCAACCGGGTCGTCCCCCACGACGAGTTGAATGTCACAGTGCAGGAATGGTCGGATCGCCTGGCGGCCGGACCACCATTGGCTCTGACCCAGTCCAAAGCGATGCTGAACAAGTCAATGGGTCTGAGCATGGAGGAAGCTCTCGATGTCGAAGCGGCAGCACAAGCGATCAACCTGGGAACGGCTGACACCGCCGAGGCTGCCCTCGCGTTCTTCGAACGGCGGGATGCGGTCTTCGAGGGCCGCTAACACCGCCATCGCCATCGCCGTGATCGGATTCATCGTGTCGTCCTGTGCTGCCGACGACATACCGGCAGCCCCGACCGACGACGCTGCGCTCGTACTCGGACAGGGTGTCTACGCCAGCCAATGCGCAAGTTGTCACGGGGCCGCCGGTGGCGGCGGGCGCGGCTCCCAGCTCGACGGTCCCGGATTGCTCAGCGCTTACGAGTCCCCCGAGGAGCTCAGCGACGTGATCGCCAATGGTCGGAACACGATGCCCGGCTTTGGCAGTCGGCTGAGCACCGAAGAGCTCGATGCGGTCGTCCGCTACACCCGAGAGGTCCTCAATACCGCTCCCACAGGCGAATGACGGGCTGACGCTCAACTCGCTCGAGCCGGTTCGCCCGTAATCGCCTGGCGGTCTATGCCGGTCGTATGTTCTGATCGCCTTGGAAGATGTTGGTGGGATCCCACTCCGCCTTCACCCGTTGCAGGCGGGCGTACTTCTCGTCTCCGTAGGCGGCGCGGATGCGGGCTTCGCCTTCCTGGCCGATGAAGTTGAGGTACGTGCCGCCATTGGTGAAGCCGGCGATGTCTCGACGAAACGCTTTGGCCCATTCGATGTTCGGCTCGGCATCCTCGTGCATCTCCCACATGGCGAATGGATGCGTGACCCAGTGCGCGTGGCGACCGGTCAGGGGGGTGGCATGGTCGTCGACTCTGGCGATCGCCCCGCCCCACGGAAGGAGGATCTGCTGGGTTTGCGGCGACTGCCGTTCGAAGCCGTACTTCACGAATGTCTCGAGAGCCTCGTCGGGGAACTCGTCGTGGTAGTCCGCGGTCCAGTATTGCCCAACCCGGGGGGGTCGTCGATCATTCGGTTGAAGTCGGCGTAGGGCATCGGGCCCGCCAGATCGGCCTCGGGCCGGAGCGCTTTCCATGGGGCGATGACATCCATGCCGTCGTCGATCCCACCTGACCACAGGAACGCCACCGCCGCCACCGTTTGGCCCTGGAGGCGAGCGGGTACGAATTCCTCCGGCGGACCGGTGAGGAAGACAAGCCCGGAACCCAGTTCATCGGGAGCGGTGAAGGCCACTTCGCGGAACGCCCTCGAGAGTCCGTGTCCCGCGTCACCGGGCCAGAGCAGCAGCCCGGCGAGGACCTCGGGGCCGACCTCGTGCAGCGCGAACTCGAAACAGGTCGCAATCCCGAAGTTTCCTCCGCCACCATGGAGGGCCCAGAACAACTCAGGGTTCTCGTCCTCGCTCGCCGTCACCTCCCGACCGTCGGCGGTGACGACATCGACCGAGATCAGATTGTCGCAGGCAAGACCGTACCGGCGTTCCAACCAGCCCGACCCACCGCCCAGGGTGAGTCCGGCCACACCGGTGGTGGACACGCGTCCGCCGGTCGTCGCCAGACCGTGCGCCTGAGTGGCACGGTCGAACTCACCCCAGGTCGCGCCGGCGCCGACGCGTACGGTTTCCGTCGATCCGGATCCACGTCGATCGTTGTCATGTTTCGAACATCTATGACGATGCCGCCGTCGTTCACGGAGAACCCGGCGACCGAATGGCCACCGGCTCGAACCGCTACGACGAGACCATGCGACCGAGCGTGTGCGAGCGCGTCTCGCACATCGGCCGGACTCCAACACTTGGCGATGACATCTGGGCGCCGATCGATCATCGCGTTGAACACCGCTCGTTCCTCGTCGTAGCGAGGATCGTCACTTCTGATGTACTCCATGGCTACTCCTCTGCTCACGGATTCCTGGGAGCGTGCGCTCCCCAGATCGGGCAGCAGGGCTCCGTTGCGACCGGTGCGACCCGTTCACGCGGGTACTGCTGCCGTGGCAGCGATGATGTGGTCGAGCACGTCCTGACCGGGCATCGGCGGGGCGTCGACGAGCGGGAGCTGTCGAACAGCCTCGAATGCGCCGTCGATGCTTTCGCTCGTGATCGTGGGCGAGTGTGCGCTGGCGATCGTCGTCATGCCGAGACGCTTGACGCGATCGCAGTGATCGGCGAAGAGGCCGGGCTCGACCATCTTCAGCCACGGCGAGAGCGCGTTGTAGGCGAACATGATCATGCCATTGCGCCAGAGGTCGGCATCGAGACTGGCGGCGGTCGGCTCCAGTTCGGCGGTTACCGGTGTGGCGAACGCATCCGCCGCCCAGTACACGCCGGTGAGATTGTCGAAGAGTCCTCGAGTCGTCGGTGAATCCCAAACCGGTGGGCATGCCGCCGTCAACCGACGATCGGCGACGTCGAGGTGCTCCCCGTCATTGAGCCACATGGTTCGGGCGAGGGGGAAGTCGAACGCATTCGTATGGCGTTCGACGATGGCCCACGAAGCGACGAGCGTCGCCTTGGGACACAGGGTCATCACCTCGGCAAGATTGCCCGTGTGATCGATGTCGTCGTGGGAGATGAACACATAACGAACGTCTGCGGGATCGATGAGACCGAAGACATCGTCGAGCCACTGCCTTCGATTGGCGATCGTTCCCGTGTCGACGATCACCGGGTCCCTACCTCGGATCAGCATCGAGTTGAGATGAACGTACAAGGGTTCACCGAGTCCTTGTTGGACCTGGTGAATGACGTAGGTTTCCGGCGCAACGAGTTCCGGCTCGAGGCGAATCGTCGGCTGGAGGGGTTCATGAGACATCTGTTGGACTCCTTGTGATATCCGAAATCGCACGCTGGCCTCGGGCGAGACCCAGCAGAATCACGGTAAGAGTCGGCTGCATGCGTGAATATCCCTCGGCGAGGTGTTTGCATCCCCCTTTTCGGGTGTCGACTCCCCCTGGGCGAGGGGGTGCGCCGGCACCACCGTTGCACCCCCTTCGGAGGGGTGCAGACAACTGGACCCCGAAGGTCTATCTTCATCTTTGACGACGACATTCCGCTCGGACTCGGAGGCTTCCCGTGGTGGCATCCCAGCGCAATGGGACGGTATGTGAGGTTCTGTCCGACCTGATCGCCACACTTCGGCGGGCCGCAGGGTTCGACGCCTATGTGCTGCTGCTCACCGACCCGGACACGATGTTGCCTTTCGGTGGTCTTGCCAGCGGGTTCTCCGCCGACACCTCAGTGCCGTTCTGGGACAACGAGCTTCTCGATCCCGACTTCGTCAAGTTCAACGATCTCGCTCGCAGTTCCGATCCGGTCGCCTCGCTGTACGACGCCACCGACGGTCAACTCGATCGGAGCCCGCGGTTTCGTCGGCTCTACGAACCGATGGGTGCCGCGGACGAACTTCGTGTTGCATTCCGATCGGGGCACAGCTGTTGGGCGGTGGCCTGCCTCGTTCGACCAGGAAAGCTGGGCCCGTTCACCCAGGCCGAGGTGCAGTCTCTCCGGGCTATGGTTCCGACGGCAGCGGAAGCCATCCGGTGCGCCGTGACCCGGCAGGACTGTGAGCAAATCGTGACCGGGCCGGCGATGCTCGTCGTCGGCCCCGACGGTTGCATCGAGAGTGCTACGGCGAATGCCGAGACGCTTCTGACCGACCTCCACACACAGGGTCTGCAGGATCTACCGACTCCCACCGCTGTGGTCGCCGTGGCGCGGCGGGCGATGAACAGTCGTTCCGGAGATCCCGTCACCGTGCGGGCCCGCGGATCATCGGGTCGCTGGCTGAAGATACACGCATCGCGATTGGCGTCTGACGGGCGCGTGGGCGTCATCATCGAAGCGCCTCGGCCGGCCGATCTTCTGCCCATCCTGGTCGAGTCCTATGGTCTGTCCCCGCGCGAGGTCAGCGTGGTTCGACTGCTCGTCCGGGGCATCCCGGTGAAGGAGGTGGCAGCCGAGCTCCACCTCTCGAGGCACACCGTGCACGATCACGTCAAGGTCATCTACCAGAAGTGCGGCGTCACGAGCAGAAGCGAGTTGGTCGCGCGACTGTTTTCCCAGAACGTGTTCGAGGTCGACCCCACTGCGACGAGCACGCCCGGCGGACGACCGCTCGCCACTCCGACCGTTCGGGTTCAGAACGCGTTTTCGTAGACGAGCAGGCGCCCCCGTGAGTCAACATCGACCACGTCGAAGCGCAGCGTCGCAAACCGTTGGCCGGTGCGCCGAAGCCAGAGGATGGCGAGGGTCCGGATTCGACGCTGCTTGTCTGGAGTGACCGCCTCCGCGCCCGTGCCGAAACGAGCCGACGATCTGGCTTTCACCTCGACAAAGACCACTGTCGAGCCACGGGTGCACACCAGGTCGAGTTCACCCTCCTTGACCCGCCAATTCCGGGCGACGACGGAGAAACCCTGCCGTTCGTACCAACCAGCCGCCGCCTGTTCGCCCCGTCGGCCGAACTCGGCTCGCGGCGCGGTCACAGCTCGAGCGTCGGTAGTTCCTCCACGGTGATCCCTCGTGTGCTGGCCACCGTCACCTCGGCAAGAAACCTGCTCTTGCGATACATGTCCCAGACCCAGCAGTCGCTCAGTCGGTATTCGATGAACGGGTCCGACGGAGCCGAGATCCGTTCGACCTTGTTGGCCAGATAGAACCGACGTTCGGTCTCCACCACGAAGCGGAACATCGAAATCACGTCTCGATACTCGGTGTACAGCGCCAGTTCGATCTCCGCTTCGTACCGTTCGAGATCCTCGTTACTCATATCGAGCGAGCACAACCGTTCCGCCGATCAGTTTTCGCGCTTCTCTTTGACCTTGGCGGCCTTGCCGATCCGGTCGCGCAGGTAGTAGAGCTTGGCCCGCCGAACGTGGCCTCGGGACACGACGTCGATCTTGTCGATGATCGGCGAATGGGTAGGGAAGGTGCGCTCGACACCGACGCCGAAGCTCAGCTTGCGGACCGTGAACGACGAACGAATGCCGTCGCCGCGCATCGCGATCACAATACCCTGGAACACCTGCGTGCGCGTCCGGTTGCCTTCGATCACCTGCACATGCACTTTGACATTGTCACCGGGATGCATCTCGGGGCGATCGGTCCGGAGCTGTTCCTGCTCGACTCGTTGCATCAGGTTCATGGCGACAGGTCCTCAGGGTCCTCGGTGGTGTCAAGCAACGAGCACGGCGCTCGCGATCAGCAGGTAGAGGCTAGCGGCGCGCCGACGAATCCGCACCGGAGAACCGTCGTGATCAGGACCGCGATGGCCACCGATCATGGTGGATGCGGGCGGCGCGTAGGATACGCAGAGTCACCGAGATCGCCACGACTGCAGCCCATATCCACAGGAGTTCCACGGCCCAGTCCGGACGAGCCAGGATCAGGGCGTACACCACGATCGTCTCGGCGCCTTCGGCCAGGCCGGCCCGCAGCTCCGGGCTGGAGCCATCAGGATCGGCTTGTCCGGAGGTGGGAGCGGACCAGGCCAGATACGCGGCCCCGTTGAGGTAGTACATCCAGATCACGACCACCGCAGCAAGACGCGTCTCGGGCAGCGCGTACGCAACAGCGGCGACGACGCCACCGTAGACGGCGAAGTCGGCCATCAGATCGATGAAGGCACCGAACCGGGTGGGGCCCGAACCCTGGCGGGCGACGGCACCATCGAGTCCATCGATGATCCGGTTACCCAACCACAGGACGAGTGCGAGCGACCAACGCTCGGTGGCGGCCGCAGCACACACGCCCAGCCCCACTCCGAAACCCGCCGTCGTCAGGGCGACTGCGGTGACACCACGCCCGTCCAGAAAGACCGCCATCCGCG
Source organism: Acidimicrobiales bacterium (assembly GCA_024638805.1). Lineage (GTDB taxonomy): Bacteria > Actinomycetota > Acidimicrobiia > Acidimicrobiales > SZUA-35 > JABDIY01. The sequence continues at coordinate 6,690 of JAHEJO010000050.1, forward strand.
TCAGCGGAACCTCGACCATTCCGCGAGCTCGCGCGTCAAACACCGGTGGTCCGGCCCCTACGGTCACGAGCAGTGCACACAACACTCATGGGAATCATCATGATCCAGGAACCGGTTCCACCTTCGCATGCTTTCGCAAACACCGACCGATTCGGCGAACCGGTCGTGAGGCGATCGGGAATCCGGGCCCGCCTCCGACGGTACGAAATCGCCACCAGGCCGATCGACCCCGAAACCGAAGCGGCTCTGGCAACACGGTGGCGTTCCCTGCCCGAGTCTGCCAGGGTCAACGGCCAGTTGATAGGTCGACGTTCCACTGGATGTGAAGCCACACACGGCGTCTTTCCCAAGTGCAACTTCAGCTGCAAACCCTGTTATCACAGCGCCGAGGCCAACAAGGTCAGGGTGGACGGCCAGCACACACTCGCCGAGATCGATCGTCAAATGGCGTACCTCCGATCCGAGCGCGGCCACGGGCAGTTCGCCCAACTGATCGGTGGAGAGGTGTCGCTTCTGGATCCGCAGGATCACGGTGACGCGCTGGCGACGATGCGTCGATTTGGTCGGATCCCGATGAGCTTCACGCACGGTGACTTCGACTACGACTACCTCCGGGCCGTGGTGACCGACACCCGGGATCGGCCCCGCTTCTCGCAGGTCTCCTTCGCCTGCCACATCGACACGACGATGGTCGGGAGATCCGGGGCCAAGAAGCCATCGGACGAGGGGGAACTACATGAACACAGGGCACGGTTCTGTGAAATGTTCGAGCGCCTCGAGAACGACTACGGCATCACCTCCTATCTGGCCCACAACATGACCGTGACCCCGGCCAACATCGACAAGGTGGCCGATGTCATCCGATCCTGCCACGGTCAGGGTTGGCGCATGTTCAGCTTTCAGCCGGCGGCCTACATCGGCAACGAGAACCGTTGGCGAGACGGTTACCGGGAGCTGACCTCGGATCGGGTGTGGACCGAGGTCGAGGCCGGCGCCGGCACCTCGCTCCCGTACGGCGCACTCCAGTTCGGCGATACGCGCTGCAACCGGGTGACCTGGGGTGCCTACCTCGGGGATGACTACGTGCCCTTGCTCGACGACACCGACGAGCGGGATCACGTTGCAGTGAACCACTGGATGACCGCATTCCCCGGCAACTTCGCCCTGCGCGGTCGCGCCGAGTCGGTCGTTCGATTCGGCCGGTCTGTTGTGGCCCACCCGATTGTCGTCCCGGCAACCGCCCGATGGGCGGCAAGGTTCGTCGCCCGCGGGGTTGGTTGGAGGCAGCGGTGGTGGAGCGCCAAGCCGGTCACGTTCGTGATGCATCAGTTCATCGACGCCGCCGATAGCGCTGCGGCTTGGAAGCTGATCCAGCACGGTGAGCGGGCGGTCGAGCCGCGGATTCTCGAAGCGCAGGAACGCCTGGAGGCATGCGCCTACAGCATGGGCCATCCCGAGACCAACCAGCTCGTCCCGGCCTGTGTGCAACACGGCGTTCTCGACCCCATCGAGAACCGTGAGCTCGCCCAGCTGTTGCCCCTTCCGACCCGACGATCCCGCCAAGGGCCAGAGAACCTTCCCGACCCGATGCCGACCTAGTTGGGTGGTCGGGAATGCCGTTGTGGCTCAGGGCGGCGAGACGCAGTTCACGCAGGGATGCAGACTTCGGCATGTGCGCGGAATGACGGAATTGAGGACGCAGTGTGGGCGGATGGATCGTCGTCTCGAGACCGGCATGTGTTTCCGACCACCCAACTAGGACAACGCCAACGAGAAATCGGTGAGGAGCTCAGGGCCATGCTCGGTCACCAGGACCTGGTTCTCCAACTTGACCCCTTCGCCGCCGTCTCTGCTGCCGACGAAGGACTCGACGGTGAGAACCATGTTCGGTTCGAGAACGCCGTCGTAGCCCCAGTGTTCCCATTGTTCGGGCCAGTACACCTCCGGATACTCGTCGCACTGGCCGACACCGTGGAACTGGCAGCAGTAGCGGCGGTACTCACCGTGGGGCGGGGACCACGCGTTGAATGTCAGGTCGCGGAGCGTCGCGCCGGGAACGAGGAGTTCGGTGTTGCGTTCGATCTGTTCGAGTGCCAGTGAATGGATGTGGCGCTGGGCTGTGGTTGGAGTGCCGCCACCGACGCGCCAGGTCCTGGAGATGTCGACCATCATGCCGAAGGCGCCAACCAGGTCGGTGTCGTAGCCGAGCAACTCGCCGTCCTCGACGATTCGGCTGCTGGCCTCCTGCATCCACGGGTTGGTCCGCGGTCCCGATGCGATGATCTGGGTCTCGATCCACTCGCCCGCGCGCCGGATGTTGCCGGCGTGCAGGATCGCCCAGACCTCGCGTTCGGTCATGCCCGGCACGAGAGCGTCGTGCATCTCCTGCATCGTGGTCTGGCAGGCGTGGGCCGCACAGCGCATCGCCCGAATCTCGTCGCGACCCTTGATCACGCGGGCGAGTTCCATCAACTCCTGGCCGTTGCCCAGTTCGATGCCCGCTCCCGCCAGTCGCTGGTAACCCACCAGATGGCACTGATCGACCGCTATCCGGGCTCCGGGGCCGGCGTGGGACCCGATGACGTCGATCATCTCGTCGGCCCACCGGTGGGCCTGTTCGTTGTAGCGGGGGCCGGCGAGGAAGTAAGTCCCGCCGACCGCCGGGCGGATCTCTGTCACGACATGACTGTGGGCGTCGAGGAATTCGCACTCATTGAACTCCCAGACGATGCACGAGCCGTCTCGACCCACCCAGCAGTAGCGGGCGGCGTTGTGCATCACCCAGATCTGCATGTTCGTCGAGTCGGTCGCATAGCGGATGTTCATCGGGTCCATCAGGATGGCTCCGTCGTAGCCGAGGCGGTCCATTTGGGCGTGGACCCGATCGATCCGATACTGCCGCATCGCCGGTAGGTCGGGAAGCTCCAAGCCGGCTGCGCTCCATTCGGCGGTCAGGACGGGCCCCGGGCCGAGGTTGAGATGGTGAAGGTCGGTGGCCGCTCGTGCCACCTCGACACTCGCATCAGCCAGGCTCATCATGATCCTCGGCTGCTTGGGGGGAACGTGCTCCAACACCATCACCAGATGATCCCACACCGCCGGGCGGGAGTCTCAGAACCGCGAGAGGAGTTCCTCTTCTGCGTCGGTGAGTCCACCGCGGGCGGCGATGAGGTCCGGTCGGCGTTCGAGGGTGAGACGCAAGGCCTGGGCCCTTCGCCACGACGCGATTCGGCCATGGTCACCGCTGGTCAGGATGTCGGGCACGCGCCAACCCCGGTAGTCCGAGGGCCGGGTGTAGTGCGGGTATTCGAGCAGTCCGCCGGCAAAGGACTCTTCGCCGGTCGAATCGCGGTTGCCGAGCACGCCGGGCCTGAGCCGTCCAACGGCTTCGACCACGGTGAGCGCAGCGACCTCGCCTCCCGCCAGAACGACATCGCCGATCGAGATGACGTCGTCGACGGCGTGGTCGAGGATGCGTTGATCAACGCCTTCGTAGCGCCCGCACAGGATCGAGAAGCCGTCGAGCTCGGCCAGCTCCTCGGCGACAGCCTGGTCGAAACGACGACCTGCCGGTCCCATGTAGATGAGTGGTCGCGGCGGTACGACCTCGTCCAGCAGGTCGAAGACGGGCTCGGGTTTGAGAACCATGCCCGGGCCGCCGCCGAAGGGGGAATCGTCAACGGTCTGGTGGACGTCGGTCGCATGGGAGCGGAGATCGTGGCTTCGCAGATCGAGGAGGCCCCGATCGGCAGCTCGGCCGATGACGCCGATATTCATGGCGCTTCGTACGAACACTGGGAAGATCGTGAGGACATCGATGCGCAAGATGTTCAGCCTTCGTCGTCGAGGAGGCCGGGGGGCACGTCGACGGTCACTGTTGTGTCGTCGTGCCACTCGTAGAACGTCAGCGGCACCAGCCGACCGTCGACCAGTTCCATCAGATCCGACGCCGGGTTGGCCACCACCGAGACGATGGCACCGTGGTCGGTGCCGTCGGGGGTCAGCAGCCGCTTGCCGATGAGATCGTGAACGAAGACGTCCCCGGTGTCCTCGAGCGGGTCGGCGAAGAGCAGATGTCCGTGAAGCGATTCGGCCTGCTCGCGTGTGTCGATCTCGGCGAAGTGAACGATCCACCGGTCTTTGTGCGGGCTGGCCCGCTCGACGGTGAGCATCCGATCGGACACGGTGACGATTTCAGCTCCGGGGGCGGTGCGTTCGTCCAACCGGTCGGTGATGAACTTGACGAGCACGTCGCCGTTGAGTCCATGCGGTTTTGTGATTCGACCTATCTCGAGCCGATCCGGCATCGGTCAGCCCCTGACCTTCAGTCGACGAACTCCACCTTGCACGTCACCCCGTCGATGCTCCCGGCCGCATTGACGATCGTTCGGATGGCCGAGGCAACCCTTCCTCGCCGGCCGATGACGCGACCCATGTCCTCGTCATTGACCGTGACGTCGAAACGAACGGCATGGTCGCCCTCGACGCTGGTCTCTATCGAGACCTCGTCGGGATAGTCGACGATCGATGTGCAGAGGTGGGTCAGCGCAGCGTGGGCTCGGGGTGCGAGTTCGCTCACGCCGACGCTCCCGTGCTGTTGGTGGTGTCCGCAGCTTCCTCGGCTTGGGCGGCCTTGGCCGCGGCGATGGCCTCGGGGGTTTTGCCGCTGGTGAAGTCAGCCCAGGCGCCGGTGACCTCGAGCAGCTTCTTCACCCGGTCCGACGGTTGGGCACCGTGGCGGAGCCAGTGAACGGCCCGGGCGGAATCGATGTTGATGACCGAGGGTTCACTACGGGGGTTGTAGGTCCCCACGATCTCGATGAACCGCCCGTCACGGGGCGAACGAGCGTCAGCGGCCACGACACGATAGGTGGGTTGTTTCTTCTTGCCCATGCGCATCAGGCGCAAACGAACAGCCACATTGTTTCCTTACTGGAGAAGCGAGAGACGAACAGCCCGAACTGGGCGACCTTGGATCGTACCGGCGCGGCGGGTGTCCGCCACCGGCCCATCTCGGCGAGGTCGGGTTCGCTCCGCCGCAAAGCGCCGGGTCGGCGACGAGCGGCACCGGCGAGGTGTAATCTAGGAGCCCATGTTCGAAGGCTTGACCGACACGTTCGAGGGGATCTTCGGGCGGCTCTCCAAAAAGGGACGGCTCACCGAAGCCGATGTCGACGAGGCGCTGCGGGAGATACGGCTCGCTCTCCTCGAAGCCGATGTCAATGTGCGGGTGGTCAAGGCCCTCCGTAACCGGATCAAGCAGCGTGCTGTCGGCGAAGAGGTCCACAAGGCTCTGAATCCAGCCCAGCAGGTCGTCAAGATCGTCAACGAGGAGCTGACCCGGAGTCTCGGCGGCGAGACGTTCGTGCTGACCTACAACCCCAAACCACCGACCGTGGTGATGATGGCCGGCCTTCAAGGCTCGGGCAAGACGACCACCGCAGGCAAACTCGCGAAATGGTTCAAAACCCAGGGTCGTAACCCCTTGCTGGTCGGCGCCGACCTGCAGCGTCCAGCGGCCGTCGAGCAGCTTCGCACGCTGGGCGGGCAGGTGGGGGTACCGGTCTACTCCCAACCCCTCGGCCCGGTCCAGGTCGCCAAGGCGTCCATCGAGGAAGCGACGGCGACCGGGCGTGACGTCGTGATCATCGATACCGCCGGTCGTCTGGCGATCGACGAGGCCCTCATGGAGGAGGTCCGACAGATCGGCCAGGCGACCGTACCGGACTACATCTTCCTGGTCGTCGATGCCATGACCGGCAACGACGCGGTCACCGTCGCCGAGGCGTTCAACGACAAGCTCGAACTCGACGGCGTGATCCTGACCAAACTCGATGGTGACGCTCGCGGCGGCGCCGCCCTGAGCGTCAAGGAAGTGGTGGGCAAACCGATCGCCTTTGCCGCCACCGGCGAAAAGCTCGATGCCCTCGAGGTCTTCCATCCGGATCGTATGGCGAGTCGCATCCTGGGCATGGGCGACATCATGTCGCTGATCGAGAAAGCCGAGCAGGCGTTCGAGAAGGACGAAGCCGAGGCGGCCGCCCAGGCGATGATGGAAGGCCGATTCACCTTCGACGACTTTCTCGACCAGATGCAGCAGCTGAAGAAGATGGGTTCGTTGTCGGGGCTGATCGGCATGTTGCCTGGCATTCCCAAAGAAGTCCGGGACATGGAGATCGACGACCGGGAGATCGGCCGGGTCGAGGCGATGATCAGATCGATGACGCCGGGTGAACGAATCGACCCCAAGCTGATCGACTCTTCCCGCAAGAAGCGGATCGCCAAGGGTTCTGGCACCGAGCCCCAGCAGGTCGACACGCTGGTCAAGCAGTTCGACGAGATGCAGAAGATGATGAAGAAACTCGGCGGACTCGGCACCAAGAAGCCCAGGGGCAAGGGCCGCAAGAACAAGGGTCGGAGTGGATCCAAAGGCGGGGGCCGGGTGACACCCAAGGGAGGCCCTCCGGCGCGGGTGAGCGGTCGGGTCACCCCAAAGGGAACCAAGACCAAGAAGTCACCGTTGATGCTGCCCGGCCTGGACCGAGTGGCCGACTCCCTGGACGAGTGAGACCGCCGGTCCTCGGTCACCTCACATCTCGACGGCGGGAACCGCTGTGACCTCTGGAGCGTCTCAGCAGATGAGATGATGACACCGATGATCACGACCGGGTTGGCAGGGCGGTGTTGGACCGCACTTCTGGCGGTCGCGCTGTGCGCCTGGATCATCGGATTCACGGCCTCGCCGGCAGCGGCCGAACCGTTGGTGAGCGTCACCACTCCGGCTGGAGACCGGTATTCACCGGGGGAACCGCTCCCGCTGCTCGTCGAGATCACGGCCAACGGTGCGATCGACGGCACGATCAGCGTGTGGGTCCAGGGGATCGAGACGGTGACCCAACGATTCGACGTGGCGGGCGGCGCCACCAAGACGATCATCGTCATCACCGACACCCTCCGTTGGGGTGCGGATCTGGTGGTGGACGTCCGCACCTCCGACGGCGACGTCAGTCTGCGACCTCGTCTGATCGATGATCCTGAGGCCGAACTCGTCGGGGTTCTGCCCTCACTGCAACAGCGCGGTCTACCGGCGACGACCCGGACGATCACAGGGGACCGAAATGCGCGGCTCTACGAACTGACCGAGCAGTTGCTGTTGGCCGGCCCGCCCGCACTGCGAATGTTCGACTCGATGGTCGGGTCGAACGACGACTTCGATCAACTCCCCGCGTCGGCGCAGGAATCGCTGCGAAGCTGGACCGCCGGAGGCGGTGATCTGATCCTGGACGACGCCGTGGGTTCGGCCGTGCCCGATCTCGGTCTGGAGGCGGGCGGCATGGTGACCGAGAGCTACGGCTTCGGCACCGTTCGCTTCACCGACGGCCAACTCCGGCGCGGCTCTGCGGATGGGGTGATCGGCACCACGTCGAAGATCCGGGAAGTGGAGTTCGGACGCAACGTCGATCCGAGCATTTCGGGCCGTCTCCTGATTCGAGATGCGGGGATCGAGATCCCGGGTATCGGCGCCCTTCTTCTGCTCGTCGGCGCCTACATCCTGGTCGTGGGTCCGGTGCTGTTCCTGGTACTGCGAAGGAGCAATCGCCAACCGCTGGCGTGGGCGGCGATTCCGGCGGTTGCCGCCGTCGCGGTCGCAGCGGTGTGGGGGGTGGGTCGCGCCCAACGATCCGACGTCGACCTCGCCCATGCGAGCGTGATCGCCCATGTCAACGGTGTCCACATGGAGGAGTCCGAGGTGCTGATCGCCAGTGCCAACGGCGGGTACGTGGGCATCGATATGAGCGACGGTTTCTCCGCAACCAATCGATCGTTCAACGAGTTCGGCGAGCAGATCATCCGACCGGTGGAGTCCCGAGAAGGCTCGATGGGGCTCCGGCTCAACCCAGGTGAGGCGTCGCGTCTCACGGTGGAACGCGTGGGCGATCCGCGGACAGCTCCAGAGGCGTCGTTTGGTATCGATGTCGACGTCGAGGACAGGCGGCTTGCCGGCACGGTGACCAACACCAGCGGCTGGGATCTCGTCGACGTGCAGGTGGCGGCCGGCAACGCGGTGGTCAACATCGGCGCACTGGCCGACGGTGCGATCGCCGAGGTCGACCTCGACGCCCAGTTCGCCTACGTACCGATCACGAACGACCGGCTCTTCGAAACGATGCGCCAGGACCAGTTCCCCTTCGGTGGCCAGGATGATCTCGCCGTCAATGCCGGAGCGTTCTCGACCTGGGTCAACCGGCATCTCGGCAGTCGATCGGCAGGCCAGGTGCTCGCGGTGGGCTGGACCCGGGAGCCGGCCGCTCCGGTGAAGACCGACCGGGGTTTGCCCATCACTCGAGGACGGACGGCATTCGTGACGATCGAGGCGATCGCCGACAATGCGACCCCCGACGTCCGGTACGGCGAAGCGACCGCCGCGCTTCAGCGATTGTGGGACTTCGAGCTCAACGACACGGTGGCGCAGGGTTTCGTCGAGGTTCCGACCGAGGTTCTTCTCACCCTTCCGCCTTCGGCTGCTCCCGACGGTACCTACGTGCTGGAGATCCCCGGCGATGTCGCGGCGATCGATCTGTGGACCGGGTCGAGCTGGGATCCAATTGGCGACGAGGTGGACAGGGCCAGCGGAATCCTGGTGCTACCCGCCGAGGCGGTCATCGACGGCCGGGTGCACGTGCGTATTGGGTTTTCCCAGTTCGGGCGGTCCCCGATGCCGGTTCTTCGCGCCGCCGCTGCCAATGAAGCGACCGCAGCACCACCGGCCACCGACACCGGCGGTGTGGCGGCATGAGCCTGGATCCCGGTGGTCCCGGGAGCGACGGGATGACGACGGTGACCGAGCTGGAACAACTCGTGGTCGACGCCGACCCCATCATCCAGGCGCGCGGGCTGACGAAACGCTACGGCAACCTCACCGCCCTCAACGAGTTCACGCTCGACATCCCGAGGGGAAGCATCTACGGGATCATCGGCCCGAACGGCGCAGGCAAGTCAACCGCCTTCTCCATTCTCGCCACACTTCTGAAGCCGACCAGTGGCACGGCCCGAGTCTGCGGTGCGGACCCGACGAAAGCGCCGAGATCGGTCCGCAAACACATGGGCTACATGCCCGACGTGATGGGGGTCTACGAACGTCTGACCGTTGCCGAGTACCTCCAGTTTCATGCGGCCGCCTACAAGGTCCCGAGGACGGACTGGCCGGAACTGGTTCACGGGCTCCTGCAACTGGTCGACCTGGACGTGAAGGCCGACGCCCTGGTCGATCGCCTGAGCCGGGGCATGAAGCAGCGCCTGTCGCTTGCTCGAGCGATGGTCCACGACCCGGATCTTCTGATCCTCGACGAACCGGCCAGCGGTCTGGACCCACGAGCCCGTATCGAGTTTCGCGAACTCCTCGTCGCCCTCCAAGAGATGGGCAAGACCGTGCTCATCAGCTCGCACATCCTGGCCGAACTCCAACGTATGTGTACCGATATCGCGGTGATCGAAGCCGGCAACCTCCTGGCCGCCGGCTCACCGAAGGCGATCCTGGAGCAGCTGGGCAACGGCCGCCGGGTGAAGGTGACCTTCGAGGATCGATCGGTGGAGGAGTTCAGCGTCACCGATCTGGCCGATCAGGCAGCACTCCTTCGTCGCCTGGTCATGAACAACGATCGGGAGGTCGTGGAGTTCACCGAGGTCGCCACCGACTTGGAGGGTTTGTTCCTTCAGATCACGCAGGGGATCGTGCAATGAGGTCCCACGACGTGGACCGGAGGTCGTGGTGAGCGCGCTCGCGGCGGTATTCCAGAATCTGAACCCGGTACTGGACCGTGAGCTTCGCCAGCGGAGCCGCTCGGCCCGGTCGATCGTGATGATGTCCCTGCTCTTGACCGCTCTCGCCGGCGTCTTGTACATCGCACACCTGGCGATGACCGACAACAACCAATTCGGAGATCCGCTGAGCGCGATCTCGACCGGGACCGGCGCGGTCATGTACGAATGGGTGCTCTTCGCTGAACTGGCGCTGCTCCTGCTGATCATCCCCGGCATCTCCGCCAGTGCCATTTCGGGTGAACGTGATCGCCAAACGCTGGTGACCCTGCAGGTGACCCTCATGGGCCGGGTCAGCATCTTCTTCGGCAAGGTGGCGGCGTCGAGCGCTTTCGTGCTGCTTCTGCTGATCGCCTCGACACCGTTGCTGGCCGTTCCGTTCCTCGTCGGTGGTGTGGGTCTGGGCCGAATCCTGATGGGCTTCGTCGTCACGCTGTGCACCGGTGTCATCTATGCGACGTTGGGGGTTGCCTGCTCCGCGGTCTTCCGGAGGACCCAGACCGCGACGTTGCTGACCTACGTGATGGTATTCGCAGCGGTGGCCGGGTCGATCGTCGTCCTCGTCGTCCTCGCCGTCATACAGACCGCCCAGGGTGACTTCACCGATCCGTCCCGGGTCTCTCTGTATGCCAACCCGTTCGTGGGCGTGGCCGACGCAGCCGGTGAGCTGAACAGAGGGTTCGATTTCCCCGGTCCGTTCAGTGCGATCAAGCAGTCGATGTGGGGCGAGCAGCTCGACGGCGGCACATCCGGCGTCGTGCCGAACTGGGCGACTGCGCTGATCGTCCAGGCGGCGATCGCCGGAGCCTGGGTTGTCGCTGCGCTGCGCCGGCTCCGACTGCCGCAGCGAGAGGTGGACTGAGATGCACGAGTTCCTTGCGCTGATGACCCGACGACTCCGGGTGGTGTGGGCCTGGGCGTTCACCGGCTGGGTGGCCCCGGTCGTCGTGGCCGCGGCTCTGGTTCTGGTTCTGCTCGGCTGGTTGGTTCCATGGGGATGGTTCGAGCCGGCGGCGATCGCGGTTGTCGCAGCAGCGGCGATCGCGATCGCAATCGTGGCTGCGGTCCGACCGTTGACCG
>JAHEJO010000051.1 GCA_024638805.1 Acidimicrobiales bacterium
AGCAGCGTGATATCGCGTTCGACGAACCGAAGCGGCTCGACCACCTCGCCAATCCCTCGCACCCGCGCCCGTCCCCCCACCGTGCAGAACGGCACGTCCGCTCCGATCCTCGATGCCGCCTCGAGATCATCGAAACCCGCCCACCTGAGGACGGCGCCGGCATCGGCGGACCCGCCGCCGAGCCCGGCCTGGCTCGGGATCCGTTTGGTCACCCGCACCGCCGCGGTCCGGTCGGCCAGCCGCATCGCCCGGGCGACCAGATTCTCCTCGTCGACGGGCACGTCCTCCCCGGCGTCGATGATCGTCAGGCCTGTTCCGTCGGGGTCGACCCAGAGCGTGTCATGGAGATCGACCGTGACCATCTCGGCGTCGATGAGGTGAAAGCCGTTGTCGAGCACATCGGTGACCCTCAGGTTGAGGGTCAGCTTGGCGGGAGCTGTGAGGAAAACCGGTGCCACGCTCAGAGGTTAGCGAGCGCCCCCCACTGGGCCGGTGTGAGCGACTCGGCCCGGGCGGTCGGGTCGATCCCGGTTCGTTCGATCTGCTCGATGGTGAGCAGACCGGCCAGACTCCGCCGCAGCATTTTGCGACGTTGTCCGAACCCCGCTCGCACGAGGGTCGCGAATCGATCGAAGGACGCACCGATGGGGGCATCGGCGTGGCGGGTGATACGCAGCAGCGCCGACCCAACACGTGGGCGGGGCAGGAAGACCGAGTTGGGGACCGTGTCGATCACACGGGCTGTGGCCCAATAGCTGAGCAGGACCGACGGGATGCCGTACGTGCGACTGCCGGAGCCGGCGGCCAACCGCTCCCCCGTCTCCTGCTGCACCATCACCAGCCAGTCGACCAGGGTGGGCTGATCCCGCAGCAGGTCGAGGATGAGTGGTGTGGACACGTTGTACGGAAGGTTTGCGATCACCTTCCACGTGCCCGGGCCCACCAGGGAACCCCAGTCCATTTCTAGGGCGTCGGCATGGACGACCTTCACTCGATCCCGCAGGCCAGCGGTTTCGAGCACCTCGGTCAGCGGGCGCATCAGGTAACGGTCGGCCTCGATGGCTATGACGTCGGCGCCGCTGTCGGCCAACCCCAGCGTGAGACTGCCGAGCCCGGGACCGATCTCGATCACCCTGTCACCGGCCGCCACCCCCGCCAGGCGGACGATCTTGTCGACCGTGCCGGGTTCACACAGGAAGTTCTGGCCGAGCGCCCGGCTCGGCGCCAGCCCGTGGCGTTCGATCAGCTCGACGATCATCGGTCTGGTCAACCTCTTGGTCGTTGCGAGTTCAGGCATGACCCCACCCCGGCAGACCAGAACTGGGGTTCGCCCACGAGCGAGCCGGCCCCGAAGTCACGGCAGGCGGTACAGACGCTGGCCGTTGTTCCAGGTCGACTCGGCGATCTCGGCCGGTGGCTGGCCTCGCTCGGCGGCGATCGCCTCACCGACCAGCGGTACCCAGGCGGGCCGGTTGGGCTTGCCTCGATGAGGGATCGGAGCGAGATAGGGCGAGTCGGTTTCGACGAGCAACCGATCACCCGGGCACAGGACTGCGGCCTGGCGAAGTTCGGGTGCGGAGGGAAAGGTGACGATCCCACTGAAGCTGAGGTGGCAATCGCGGTCCAACGCCATGCGGGCCTCGTCGAGTCCACCGGTGAAACAGTGGAACACCGTCCTGGCCGGTACGCCCTGTTCGTCGAGGATGGCGAAGGTGTCCTCCCATGCCGATCGTGAGTGGATCACCAGGGCCAGATCCAATTCGTGCGCCAGCTGGATCTGGGCGGCGAACACCTCGGCCTGGACGTCGTGGGGCGAGTGGCTGTAGTGGTAGTCGAGGCCGCATTCACCAACCGCTACCAGGCGCCCAGTGGTGGTGTGGTCGAACAGTTGGCGCAGTCCGGCGATGCCATCTTTGGCATCGTGAGGGTGCACGCCAGCCGTGGCCCATACGGAGTCGAATTGGGAGGCAAGGCCGACCGCCTCGGCGGAGTCCGCCACCGTGCATCCGACGGTCAACAGCCGGGTCACCCCCGACGCTGCGGCTTCGGCGACCGCGTCGGCGGGCAGCACACTGTTCCTGGTCGCCCCGGTGGTGAGGTGACAGTGGTTGTCGAACCAGTCCACTCACTCGGCCCCTTCCAACTCGACTTTGGCGAACAAGGGCGTTGGTTTCGCGATCGGCGTGCCGGCCGCCAGCGGGTCGCGCCGCCAGCCCGTGGGCGCGCCGAGGACGCTGTCCAACCGCTCGGATGTGAACGGCAGATACGGGGCCAACAGAACCCGAACGCCGTTGATGGCGCTGAGGGCTGTGTGCAGCACCTGAGCTGCCCGCTCGGCGTCGGTCTTCTGCAGCTTCCAGGGCTCGGTGGCGTTCAGATAGCCGTTGGTCGCCTGGGCCGCTTTCATCGCGGTCCGGAGGCCGGCTTTCAACTCGACCTGCGCGAACTGGGCAGCGCCGGCGTCAAAGGCGGCGTCCACGGTGGCCAACAGCTCCAGATCCTCGGTGTGGTGTCCCGACGTACCGGGTATCCGCCCGTCACAGTTCTTGTACACCATGCTCAGCACTCGATTGACGAGGTTGCCCCAGGTCGCCACGAGTTCCTCGTTGATCCGACGTCCGATCTCCTCGACACTCACCTCTGTGTCGGCGTGCTCCGGCAGCGCAGCAGCGAGTGCGAATCGGAGCGCGTCGGGTTCGAAAATCTCCAGCGCGTCGGCGATCGTGAGACCGATGCCCCGGCTGGCCGATGCCTTTCCGCCTTTGAAGGTCACGTACTGGTTGGCGGGGATGCTGTCGGGGAGATGGAGATCGCCGGCCCCCATCAGCTGGGCCGGCCAGAACAGTGCGTGGAAGGGGATGTTGTCCTTTCCGATGAAGTAGACGTGGCGGCTGTCGCGGTTCTCCCACCAGTCCCGCCACTTCTGCGGATCGCCCGACGGATTGCGGTCGCCGGCGGCCCACTCCTTGGACGCCGAGAGATAGCCGATGACGGCGTCGTACCAGACGTAGATCTTCTTGCCCGGTCCGAGATCGTCGACGGGAATGTCGATGCCCCAGTCGATGTCGCGGGTGATGGCCCGATCTTGAAGTCCCTCGTCTTCCAGCCAGCCTTTGGCGAAGTTGACCACGTGGGGTCGCCAGTCGGTCTTGGAGTCCAGATAGGAGCGAAGGCGGTCGGTGAAGTCCGAATAGCGGTAGTAAAAATGCTCGGTTTGGCGCCTCTCCGGGGTGGCACCGCTCAACTTGGACCGGGGGTGGATCAGCTCGATCGGATCTAGTGTCTTGCCGCAGTTGTCGCACTGATCGCCCCGGGCGTCGCCATAGCCACAGTGGGGGCACTCGCCTTCGATGTAGCGGTCGGGCAGGAACCGCTCGACCTCGGGGTCGTAGAATTGCTCGCTGACCCGACGGTCGATGAAGCCGTTCTCGAGCTGAGCGAGGAACATGTCCTGGGTGACCCTGGCGTGGTTGTCGGTTCCCGTCGTGGTGTACAGATCCCAGGACATACCCAACCGATCCCATTGTTCGAGGATCTGGCTGTGGTAGCGGTCCACGATGTCCTGGGGCGACACCCCCTCGGCCTCGGCTCGGACCGTGATCGGTGTGCCGTGCACGTCCGATCCTGACACCATCAGTACCCGATTGCCGACCAGTCGCTGCTGGCGGGCAAAGATGTCGGCTGGTAGGTAGGCACCGGCGAGATGGCCGATGTGGCGGGAACCTGACGCGTACGGCCAGGCCACGGCAACCAAGACGTTCACAGGCTCTGTCACCGACACAAGCGTAGTGATGGCGATCCTGGCCGCGGACCGTCCCTGATATCACCACGCAGGAGGTCATCAGATCAGCCCGACCTCTCACGAAGGGTCTCATTGTGCGCACACTAGAGTCTTTGCACCCTGGTGACCGGGCGGTGACCGGGGCGGAGAGAAGCGAACCCCCTCATGCTGACTGTCACAGATCCATCCACGCCGACGGGCTCCAACGGCCAGGCCTTGATCGTGGCCACCGGCCCGCTCAGCACACAACGGGCCGCCGAGCTCGAGCGTCACGCCTGTAACGGCGGCGCGGTGCTGCTCGTACCCGCTCCCGACAGCGAACCCGATTCGACGCTGGGAGGCGTGCGTGTCAGCGATGTCCTGCCCCGCACCGAATGGTTCGTCACGCTGACCGATCGGCCCGAGCGAGTCCGCTTGGACGGTGAAGTACCGATCACCTCGCCGTTGCTCACCTTTGACCCTGTCGACCCGGCAACGACGACCGTGGCCACCACCAGTGTTCGTTTCGTCCACCGACCCACGATCACGATCCGAACGATCGGAAGCGGTCGGGTCATCACCACCGGGATCACCGATGTCGGCTCGCTGGAGCGTCATCCCACGCTCGGTGTGTTCCTGCGCCGCCTGTTCCACACGGGATTCGGCTCGGCACGCAGCGACGAACTCGGCATCGGGATCGTCGGCTACGGCCCCTACGGAGGAATGGGGTACCTGCACGGTCTCGCCACGACCGAGACGGCCGGACTCGCGCTGGTGGCGGCCGCCGACAGCGCCCCGGAACGGCTCGAGGCGGCTCGAGCGGATTTCCCCGACCTCAATACGCACGCTGACGGCGGGTCGCTCGCCACCGATCCCGAGGTCGACGTGGCCATCGTGGCCACCCCTCCGGCCTATCACGCAGCTCTGGCGCTCGAGTTGCTGCGCGCCGGCAAACACGTGGTCGTCGAGAAGCCGATGTGCCTCCGCACCGACGACGCCGACCTCCTCATCCGCACCGCCGCCGAGGTCGGCCGCATGATCACCGTGCATCAGAGCCGCCGGTGGGATCAGGACTGGCTGGCGGTCAGGCGGGTCCTTCACCAGGGTGCGCTGGGCGAGGTCTTCAACATCGAAACGTTCGTCGGCGGCTTTGAACATCCCTGTCGGGCGTGGCATTCCGAAGACTCGATATCCGGTGGCGCCGTCTACGACTGGGGATCACACCACGTCGACTGGATCATCCAGCAGTACGGCACCGCACCCCAGCGGGTGCTGTGCACCACCCACACCCGCGTCTGGCTCGACACGAGCAATGTGGACCAGCTGTCGTTGTGGATGCAGTGGGCCGACGGCCGCGAAGCGACGTTCCGGCAGAGTGACGTCTGCGCCATCCGCCGCCCCAAGTTCCACGTCGAAGGCACTCGCGGGACCCTCGAAGGTCATTATCGACCGGTGAGTATCGAGACGATCTCGGCCGGCCGGGGCTATCGCAACAACATCTCCCACCACGCCGAAGCGCCGGCGGACCTGGCCGTGGCGACATACGACGGCGACCACGGCCTGATCGAATCGGTCGTGCGGCCCGCTCCCGATCCGGGATGGGCGTTCCACCGGAACCTCGCTGACCACCTCCTTCTCGACGAGCCCCTGGCCGTTCGGCCCAAACAATCCCGAGACGTCGTCGCCGTGCTGGAAGCCGCCCACCGCTCGGGCGAGAACGGCGGCGAACTCGTCGAGTTGGAGTGATTCCGCTCCGATTCGGAGTCATCGGCGCCCGATCGATGGTGGCGGAACGGGCGGTGCTTCCGGCGATCGATCGGTCGGAGATGGCCGAACTCGTGGCGGTCTGCTCGGCTGGCGGGCCGGTACCTGCATCGTGGTCCGACCGGGCGGTCGAGTCCTACGACAGCGTCATCGATCATCCCGGTATCGAAGCGGTCTACGTACCGCTGCCCAACCATTTGCACGCACACTGGACCGAACGGGCGGCAGCCGCAGGCAAACACGTCTTGTGCGAGAAACCTCTGGCCCATGATGCGACAACTTCGATGCGCATGATCCAGAGCTGTGCCGAAGCCGGTGTCGTACTGGCCGAGGCCTGGATGACACCGTTCGATGCCCGCTGGCGCACGACGATCGAACTGGCCCGGTCCGGCCTGATCGGGGAGGTCGATGAGATCGACGCCAGCTTCACCTTCACCATCGGCCCCGAACACGATCGGAACTACCGATGGCATCCCGAGCAGGGTGGTGGCGCCGTGCTCGACGTCGGCATCTACTGTTTGGGGCCAGCCGTGGAGCTGTGGGGGCCGCACCCGCACAGCATCGGTGTGAACGATGTCCGCTGGCGCCACGGCGTGGACGTTGATCTGTCTGCGACGCTCGAGTGGGAGGGCGGTCGCCGTTGCACTATCCGGTGCTCGTTCGTGGCCGAGGAGGCGCAGACGATCTCGATCCGAGGGTCGCAGGGCGCGCTGGAGCTGACATCGGACGCTCACACCGGCGGCGGTGGGGCCGAGACCATCCTTCACCGGCACGTGGCGGGGTCCGACATGATCAACGTGATCCCATCCGATCCCTATCAGGCGATGATCGAGATCTACGCCGAGGCCATCCGAGGAGTGAGGGAATGGCCCCGGCCGATCGAACGTTCTCTCGAGATGATCCGGTTGCTGGACCGCATCAAGGCTGAATGGCTCGCATGACAGACACCCCCCAGGTCCGTTACCACGATCTCCCTTCCGGTGTGACTCTCCACACGCTCGACTGGCAACCCTCTGGAGATCTGATCGCGCCTGCCAGCCCGTGGCTCGTGACCCACGGGCTGGCGTCCAACGCGAGGTTGTGGGACGGCGCCGCTCGACGCATGTGCGCCATGGGCCATCGCGTGGTTGCCGTGGATCAGCGGGGCCACGGGCTGTCCTCCAAGCCGCCCGAGGGCTACGACATCGCCACCTGCGCTCTGGACCTGGCCGATCTGATCGACGTCCTCGAGCTCGACCGACCTGCCGTGGCCGGGCAATCGTGGGGAGGCAACGTCGTTCTCGAGCTCGGCCGCAGCCACCCCGAGTCGGTCGAACTGATCTGCTGCGTCGATGGCGGCTTCATCGACCTCGCCTCGCGGTTTCCCGAGTGGGACCAGGCGAAACAAGCTCTTGCCCCGCCCCATCTCGCGGGAACTCCTGTCAGAGTGATGCGAGAACGACTGGAGTACTTCGCCGCCGACTGGCCTACCGAAGGGCGAGCCGGAACGATGGCCAACTTCGAGGTTCGTAGCGATGGGACCATCGCTCCCTGGCTCACCTTCGAGCGGCACCTTCTGGTGCTCCGAGGGCTGTGGGAACACCGACCGTTCGACATCTTCGCAGACATGGAAGTTCCCGTACTGCTCATCGCTGCCGACGACGGCAACCACACCTGGGACAAGACCCCCGAGGTCACCCGGGCTCTGGATCTGCTGCCGGTGGGACGTGCGGAGTGGTTCACACACGCACACCACGACGTCCACGCCCAGAAGCCGGACCTGGTTGCCTCGCTCCTACACGAAGCAACCACCGACCCGCATTTCTTCACCGATCCTTCATCCCGCAAAGGCTGACGATGAAACTCCCTCGACTGCTGGTGCTCATGGGTTCGGGCGAAACCGCTCCGACGATGACCGGCCATCATCGGCGTGTGTTCGAGCAGCTCGGCGGCCACCACGTCGGCGGTCGACACGTGCCTGCCGTCATGCTGGACACCCCGTTCGGCTTCCAGGAAAACGCGCCGAACCTGGCCGACAAGTCGACCGAATACTTCCGGGAGTCGGTCTTCCGGCCGGTCGAGGCGGCGGGACTGCGCCGCATGGATACCGGTGACGTCGTCGCGATCGAGTCCGGGATCGCCAAGGTCAGGGCTGCCGAATGGCTGTTCGCCGGACCGGGCAGCCCGACCTTTGCGCTGACCCAGTGGGCCGGGACGCCAATACCGGGACTGCTCGCCGACAAGGTCCGCAACGGCGGCGCTGTCGTCTTCTCATCGGCTGCGGCTTTGACGCTGGGTGTCAAAACGGTGCCCGTGTACGAGATCTACAAGGTGGGCATCGACCCGTTCTGGCTCGACGGGTTGAACCTCATGGCCGAACTCGGGATCAACGCGGCCGTGATCCCACATTTCAACAACACCGAAGGCGGAAACCACGACACCAGGTTCTGCTATCTGGGTGAACGCCGACTGGCGATGCTCGAGCCCGAACTTCCCGACGGCGCGTTCGTGCTCGGCGTCGACGAACATACCGGCATCATCATGGACCTTGACGCCGACAGCGCCGAAGTCGTCGGCAAAGGGGTAGTCACGCTCCGGCGCAGCGGCACCTCGGTCGAACTCGACAGCGGCGCCGTCGTCGCACTCGACGTGATCCGATCCGGGGGCGATCTCGGCGTCGGGCAGACCGCGGCAGCTCCGCTCGCCACCCCGGCCGCCGCCAAAGGCGACATCGTGCCACCGGCCGACTCACTCGAGCGGGCCATCGACCTCCAACGACGGAACTTCGAGCGGGCCCTGGCCGACGGCGACGCCGACGGTGCGGTCGAAGCGATACTCAATCTGGACAGCGCCATCGTCGAGTGGTCCCGCGACACGCTCCAGTCCGATCAGGTCGACAGGGCCCGTTCGGCGCTGCGCTCGATGATCGTGCAGTTGGGGGCGGCCGCAACCAAGGGCCTGCAGGACGTTCGGGTGGTTCTGGGTCCGGTTGTCGAAGCCGCCCTCGAGGCCCGCCGCATCGCACGCAGCGAGAAGGCCTGGGCGGTGTCCGACGCGCTGCGAAACGGTCTCGATGGCGCCGGCATCGAGGTGCGAGACACAGCCGACGGTGTCGAATGGTTGGTGCGCTGAACCGGGGATGCCCGGCAAACGATGCCGTTCAGTCGAGTGCGTTGGCCAACTCGTACACCCGCCGCTTCGACGCACCCGTGATGGTGGCGACCTTGGCCACGGTGTCCCGAGTGGACACGCCGCCGGCTCGTTCGGCTTGCAGCAGGCAAATGAGATCCTCGTCGGAGATGACGGTCTGGATCGACGACGAGGGTCCGATCACGATCACGAACTCGCCCTTGGGTGACTCGTCAACGAAGTGCTGGTGCAGCGATTCGAGGTTTCCCCGCTGCACGTCCTGGTACATCTTGGTGAGTTCCCGAGCCACCACCGCCAGGCGGTCCCCGCCACAGATCTCGATCAGTTCGGCCAGTGTCCGAACCAGGCGATGTGGAGCTTCGTAGATCACCACGGTGCGCTTCTCGCGGGCGACCTCGGCGAGTCGTTGCGTCCTCGCCGGCCCCTGGCGCGGTATGAACCCCTCGAACACGAAACGATCCGTCGGCAGACCGCTGAGCACCAAAGCGACGACGGCTGCGGTCGGTCCCGGGGCGACATCGACCTCCACCCCCGCCTCGACGGCTGCGCCGATCAATCGATTGCCGGGATCGCTGATCGCCGGCATGCCGGCGTCGGAGACGAGCACGACGTGACCGCCGGCCTCGATCTTGCTCAGCATCCGGCCGATGGCGCCGGCCTCGGTGTGCTCGTTGGACACGAGCATCTTCGGCCCGCCGATCCCCAACTTGGACAGCAGACCACCCGTGCGACGGGTGTCTTCACACAGGACGAGATCGGCCGAGGCCAGGGCCTCCCGAGCGCGATCGGTGAGATCCCCCAAGTTGCCGAGCGGTGTCCCCACGACGGTCAGCTTGCCGTTCATTTGCACTCCTCGGAGATCTCCAATTCGTCGCCCGTTTCGATCCCCCAGGACTGGAAGGCGCCGGCCTCGGCCTCGAGAACCGCGGCCGCATGAACATGGAAGCCGCTGAAGCGGTGGGGCGGAAGCGACAGCACTTTGATCACCCTGTTCTCATCGTCCAGGAAAGCAACATCCAAACCGAAACGCATCCCAAATGTATGCACCGACCTGGTGTGCGGAAAGAGCATCGCGCCCTCGATCCCTGCCCGGCCCAGCAGTCCGCGGATCCTGTGCCAACGGGATCGGGCCACCTCCAAAGAGGCGAGAACATGCCCGTCCTTCACCAGCCAGTGGGAGGTGGTGAGAAGGTCGGCATCGGGTTTACGACGTGGCGCCATGGCACTCGGATACGAGAGGGGGTCTTCTAGACATTGAACCGGATTTCCATGACGTCACCGTCCTTCACCACGTAATCTTTGCCCTCGGCCCGCAGCTTGCCGACGTCGCGAGCCTTGCTCCAACCGCCGATCTCCAGAAGGTCGTCCCAATGGATGACCTCGGCCCGTATGAAACCACGCTGCATGTCGCTGTGGATCCGCCCGGCACACTCAGGGGCGCGAGATCCGGCTCGGAAGGTCCAGGCACGACTCTCCTTTTCGCCGGTTGTGAAGAAGGTTCGCAAACCCAGTTCGCGATAGGCGGCGGTGATGAAACGTGGCAACGCACCCTCGCCGAGCCCGAAACCCTCGAGCATCTCCGTCCGATCCGCCGCGTCGAGCATCGCCGCCTCGGCTTCCAGCTGAACGCACGCCCCGAACACCGAACTCGATGCCGGGCCCAGCTCGTCGATGACCGGCTGGACCACCTCGGTCACTCTGTCCAACTGGTCTTCGTCGATGTTGACGAGGGCCAGGACGGGCTTGTTGGTGAGCAGCTGATAGGGCCCCAACCTCTGCCGGACCTCGGCGGCAAGATCGGACCGGTAGATCGGCGTGCCGTCACCGAGCTTGTCCAGGGCGCTCTCGGCGGCGGCGACCTCGTCGGCCAATGTCCGATCCTGCACCGCCGCTTTGCGCTTCTTGGACATCTGGTTCTCGAGCGTTTCGAGATCGGCCAAGGTCAACTCGATCTCGAGCACGCGAAGATGCTCGAGCGGGTCGGTCGGACCGGGCACATCGGGGTCCTCGAAGGCCCGCAGGACGTACACGATCGCATCGACCTCGCGGATGCCACCGAGAAACCTGTTTCCGAGTCCCTCGCCCTTGCTCGCCCCTTCGACCAGCCCGCCGATGTCGCTGAACTGTACCGAGGTGTGGACGACGTTCTTGGATCGGCTCATCGCCGCCAAACGGTCCAGACGTTCATCGAAGACCTTGGCCACGCCGATGTTGGGGTCTGTCGTGGCGAACGCGTACGGAGCCGCAAGAGCTCCACCGCCCGTAAGGGCGTTGTAGAGCGACGACTTCCCCGCATTGGGCAAACCGACGAAGCCGAATTTTTCCATCGGGCCGAGCGTACTGGGCAGCGGGGACACGCCATGGCGGCGCGTGACGACGGGGCCGACCGCTACGCGTGCGAAGTCTCGGCCGCTGCGAGGAAGGCCTCGGCGCCGACCGCTCCGTAGAACAGAAATCCCTGGGCGAGATCGCAGCCGACCTCGACGAGGGCACCACACTCGTCTTCCTTCTCGACGCCGATCCCGATCACCTCGAGCCCGAACCCGTTTGCTTCGTTCACCAATCGCCTGGTGCGCTCGAGGGTGGACTCGTCACCGGGAAGCCGCATCACGAGATTGCGGTGCAGCTTCAGGTACTTGGCTCCGATATCCGAGATCGCGGCCAGCGGTTCGTCGAGATCGAACCAGCGATCCACGCCGAGCTCGACTCCGGGGCCGAGGGATGAGGCAACCTCGCCCATCATCGATGCGTTGTCGATCATGAACTTGGCACCGACCTCGACACCGAGCCGACCGGCGAGCGCGTCCTGGTGGGACAGCTCGACGAGCAGTTCCATGAACTCGGTGTCCTGGAGTTGGGAAGGGGCGGCGTTCACCATGACGCGTCGATGCTCGGCGTGATCGACGAGCCAATCGCCGAGTTGGTCTTCGACCCCTTCGAACACCAGCACCCCGAGCGCTCCCATCAGACCGGCTCGCTCGGCGGTGGACACGACCTCGGTGGCCGACAATCCCACATCGCCACCGACCCGCAGGAGCGCTTCGGCGCCTACGATCCGGCGATCGTCGAGACCGACCATCGGTTGGTAGGAGAACCGCACCTGACGGTGCTCGATCGCCCTGCGCAGCTGGCGCTCGACGGTCAGGATCCGTTCCTGGACCGATGGCAGTTCGTCACGGGAGAGCACAACCCTGTCCCGGCCCCGTCCCTTGGCCAGTTGGACGGCGGTCTCAGCGGCCGCCAGGAGGCCCTGGGCGCCCTGGTTTTCATCGTTGATGGCAACCCCGACGCTGGCGGTGATGGCGAGTCCATCGGCGGGCTCGGCGATCGCCGCAATCGCCGAGCGCACCCGCTCACCGAGTTCCTCGGCATGAGCCGCCTCTTGGAGCCCTGGGGCGAGAATCAGGAACTCGTCACCCTGGAGGCGGAACAACGAGTCGGTCGCCCGCATCGTGCTGGACAGCTTTCGGGAGATCTGTTCGAGGACTCTGACGGCTTGCAGGTTGCCGACGGCAGACACGATGCGTTCGAACCGGTCGATGTCGACGTACACGGTTGCGACGCTGTTGGGTTCTGCGCCCTGCAGAGAATCTGCGATGAGCCCGAGAACCTCGGGCCGATCGGTGATCACCTGACCGACGCCAACCCGCTCGATGGCCAGAATGGTCACGTACTGGGTGCCCCGTGCGGTGCTCGCACCGATCAACACCAGGTCGTACAGGGTTTCGTCACCGTTCTGGTGGGCAAGGGTACGCGATCGGCGCCAGCTCTCTCCGGCCGGCGGTAATGCAAGTTCGGCGAACTCATGTGACATCGGCAGGTGCCGGGCCACCGTCTCGACGAAGCCGAACCGCTCGAGCCAGGCTTCTGAACGCCATCGGAGCCGCCCGGTTGTTCGCTCGGCGACTGCGACGACCAGATCGGCGGCGGCGATCGCCAGCAGCGGACCATGGGCGATGATGTCGTCGATCTCGGCCCCAGACGCACCCAGGGTGCGTGGGCCCAACAATTCGGTCGGTGAGGCCTTCTGGGCCGCGCCCCTCATTCGTGAATCCCAGGTGCGTGTCATGCTCTTCAATATTCGGCCTGCCGGCGCGTAACTAAAGCAGGTGCTGTCGGCCACACGCGGCGAACACCGCGACGCCTGCTACGGTTGCACGCCTATGTCGAAGCGTCGTCGCAAGAAACGTCTGACGGCCCGCCGCAAGAAGGCCAACCACGGCCGCAAACCCACGGTCGGTCGCAACTCCTGATCGGGTGCTGCCCGAACGCCCTCAGAGCCTCTCGGCCAGGGCAGCGGTCAAATGGCGGAGCCTGCTTTCGGCCTCCTCGGACGTCCCCACAGTTTCGATGTAGAACTTGACTTTGGGTTCGGTCCCACTGGGCCGAACGATGATCCTGCTCCTGTCGGCGTAACGGATCACCACACCCGGTGTCGGCGGCATCGTCTCTCCGAGGCTGAGATCGGTCACCTCGCTCACCGCGGCCGGTCCCGAGGGCGGGTCTTGGAGAACCATGCCCAGGATCTCGACGGGACCGGGTCCCGAATCGGACAGGCGATGGGAGAACGAATGGGTTCGATAGGCCCCGAACTTCCGGTCGATCCCGTCGAGAACGTCCCAGACCGTCGTTCCCGACGCCTTGAGCGCGGCCAGCATCTGCATCGCCACGAGCGCAGCGCTGATGCCATCCTTGTCCCGGACCGCTCCTCCCACGCAGTAGCCGAGTGCCTCTTCGTAGCCGAGTAGATAGGCCGCCTCGGGCTCGTCCACGATCGGACGGGCCACCCATTTGAACCCGGTCAGGGTCGTCCGGCACCGGACCCCAGCGTCGGCGGCCAAGGCCTCCATCGCCTGACTCGACACCAGACTCTTGGCGACCACCGCATCGCCACCACCCGACGCCAGATGTGCACGAATCAGATGATCGGCGAGGAGGATCCCGACCTGATCGCCGCTGAGCGGCGTCCACACATTCGGGTCCGGTCCAGGGACCGCCAACGCCAACCGGTCCGCATCGGGATCATTCGCCACGATCGCGTCGGCCTTCTCGGCGGTGGCCAGTTCGAGCGCGAGATCGAGCGCACCGTCCTCCTCGGGATTCGGAAACGAGACGGTGGGGAAGTCGGGGTCGGGATCGAATTGTCGGGACACGATCCGGGGACGAGGGAAACCGGCATCGAGAGCGGCGGCCAGGAATGGGGCCCCGCCAACCCCATGCATCGGGGTGTACACCACCTGGATCTCGCGGTCGGGACCCGGAATCAGGTCGATGGCGATCCGACGGTGGGCGTCGATCCAGCGACGGGCCGGCAGGATGTCGACAGCGGCAGCCGGACCGAACCAAGCGCGGTCAGCGCCCGCCGCGATCTCGTCGATGGCGGTGGCGATCTCGGCATCCGCAGGCGGGATGATCTGAATACCGTCGCCGAGGTACAGCTTGTAGCCGTTGTCGGCGGGAGGGTTGTGGCTGGCGGTGATCATGATGCCCGCATCGGCCTCGTGCGTCAGAAGGGCGAGCGCGAGCACGGGTGTCGGCACGACGTCATCGCAGATGATCGCTTCGCCGCCGGCTGCGCCGATCACCTCGGCTGCGGTGGTGGCGAACTCCTGGGATCGGTGCCGGGCGTCGAAGCCGATCACGATCTTGGGCCGGCCAATCTCCTGACGTTTCATCCAACGCAGCAGCCCAAGAGTCGTTTGCTTCACGACGAGCCGGTTCATCCGGTTTGGCCCCGGTCCGAGACTGGCGCGCAGACCGGCGGTGCCGAATGCCAACCTCCCGGTGAACAAGTCGGCCAAGGTCTGCGCGTCACCGCTGTCCAGGAGCCGCTCGATCTCGCGGCGATTGTCCTGGTCCGGATCCTGAGACATCCAGTCGCGGGCACGCTCGATCAGATCCATCCGGCGACATTAGTCGGCCTCGGGCCACCGCCAAGCCGTGCGTCAGTAGAACACCGACCGCGATCGGGGCCGACGAAGTGCCTTGTAGCGACGTTCACCTCCTCGCTCCCACAGCCACTCGTCCACGTGCATCGCCCACACCCGGGGGTCGTTGATTCGGGTGACCAACTCCTCCACCCCGACAACCGCAGCAGCTCTCAACTCCACCTCTTCCGGGGAGCCGGGGGCAAGCTGATCCCCTCGTCCGATCCGAGCGACCAGGTCGTCGTCGACGATCAGGCCGCCCTCGATGCGGAGCACGTGCGGGACGAGGTTGTCAGCGAATCCGGTGAGCTGATCGAGATCGTCGAAGTGCCAGAGATGCCGGCGATGCAGCTCAGCGGCGGTGATCTGCGCACGCTTGTAGAAGCTGACCGGGTACCCGAAGTAGTTCTCCCGGTCGACGTAGAAGGGCATCGCCGTCAGCGATTCGGCCAGACCGACCGCCGAGGTTCCGATTGTCTCGAGGACCGATCCAGCTGTGCCCCCTCGCTCGTACACGAATCTGCCGAGATCGTTGAATGCCATGGCGAATCGAGTGATCAGTTCCTCGAGGGCGCCACCATCGAGTTCTTGACCGAAGATCTGCGAACAGTCCGTCGGTGTCAGCGCCATGAGGCGCTGATCGGTCAGCGGTCCGGTGGCGTCGACATACCGGTTGAGGTGGGTGTGCATCGTCCGAGCTCCCGACAGTCCCGGCAGCTTGCGCACCACATCGTGGTAGCCGCTCCCGAAGTTGATCGCGTCGGCGGCGAGAACCCGCATCGCCCGATGTTCATCGAACTCGGCCGGAACCGGGGGAACCACGAAGCGCTCCCGGGGAAACTCTCGGGCGAGTCGACGCAATGAGACCTCGTCGATACGGACGAACGACGCGCGTTCTATTACCGAACGGCAGCTGGTGCGGACCCGATCCGTCAGCACGATCGAGTCGATGTTCGCAGACCGGTCCGGTTGCGATCGCCGAAACGTCGCCGAATCGAACTCATGGCCCAAAGTGTGACAGCTCCCGGTGTCGGACAGTGAACACGATCACACCTGATGTGACCAACGGTGCCGATTTCAGTAGGCACATGCTCCAGAGGAACCGGTTAGCCTTCGTCACCGGCACAACAGTGACTACGGTCTAGGGCATGGCACTCGCATCGCTGTCCAGTCGCTCCCCGGTATCGATCGGCGCCGATATGGCGGTGCTGATCGGCTCGACCGATCCCAAGCTCCAGGCAGAAGCAGAAGAGTTCGCCGCCTCGTATGCGGACGTCGTCGACATACGGGGGAACAGTACCTGGCTCGGTGTACGCGATGCCGACGAGTTCGCCACCGCGATAATCAGAGCGTTCCCGGACCGCCTGCGCGACATACGTCTGGCATTTGCACCCGCCGACCTCGACCCGGCGGAGTGGAACCGATACGCATTGTTGGGCACCACACTGTCCCGCCACGCCGCCCGACTCGGCCTCGCCAACGATCCCGACGTCGAACCCGACCGATACGAGATCCGATTCCAGCCGATCGTGTCGCTCAGGAGACGAGCCGCTGTCGGGTTCGAGGCCCTGGTCCGAGGGATCGGACCTCATGGGGTGATCGACGCGGAACAGCTG
The DNA here is from genome assembly GCA_024638805.1 of Acidimicrobiales bacterium. Lineage (GTDB taxonomy): Bacteria > Actinomycetota > Acidimicrobiia > Acidimicrobiales > SZUA-35 > JABDIY01. The sequence goes on from JAHEJO010000051.1 coordinate 16,197, forward strand.
ATCGCCAATGCCAACAAGACCGGACGTCTCGGCGCGTACGACCAGCTCATGCGCAGCCTCAGCCTTCGGGCCGTCGAGGTCGCTTGGTTGGGCGAAGGCCTGCTGTTCCTGAACCTCAGCGCTCCCGGCGGCCAGTTCGACACAGAGGCCATCCACTCCTGCATCGATCAAGCCGAGGCGATGGGTCTCTCCGCCGACCAGATCGTCCTCGAAGCGGTCGAATGGAATCGCTACAACAACATCTCCGCCGCCGCCCGACAGCTTCGTGAGGTCCGTACACGCGGCGTGCGCATCGCGGTCGACGACGTCGGTGACGGCTTCGCGGGCCTGACGGTGGTGGCCGAGTTCGCTCCCGACATCGTCAAGATCAACGGCCGGCTGACCCGAACCATCGAGGAGAACGCATCGGCTGCGGTCGTGACCGCAGTGGTCGACATGGCCCACAGAATGGGGGCGTGGGTGGTCGGAGAAAGCATTGAGTCGTGGAACGAACTGCGCTCACTTCGCAACCTCGGCGTCGACTGGGGCCAGGGCCATTTTCTGGGCGAGCCCACACGCGCTCTGGCCGGCGCCAACGTCCACTAGCCCCATCGAGCGGGCCCCGTTCACGTTCACCCGACGACGCGCAAGCGTTTCCTGTGTCGGCAGGGGCGGGGCGACGCGCCCCCGCCGACCTATTCGTTTGTATCACGATTACGCCTCCATGCGCATCCTCAACGACGTTGACCGTTGGGTAATTACCCTCCGAGGGTCTTGACGACGGTTGTTTCCTGCCGGGCCAGCGTCGGGCGTGCATCACATCGATTCTGCACGGTCGATTCCCGCGGAGATCGGCTGTTCCGGACCGAACTCGAACCGATGCTGGTCCCGGTCGATCCGGCTGCGACGATCAATTCATGCCTCGCCGAGGTGCGCGCTAGTGGTCGATCCAGCTACGACGATCTACCCGCGCGTGCCCGAGGCGCAGCGTCGACAGCGGGATCAGCGGGCGCGGGCCGACGTGCGTGATGACCTCGGCCGCGGCCAGCGAACCCAGTCGTCCGCACTCCTCGAGTGCCCGACCCTGGCTCAACCCGAACAACACGCCGGCGGCGTACTGGTCGCCGGCGCCCGTCGTGTCCGCAACCGAGCCGACCTCAAAGGCGGGGATCCTGATCTGGGTACCACGATCGATGAGGAGCGAGCCCACGGTGCCGAGGGTGACACAGCCGAGATCGACATCTTCGCCGAGCTGCTCGAACGCGGCCTCGATGCGATCGGTCTCGTAAAGTCG
>JAHEJO010000169.1:0-2231 GCA_024638805.1 Acidimicrobiales bacterium
CCACACGCGACTGCAGCGACCAGCAGCGTCACCGCCGCGATTCGAAGCCTACGCAGCCGGGGCATCGCCAGCCGCGTACAGGGACCACGTCGTGATCCGCCTTCTCGCGGCCCCTCGAGTGGGCGACCGCGCGCTTCCGGACCTGCCCCTTCCGATGATGTGGAAGACCTTCACCGAATCGGGGGCTTCGGATCGTGGTTCGAAGCGCGCGGGTCGCGAACTTCCGTAGGAGGGGCACCGACCGCTTCGGCGTCCATTGCGTCCTGGCCCGCGTCGCCGGATCGACGGCGCGGCAGCAACGCGAGCACCAACGTCAGCAGCGCCACCGCCGGCAGCGAGATCACACTGTTGACGGCGACGGCCACCACTCCGGCCGCGGCGGGTAGGTCGACCAGTGGCGCGATCGCGCCAGCCGCCACCTCCCGCAGGCCGAGCCCGCCAGGGAAAAACCCAACCGCCGATGAGATGATCCCCGACAGCGTCAACGCGAACGCAGCCGAGACCTGACCCCCCAGATCGAGGCCCAGCATGATGAGGTACAGCCTCCCCGCGTTGACGATGATCATCCCCGACTCGATCGCGAACAGGAACCCGGCGCGGCGGATGGCTGTGGCGCGAGTCGCACCACGCTCGAGGAGCCGGTAGCTCAACGGCAGCGCCACCGCGGCAATAGCGAGGAATACCGCCGCCACCCAGGGGCCATCGAGCGCCAGCGCGATTCCGGCGAGAAGCGTTCCTGCCGCTGCCCACATCACACCGGCACCGGCGGTGACCCCGAACGCCTCGCGATACGTCGAGCCTTCATCTCGCAGCGCCTTGCTCCGGACGAGCACCGACCCGGGGATGGGGAGGAAGTTGGCTGCCCGGGCCACGACCGCCACCCGCATCGCGTCGACAGGTGCGACCGCGTGGCCGAGCGCGCGCGCCGTCATTGCGTACTCGAGGCCGTTGAACGCCGCCAGGAGCGGGCCCCCGACGGCGCCGGCGACCACGAGCGGAATCCAGCTGATCTCACGGTCGATGTCGGGCAGAGCAAGGATCCCGATGACCGTCGCAACGATGAACAGCGCCAGTCCCACGAATTGGGCGGGACGGCCAACTGACCGGAAGCGCTCACTTCCGCGTGCCCGGCCCAGTCTGAGGATCAGCCGCTCGATTCGCCGGCCGAGCCCCTGCGGTGACGACGAGTCCATCTGTTCGGAATCGTACTGGTCCAAAGGCATCCCACTTCGTGTTCTTGGCTCCCCTATATCGGGTGACCGCCCCGGGGCAGGTGAGCGATTCCTGTAGAGCCCGGAGCCTCGGCGCTCGTGCCCGAAAGCGGCTGGACGTGGTTCACTCCCGTTACAGCTCGGCGAGCTGGGGCACCGCCTTGGAGGCCACGAGCTCGGCCAAGCCCACCGGATCCGGCCCGAGGGGCATGACGAACACGCCTTCGATACCGGCCGCGGCGTATGTCGCCATCTCCTGGATGAAGCCGTCCGTGTCGCCTCCCATCAGGGCACTGCCGATGTATAGCATCGTCTTGCGGATCCGGTCGTAGTCCGTGCCGAGGGTCTCACAGTGCCCACGGAGCACGTCGAGCTTGTGGGCGGCCTCGTCGGCGTTCCTCACGATGAGGTTGCAGGCGTCGCCGTACTGGGCCACGAGGCGCAGCGTCTTCTTCTCGCCGCTGCCGCCGATCATGATCGGCGGATGGGGCCGGCTGATCGCCGGCGGCGAATTGAGCATCTCCGCGAGTTGATAGTGGGTACCGGCATACGCTCCGTTGTCGTCGGACCACATCTGGAGACAGATCTGGATGGCCTCCTCGAGGCGCTCGAACCGTTCCGCCAGTGGCGGATACGGGACGCCGAGACCGTCGTGTTCCCGCTCGAACCAGGCGGCGCCAATGCCGAGTTCGGCACGCCCCTTCGACAGCACGTCGAGCGTCGTCACGATCTTGGCGAGCAGACCCGGATAGCGGTACGTGACGCCGGTGACGAGCAGACCGAGGCGCATCCGCTCGGTGATCCCGGCGAGGTAGCCGAGGGTGGTGTATCCCTCCAGCATCGGTTCGGTGACGGCCTCGGGTCCTCCCATCATCTCGAGCTGGAAGAAGTGGTCCATCACCGACAGCGACGCGAAGCCGCCCTGGTCACCGATGGTGGCGATCTCCCGCAACGTATCGGCTGTGCGTTCCGGACTGTCAGGCCAGGAGAAGCTGGCGACGTGCAGGCTGATGTCCATGG
>JAHEJO010000169.1:2331-4676 GCA_024638805.1 Acidimicrobiales bacterium
ATGGACGTTGTGGATCTCCTCGGCCTCGACACGCTGCTGGCGCAGATGATCCTCGCCGTCGGCGGGGCGATGATGCTGGGCAACGGGTTCGCCATCTTCCAACATCGGCGCGGCAGAGCACCGAAGGGGGCCGCGGGGGAATTCAGGTCGGGACGGGCCTACTGGCTTCTGGGTGTCGGCATCCTGATCACCATCTGGGGAATCGCCAGCCTGATTGCCGGATGACGGCTCAGCGACTCGTTCAGCAGGCGCTGAGCAGTACAATCAGGCCGGTCCGCGGATGTAGTTCAATGGTAGAACACAAGCTTCCCAAGCTTGGAATGGGGGTTCGATTCCCCTCATCCGCTCCAACCGACCTGACTGCGCACCGGGAGCGACGGTGATCTTCTCAGACAGGACCATCAAAGAATCCGTCGCCGACGGCAGCATCCTCATCGACCCGTACGACGAGGCCATGGTGCAGCCGTCGAGCGTCGACCTCCGTTGTGCGGACACCTTCCGCGTGTTCGAAAACCATCGGTACGCGCTGATCGATCCGAAGGCCCCCCAAGAGGACCTGACGACGGCGGTCACGGCCGACCCCGATTCGCCGTTCATCCTGCACCCTGGCGAGTTCGTGCTCGGCTCGACGCTGGAAGTGGTTGGCCTCGCCGACGACGTCGTGGCCCGATTGGAGGGTAAGTCGAGCCTGGGACGAATCGGGCTGCTGATCCACTCGACCGCTGGGTTCATCGACCCCGGCTTTCGCGGCCAGGTCACGCTGGAGCTGTCCAACGTGGCCAACTTGCCGATTGCGATCTATCCGGGGATGAAGATCGGTCAGATCTCGTTCTACCGGCTGTCGACACCCGCCGAGCATCCGTACGGCTCACCCGGGGCCGGTTCGAAGTACCAAGGACAGAGCGGGCCCACCCCGAGCCGCGTGCACCGCGACTTCGGCCAGGGCACGTGACCGAGGACTACCTGCCGATCCCCCCCGGCGGGGAGGCGTTCCTCCCGTGCGGCAGCTGCGGCCGTACGATCGATGCCCGCTGGCGGGTGTGCACGCTGTGCGGGCAGCCGACCGGTTTCGAAGAGCACCTCGCACCCGACCGATCCCGGCGCTTCCGGCGTCGCGACCGCCGCCCGGAGCCGTCGCCGGAGCCCCCTGGGTACGGCTGGTCACCGTGGTGGATCGCCGGAGCGATCGCGCTCGTCGTGGTCCTGGTGGCTACCGGCTTCGCGACCTTTCGCGACGGTGACGCTCCCGAGGACGACAGCGCTGCGGCCTCTGGGAGCGACGCTACCTCGGGTAACGCAGCGGCCCCGGGGAGCGAAGCGACCTTCGGTACAGCGGCTTCGACGAGCGAGGCGTTCATCGGGGCCTTCCTGGCGAGTGCCGACGCTGAGGAGTTCTCGCAGGAAGCACGAGACTGCATCGATGCCGGGCTGCGCGATGACGAGAACATCGCGGCACTCGATCTGCTCGATGGAGACACGGCGGGGATGGTCGGCAGTCTCGCAGCCATCGAAACGCTGGCAGACGTCCCCGACGAGTTCCGACCCGCTGCCAACGCGGCGCTGACGATTCTGTCCGGCTGTCTCGGCGATGACGACGTGGCCGCGCTCGACTCGACGGCGAACGCCTACGGCGAGGACCCGCTGCTGGACCAGCTGTGGGACCGCTGCGACGACTCCGACCTGGCCGCGTGCGAGATGTTGTACCTGATGAGCGCCGTCGGCTCCGAGTACGAGGCGTATGCGCAAACGTGCGGGAGCGGCGCGGACGCAAGCGAGGGGCAGTGCTTCGTGGACGCCGGAGTGTCGACCGACGTCGCCGAGTTCCGCCGGGCGTGCGAGGCGGGCGATGGTGTCGGCTGTGACATGGTCGGCCTCTACGGCGAGGTTCCCGGTCCCGACGAGGACCTTGCCGCCACGTGCGGCGGCCGGGTCGATGCGACGCTCACCGAGGACTTCTGGTGCGTCGGGCTGATCGGCGCCGACGGCTGAGCACTAGTCAGTTGTCGTGCTTGGAGAATGGTCCTCGTGCCGTTCCGAGATCGGCCGATAGGTATCAGGACAAGAGCCTGGACGGTGTTCCAACACTCCATCGGAACACATGAGACCCGGGGGTATCCCTTCCCCCCGACTCCTCCTCAGAGCGGCCGTCCAGGGGACAGAGCGAGAAACAACCCCCCGTCACCCCGGGGGGTTGTTTCGTTTCACGGCTCACCCTGCGGGAACGTTGCCGCGCCCGCTTCAGAAATCGCGCCCAATCTGCCGATGCGCGTCGACGACGCTCCGCTCACCGCGGCAACGGTCGACGAGCTGTATCCGTCGCAGTGGGCCCTGGAGAACGACGGGGA
>JAHEJO010000170.1 GCA_024638805.1 Acidimicrobiales bacterium
GCCTGGCATTCAAACTATCCGGCCCTCGGGGGTGAGTGCAACCCTTGTGTCAGTCAGGTCTTCTGTTTTCGAGTCGTTGGAGGTGGTGTTGGAGGCTGTCGATCACTCGGTCGTGGCGGGCGACTTCGGATGGCCAGTCTCGCTTGTGGGCGTCGTCTCGGAGCGCTTCGATGCCGTGTAGTTGAGCTGCGATCGCTGGGGCGAACTCGGGTGTGGTGGTGAAGTTCGGGCATGTCTCGCAGATGTTGGCGTAGGAGCATGCCTCGGCGGCGAGGTCGCGTGAGCAGTAGCCGTGAGCGACGCGGGTCTTGAGCATTTCTGAGTTCAACCATTCCACGCTGTCGGGAATTGCCGGGCGGCCAGGGGAGGGTGAGACCGGGATCCGTCGGCGGAGCTTGCCGACTGCTTGTTCGTAGGCGGCTCGCAGCGTTGGTGACGCGAGATGGGCGTAACGCATTGTCATCTCCGGGCTTGAATGCCCGAGGAGTTGCATGAGCGCCTGGAGCGACATGCCGGCGTTCACCAAGCTCGTGGCGTAGGTATGACGAAGTTGGTGAGCAACGATCCGTTGCGGTTCCCCGTCAGGCCCGCATATCCCGGCGGCACGGATGGCGTTGCGTAGCCCGATCTGGATTCTTCCCGGGCCCAACCTTCGGCCGGCTTCGGCGAACACGAAATCGGTGGGCCGGCCATCACGATCGTCGGGATGCGGCCGCTGGTGTTGTCGATGGGTCAGCCAGTCATCGAATGCAGCGAGGGTGATGGCATCGAGCGGGACCATTCGTTCGGTGTTGAGTTTCCCGACTGGGACTCGGAGCCATGAGCCTGCTGGGCCGTAGTCGATGATGGCGTCAAGCTCGAGGTCGAGGAGCTCACCAACGCGTAGTCCAGTGCCGCGCAGGATCGTGAGACCAGTCCGAGCGAACCGGTCGTCCAACAACGCGACAGCGTCCATGAGTGCTTGATCGACGTCGGGGGCGAGCGCCCGGGGCAGCATTTTGGGTTGCTTGGGGATGTCGCCAGCGAACACGATCTGACGGACCGGGGCTTGTGGCCATCCCCAGGCGGTGATGTCTTCGAGAAACCCTCGCAGGGTGATGACAGCATGCGCGGTGACAAACGGTCCGACCGGGCGGTCGCCATGATTTCCTCGACAGGTCCGAGTCGATGACCACTTCAGGAACGCTTCGATGTGGTGACGCTGGAGCTGTTCGATCCCTTCCAGGTCGGGGAATTGGGTCGAGACGAACTCGCCGAACACCGCTAACGCTGAGGTCAACTTGGCGATGGTCTTCGGCCGCAACACCGTCGCTCGGGCGTCGAGGTATGCGGCCAGGGTGTCACGGATCCCGGGCGTGGTGACCGCTGTGAGGCGGCGCTGCCTTGTCGCCGGCCCGCCTTGTCTTCGTTGGACTGGCGGGCAGTCGATCAAGCGTGCTTCGAAGAGGAGTTTGCGAAGGCCGAACATGACACCAGCCCGGCGTCGTTGCATTGCCGGTGTCGGAACCGTCGATGCCTTGATCGCAGACAGGCAGGCATCGAGATCGGCGGCATCGAGATCGCCTGCCCGTTTACCGGTCAACGAGACGACGAGCCCGAGCCCTTCAGCAATGAACTGCAACGCCTTTTCGGGGCCGGTTCCGATTCGTCCGGCTGCTGCCAGCAACGCTGCGGTGTCATCGGGGTAGAGGCCAGTGACCCATCGGCGCATGCTGTGCCCGAAGTTCTTTGTCAACAACAACTCGAGATCACCCTGGACCTGGAGCGACACCATCGCGTAGGTGAGGAACGGCCAAGCGTGAGAATCAGCGGCAATTTCGGTGAGTCGGACCTCGAGCGGGCGGAGCATCCAGACCGACAAGTCAGGATGGTTGTCGAGGAAGCGGGCAGCCGCTCTGACTCGTAGCCTCTGGTATGCCGCTGTTCCGCCCAGCAAGTGCTGCGCCTGTTCGTATCCAGCGAGCAGTCCAATCGCGGTCTCGCCAGCAACGGTTCCGGGCGTGTCGGTGAGTATGGTCATCGTCCGATCACCGCCCGGGCAGCAGCGAACTCTGCTGCCAGCGCCTCGGGGGCGAGATGAACATATTGCGCTGTGGTCTCTGGTGATCCGTGACCCATCAGATCGCGCAGCACCAGCAAATCGATGCCCGCTCCGGCCAACTCTGTCGCATAGGTGTGCCGGAGACGATGAGGGCGAACACGTGTCGCCCCGGTTCGCTGGCGATGAACCCGGAAGATCTTCCGCATCCCGGCCTCGGTCATTGGGCCGCCCAAGGTCGGGCCACGCAACACCACGAAACACTCCGGTGTCGAACAACCCGCTGGTCGTTCGGACCTCAAATAGGCGGCAATCTCATCGAAGAAGACCCGATCGATCGGCACGAACCGTTCCCGGTCACCTTTGCCGATCACTCGAACCCGCCGCATCCCCATGTCGACGTCAGCCAATCGGAGCGATCGGATCTCGGCTGAGCGAAGCCCACCCAGCACCATGCCCAACACCATGGCCCGATCGCGGCGAGTGTTCAGATCGGCGATGAACACCGCCACGTCGTCAGGATCCAACGATTCCGGCAGACGGCGTGGCTGCCTCACGAGCCGGCCACTGGTTCCGCTGACCGCTCCGTCGGTTGTGTGTCCGAGCATGCCTCGCTTGGCGACGCGTAGGCCAGTCGATCGGCGAGACACCGGCACCGGGTTCTTGCCCATCACCTCGATCGTGACCAAGAACCCGTACCACGATCGAACTGTGGAGATCCGCCGGTTCATCGTCGATGCTGCCGGTTCCTTCCCCCTCACACGCCGCCCACGCTGCCACTCCAGATAGCCGAAGAAACCAACCGGATGGATCGTGTCGAACGCCGACCCAGAACCGGTGAGGAACTCCGCGAAGTTGGCCAGATCGAACGCATAGGCCCGCACCGTCGCCGGGGAGAACGCCCGAACAACGAGATGTTCCAGAAACCGGTTCATCAAGCCCGTCGCTCGGTCGTCCCCAACAAGCCGATGACTGCCCTCGACACCCACCACACGCGATCCCATCACGACCTCCAAGCCGATTGTTCACCACCGAGGCCAACCCATCGCGGACCCTCGACAGACCCGGCCCTCAGGGCCGGTTATCGGATAAGAGGCAGTTCGGTTTCTCTACGACATCCCCAACCCGGCGTTGGCTGAACGCTACCTGCGTGAGCTCGCTCAGGATCTGCAAGACGATCAGTTCCCGCCCGAGGTCCGCTCACTGGGCCGCACGCTGTGTCGCTGGCACCGCCAGATCTGTAACTGGCATCAGGCCCGCGCTTCGAACGGGCCAGCCGAAGCGATCATTATCTGGAGCCTGGTTTGGGGTGTCTTCCATGTCGCCGACGGGGCGTGTCCATGTCGTGGGGGACGGGTTCTCTGGAGTGGTGTCGTGATGGTCGCCGACAGTTCGGCGGGGATGGGCTAGACATGGGGTCTTCACCTGCACCGTGCCGGGGAATGGTTGGGGGTGTCTGGTGAGGGTTCAGCGTGTGGTGATGCCGGTGACGGGTGTCGAGTCGTGGACGGTGATCGACGACTTGTGGGAACCGGTGGCTCCCGCCGAGCGGTATCTGGCGTATTTGGCGGGGATCGAACGGTCGCCGAATACGGTCAGGGCGTACGCGTTTGGGCTGAGGTTCTGGTTCGAGTTCCTCGGACTGCGAGATCTTGCGTGGGATCAGGTCGGCGTGGAGGACGTGTCACGGTTTGTGGCGTGGCTTCGGTCTCCGGCCGACAACGTGGTCCTGTTGGGCGATGCCGGATCGGTCCGGTCCGAGGCAACGGTGAACCGGCATCTGGCAGCGGTGTTCGGGTTCTATGAGTTCCATTCCCGCTCCGGTGTCGATGTCGCTGCGTCGTTGGTTGCGTGGCGGCGGGTGTCGAGGGGTTCGTTCAAACCGTTCCTTCATCACGTCACCTCGGGGCGGCCGATCCCGACCAGACCGGTGAAGCTGCGTGTCCGGCGGCGCCTTCCGGACACGTTGACAGCCGAGGAGATCGTGGTGATTTTGGCGGCCTGTGATCGGGTGAGGGACCGGTTCTTGTTCGCGTTGTTGGCCGAGACCGGGATGCGGGTCGGTCAAGCGCTCGGCCTTCGGCACTCCGATCTGGTGAGCCGCCGACGCGAGGTCACGATCGTGCCCCGGGGCGACAACGCCAACGGGGCGAGGACCAAGACCCAGAGTCCGGTCACGTTGCCGGTGTCGGCGCCGTTGGTCCGGCTCTACAGCGACTACATGCACAGCGAATACGGGCCGTTGGATTCTGACTATGTGTTCGTGAATCTGTGGTCGGCACCGATCGGGAGACCGTTGCGCTATGACGCCGTCGCCAAGCTGGTCGGTCGGCTCCGGGCACGGACCGGGATCGGGTTCACCCCTCACAGGCTGCGTCACAGCCGAGCAACCGAACTGATCCGCAGCGGCGTCGCGATCGAGATCGTGTCGAAGATGCTGACGCATCGATCGGTGACCACGACGAGCGACACCTACGTGCATCTCGATGTCGACGATCTCCGGGCCGAGCTGGTCCGGGCCGGGGTCTGGGACAGCGAACCATGTTGAGCGCCGCCGCACCCGATTCTGGACCCGGCGTAAGCCTTGTCGAGTTATTGACCGATCGGCTACGCCCACC
>JAHEJO010000171.1 GCA_024638805.1 Acidimicrobiales bacterium
ATTGGTGCTCCTGCTCATCGGAGGGGCCGTCTATTCGGCCGGCGCCGTGCTCTTCTGGCTCAAGAAGCCCGATCCGGTGCCAAACATCTTCGGCTACCACGAGGTCTGGCATGTCGTCACGGTGATCGCGGCCGCCACCCATTTCGGCATGGTCGTTCTCGTGACCACGGCGGCCTGATCCTACCGGGCAGCTCCCGGCATCGCGGATCGATTCAACCGGCCGCTCCTCAACAGCAGACGACGGTTGGCGGGCACGTCCAGGTCGTATCGGCGGTATGCCCAGAACCCGACCCCGACCGCCACCAGATCCAGGAGCAGACCGATCTCGATCGGGCGCGTGTACGCAACGTTCACACCGGCACCGAAATCGAACCCGAACGCCGGCCACCAGAGCAGCGACGATTCGACCCAGGTGAAATCGAGGACGAGGTGTAGGAGGAGGCCGATCGGGATCCCGAGCAGTCTCCTGCGCAGCAACTTCCGATGAGGGGTCGCCAGCATCACGACAGCCATGAGACCCATCGCCACGATGAGCGTGTGCAGATATCGCGGTCGACCGAGCAACGACTCGCCCAAGGGCAGCACTGCCCCAAGTGCGACCAGGCGGTAGTCGGCCATCGGGCTCTGGAACACCTCTGCCACGATCACCGGTGCGAGAATCGCAAACCAGAGGAACATCAGCGCACGAGTATCGCCCCGCACTGGTCGCAGTGAACCAACACTTCGTCGTCGAGTTTGCCGATCTGATCCACCCGCATCGCCGACAGGTTGAGATGGCAGGCCTGGCAGGCACCGGCGACGAGCCGCGCCACGACGACCCCACCCTGGGTAAGTCGCAGCTCCTCGTAGGCGTCGACGAGATCGGATGGCAGCTCGGCGACGATCGCCGCCCGTTCGGTTTCGACAACCGACGATTCGGAATCGAGGGTTGCCAGTTCCTCGGCAAGTTCGTTTTCGCACTGGGCGATCAACTCGTCATCCCCATCGATCTCGGCCTGTGCCGTGTCGAGCACAGCCTGGAGTGCTTCCACCCTCTCCATGATCTCCAGCTCGGAGTCCTCGAGCGCGTTCTTCCGCTCGGCGAGATGCTTGGACTCCTCCTGCATGGCGAGGAGGTCCTTGGTGGCGGTGACCGAACCGTCGTAGAGCCTGGTCTCGATGACCGCTCGTTTGGCATCAAGCATCGCAACCTCGTCGTCCAATCGTTTCTGGTCGCGTTCGAGACTGTGGCGCTCCTCCCGCTCGTCCTGCACCCGGGCAGCAACTTCGAGAGCATGACCTCTGGCCGCCGCGATCTTCTGGAGAAGCGGGTGATGAGTTCTTGCGTGCTCGAGCTGAGCGAGCCGCGTGTCCAGTTCCTGGGTCTTGAGGAGTGCTTCGAATCCCGGTGCAGCCATACGGAAGAGATTCTCGCTCAGCCGCCGTCGCCGGCGCCACTGGAAGGCGGCGTGGTCTGCACGAGTTGATCGGGAGGGTTGGTCGGAACAGGGGCAGGCGCTGGGGGTGTTGTCGTCGGCGGCGCATCGGGGTCGACCGGCGGCGGCGGGGGTGGTGGAACCGTCGTGGTCTCTTCTTCCGTGGTCGTGGTGATCGGTCGGAAACAATCGATCTTTCCGTCACCGTCGGTATCGACCCGTTCGGTGCCGTCGGGCGCGGCGCTGGGAGAGCCGGCGCAGAAGTCGATCTCGCCGGGCACTTTGAGCCGTCGACCCCCGCTGAAGGGCTCCGGGTCCACGAAGGCAACGGGTTCGAGGCCGGCGTGGTACTCGCCGTTGAACTGGCCGAAGATGGTGGCGGGGACCTTGCCGCCGAACATGTTGCCCCAGCCCCGGACGTTGCGCATCGGCACCTTTTCGTCGGGATGGCCCATCCACACCGCAGTGGTGATGTAATCGGTGTAGCCGACGAACCATGCATCTTCGTAGTTCTGGGCCGTCCCTGTCTTACCCGCGGCCGGATGGCTCCCTTCGACCCGCGCAGCCGTTCCGGTCCCGCGTCGCACGTTCCCCTCGAGGGTCTGGGTGACCAAGCGCGCGGTCTGGATCGACACCGCACGGCGGCCATCGGGACGGTTCTCGTAGATGACGTTTCCGTCCTCGTCCTCGATATAGCTGATGTAGACCGGCCGATTGAGGATGCCGTCATTGCCCAGAGCCGCATACGCCGTAGCCATCTCGAGGGCATAGACCTCCTTGGATCCCAGCGGAAGGGAGAGGAAAGGGTCGAGCGGCGTGGTGATACCGAGTTGGCGGGCGACGTCGACCACCTTCTCGTTGGTGACGACCTGGCCCAATCGGACGAACGCACAGTTGTTGGATGCTCGGGTGACCGCATCGATCCGCTGGAACGAGTAGGAGCCGGTTCCGCCCCGCACCTTGTAGGGGTTGGGGACACCACCGGGGTTGTCGAACTCGCAGGGACTGTCGCCACGAACCGTGTCAGTCGGCGTGTAGCCGGCCTCGAACAGGGCGGCGAGCACGAAGGTCTTCATGGAGGACCCCGGCTGTCGCAGACCCTGGGTGGCGATGTTGAACTGCTCACGGGCGAACTCGGGACCGCCGACCATCGCCAACACCGCAGACGTGTGGGTGTCGACAACGGCCATCGCTGCGGTGAAGCCGCGGTCGTCCTGGGGAAGGATGTCGTCGCGAGCGCTGAGCGCGGCGGCCTGGGCGGCCGGATCGAGATAGGTGTGAATCTTCAGGCCACCGAAGTACACCTTGTTGAAGCGATCCTGGTAATCGTCGCCGAGGGGTATCAACGGGTCGTTCAGTACCGCCTCCAAAGCCTCCTGCACGTAGTAATCGTTGGGTTTGATCGGCTTGGGGGTACGGCGCTCAGCCGGAAGTTCAGACCGTTTGATCGTTTCGGCTACATCCTCGTCGATGTAGCCGACGGCGACGAGGCGATCCGCCACGACTGCTCGCCGTGCCCGAGCCGCCTCCGCGTTTCGGGTGGGGTCGTATGCACCCGGCCGGCTGATGATGCCGGCCAGGAGCGCCGCCTCGGGCCAGTCGAGATCACCGACGTCCTTGGCGAAGTAGGTCTCGGCCGCCGCCTGCACCCCGTAGGCGTTGGAGCCGAAGTACACGCTGTTCAGATACCGCTCCAGGATTTCGTCCTTGGTGAACGTGTCCTCCAACCGCATCGCCATGAACGCCTCGGGGATCTTGCGGTCGAGATTCTGTTCGGTTCCGAGGAGCGAGAGCTTCACCACCTGCTGGGAGATGGTCGAGCCACCCTGATCGATGCCGCCGGAGTTCACATTGGCGAGCGCAGCCCGGAAAGTGGCCCTGTAGTTGATGCCGTTGTGGCGGTAGAAATCGGAGTCCTCGATGGCGAGAACGGCGTTGATGACCTCCTGGGGGATGTCCTCGAGCTCGACGGTCTGGCGGTTCTGCTCCTCGACGAGGAACGTCAGGAAGCTTCCGTCGGCGGCATACATCGACGAGCGCTGGGCCAGATCGGGTAATTCGATATCGGCGGCGACACTGCTGGTCGAAGATGGAATGCTGCCGATCTGCGGAGCGATCGTGACGACGGTGGCGGTGATGACCAGGGCGGTGGCAACGACGATCAGGCCCAGCGACGTCAAACGTTTGATCACGCGCAGAATCGCCATATCAGCGCAACGGTAGTCGCTGAAATCGGCTGTTCCGGTTCACGGGAGCGGTATTGCTAACCAGGCGTGGCCATTGTGACCGGGGCCGGAGCAGACGCCCGTTCGGCCGTCAGTCTCCTACATGCGTTCGACGCCTTGAACACCGCGATCGCCGGCGACACAGCGCTCGGCGTCGCATTCTCGCTGGCCCCGATCACGAGCCCCACGCCGGGCCAGTCGGCCACGACGATCGACACCGGCACGCCGGCGACCGCCTTCTGGTCGGCGAAACGGACCACCAAGTCGGTCTCGGCCAGGACGGCGGCACATTCGGCGGTCGCCACTTCGACGGTCGGCGCCGACCGAATCACCGGCTCGTAGCCGTGCTCGCCCGCACGCGCCACGGAGACCTCGTAGCCTCGATCCTTCGACGCAACAGACACCACGATGCTCGCCTCGGGAATCGACGCATCGGATTCGGCCAGAATCGAGTAGACCGCCGAACCCACCGCCGCGTGAAGGCCTGGCAGACCCGTCGGCTGGCCGGTCATGACCGCTGCGACGACGACGACCTCCTCGCTCCCCTCGACCGCGGCGCCGTAACGGTAGATCCAGCGGTCCCCGGTCCAGACGATCGACCCCCCGCAACCCGCCTCGGCTCGCCGCAGCGCCGAGATGAAAGGGGCGGCCCCACTCCACGAGAACCCGGTCGGCCCGTCGGAGGCGCCGTGCGTCACGATTGACAAGCGTCCATCCGGGGTCCGCACACCCACGAGTAGCCGTTCTACCCCGAGCGGACCCAGCAACGCCCGCTCGGTCACGGACAGCACCAGTCGGGCAAGTGGCCCGTGAAGCCGTTCCATCGCCGACTCGTCGCGACTCACCACGGATCCCTCACTCCTCGCACGCCTCGGCCACATGGGCGATCACCCGGGCGCGTTCAGGACCGACCCAGGTGGATGACGCGGATTCCACGATCATCCGCAACTCCTCCGCCGGTACGGCAACGGTGAGACCG
>JAHEJO010000172.1 GCA_024638805.1 Acidimicrobiales bacterium
GTGGCTTCCCGACAGCTATCCGACCGCCCCCACCACGATCACCGCCGTGTTCGCCGGTCTCCTCACCAAGATCGGTGTGTACGCCCTGATCAGGTTCCACACCCTGACCGGCATGGACGACCTCGGCCCGGTGATTCTGACCATCGCCGGAACGACGATGCTGGTGGGTGTGGCCGGCGCGTTGGCCCAGGACGATGTGAAACGCATCCTGTCGTTCCACATCGTCAGCCAGATCGGCTACATGCTGATGGGACTCGGCCTGTTCTCCGTCGCCGGAGTCGCCGGAGCGGTGCTGTTCCTCATCCACCAAATCCCCATCAAGACCGTGCTGTTCCTGGTCGGTGGCCTGATCGAAGAGGAGGCAGGAACCTCCGCTCTCGATCGGGTCGGTGGTTTGGCGGCGAGACGGCCGCTCATCGCCGTGTTGTTCGCCCTTCCCGCGCTCAGCCTTGCCGGCTTGCCCCCGTTCTCGGGTTTCGTGGCCAAACTGGCACTGGTCGATGCCGGCATCGCCGATGTGGCGACGCCGATCGTGGTTGTGTCGCTCGTCGGCAGCCTGTTGACGCTTCTGTCGATGGCCAAGATCTGGCTCGGCGTGTTCTGGGGCTCGGATCCGAACGGGTCGGCTTCGTCGGCTGCAACCTCGATGGCCACGTCGGCCGCTCGTGCCGCCGGATATCGGTTGATGGTCGGCGCCACGGTTGTCGCCGTCGCCGGCACCCTCACGGTGGCGGTGCTGGCCGGTCCGCTGTGGAACCTCAGCGAGCGTGCGGCCACCGATCTCGTCGATCCTCGGGCCTACATCGAGCAGGTGATCCGATGATGGGCTTCGTCACCGTCCGGCGGGTCGTGACGATCTCGGCGTTGACCTCTGCCTGGTGTGCCCTGTGGGGTGAGCTGTCGGTGGCGAATGTGGTGTCCGGCGCCGCCGTGGCGGTCGTGGTGAGCATCGCCGGCGTCGGCACGCCTGGGCGTGGACGCATCCGGTTCCTCCCGTTGCTCCGGTTCGTCGGTCTGGTGATGGTCGACCTGGTGACCTCCACCATCAGCGTGGCCCAGGAGGTGCTGACGCCGACCGACCGGACGGACGAAGCGGTGATCGCCGTCCAAACCCCGTCCGAATCCCGTACCCATTTCCTCCTGCTCGTCGTGTCGGTCACCTTGACCCCCGGGACCGCGGTGGTCGATGCCGACCCCGACACCGGCACGTTGTATCTGCATCTCCTGCACGCCGATCGGCGCGACGCCACCGCTCGCCACGTCAGCGAACTCGCAGAACTCGCTTGTCAGGCGCTGCCGACCACGCCGCCGGCCAGGAGCGGGGCGTGATCGCCGGCATCGCCATGATGGGCTTCGTCGCCGCCGCAGTCTGTGCCGCCATCCGCCTCCTGCGCGGCCCGACGCTCGCCGATCGGGTGATCTCGCTCGACGTGGCGCTGATCTCTTTGATGGGAGGGATCGGGGTGCGCGCCGCCGACACCGGTGACACCACCTACCTCGACATTCTCGTCGTCATCGCCATCGTCGGCTTCACCGCCACCGTCGCCGCCAGCCGGTTCATCGAACACGAAGGCCCTCACGCGTGAGCCCGGTCGCCGCTGCCTTCGTCCTCACCGGTAGTGTTCTCGCGTTGATCGCCGGCGTTGGTCTCCTTCGGTTCGGATCGCCCTACGCCCGCTTTCACGCGGCCGGGAAGGCCAGTCCCGTCGCTTTCCTTCTCGTGGCCGTCGGTGCCGCCATCGAGACCGGGTGGGTCGGGTCGGCAAAGCTGGCCGTCGCCGTTCTCGCGCTCGTTGTGACGCTACCGGTCGGTGTCCACCTGCTGTTTCGGGCCGTGCACCGGACAACCCCGGGTGCCCACCTCTCCACCGACGAACTGGTTCCGGCCGAACGGCGCGCCACAGCCCAACGGCGAGACGCCTGATCCCCGTTGGCCCGAAGGGAGGCTCAGCCGTCGGACTCGGTCACCAGCTGGTGAGCCAGCTGCAATACCTCGTCCTCCACGGAAGGGTTTGGGTCGGCGGCGGCTTCCCTGCACCGGCGCTGGAGGACGGCCAGCCGCTCGGCCGGGACCGAACCGACCAGCGCCGCCGCGTCGGCCGCGGCCAAGGCGACCAGCACCGCCTGCTGGCGATCGCCTCGTGCCGCAACCGCCTCAGCCGTCTCGAGCAGACGGATCGGGAGGGTGGCAGCCCCGGTTTCGGCGGCGACCCGATCGGCGCTGTAGTGGGCGACGATCCGATCGATGCTCAATGCGCCCACCGCCACCGCCAGGACCAACAGACCGAGCCAGTCGGGGGATCGAGCGATCACCGCGATGAACGCACCGATCACCCAGCCGATCTCGAGGCGTGTCTCCAAACCCGCGTAGGCCCGGCCCCGGCGGGCGTGGGGAGCCTCGGTTTGGATCACTCCGTCAAAGGCTCGACGCCCGACGCTGAGCGCCAGCCCGAGGGCAAGGCCGAGGGCCACCGCCGTCGAGCCGTGGAAACGGAGCGCGGCGAGTGCGGCGAATGCGGCGAGCAGGAACAGCGATCCGGTGATGAGCTCCTGTCCACTCAGCCGGCCGTGGAGGCGGGGCGCCACGAACGTGCCGGCAAACCCACCGACGGCCACCGCGGCGGCGACCCCGCCGATCAGCCACGCCGGCGCCCCTGCAGTCTTCAGGCTGAACCCCACGTGGAAGAAGAAGAAACCGGTCGCCATCCGCAGCCCCACCATGCCGATCGTTGCCGCCGACACGCCGGGGCCATGCATCTCGGTCGATTCGACCACACGGGAAGGCTTGAGGTCCCGCACCGGAGGAGGGATCCGCAGGACCATCAGCGCGCCGATGGCGTAGAACAGCGCGCCGGCTCGAAGGACCCACGGAGCGCCGGCGACCTGGAGAATGCCGATGCCGATCGCACCGGCGGCGAGCCCGGCGACGGCGCCCACTCGGGCCAGGCGGGAGTTGACGACCACGAGATGGTCGCGATCGGCGACGATCGAAGGGACGAGGGCGTTCCGCGACACGACGAACACCTTGGCCAGGACCACGATGAGGAACGCCTCGGGGTACAGCAGCAGCGACTTGAGCTGTGATGCCAACAAGAGCGCAACCGCCGCCCGCCCGCCGATCGACAGCAACAGCACGCCACGGTGACCGCCGCGCAGCCCGTCGATGACCGGGCCGATCAGGGGAGCGAGAATGGCGAAGGGGGCCATCGTCAGCGCCAGATAGAGAAGGATTCGAGGGCGGGCGGCATCGACGGTCACGTTGAAGAACAGCGATCCGACCAGCGAGATGGCGAAAAGGCCCTCGCCGACGGAGTGGAATGCCTGAACCGGTAGCAGCGAACCAGCGGCGGAATCGCCTAGAAGAGAATGATCCGGGGAGGTGGCGGTCATGGCGAGGTGACCAGGCCCTCGGGTTCGATCGCTACGGGGTCCCCGACGATGGTCCACCCCGAACCCGCGGGTCTGAGTGTGTAGCGAAAGGCACGCACGTCGGCCTCGGAAAGGTAGGTCTCGCCCCGCACCTCGGCGGTGCCGTTGCGGGTGATCCGGCCGAGCCCGAGGAGCAGGGATCCTTCGCGGACGGGAAGTCCCTGGAGATCGTGGTCGATCGCCTCGCTGCGATCGTCGATGAAGCGGATGTCGTACCGCTCGCCCCAGGCGGTGACCACCTCGACCTGGATCTCCAGCTCGATCCCATCGACACCGAGTGCCTCCACATACAGGACCGGCGTGTCCTCCGAAGGGGGGAACGCCACGCCGGAGCGGGCGACGAGGTCACCGATCACCGCGCGGTAGATCTCGGCGTCATCCTTGGCCGGATCGTCGACCTGGTCACTCCCGCATGCGGTCAGCAGAAAGCCGAGCACGACCGCAGCTGACAATGCGAGGTTCGCAACGTTGCGGTGATCAGAGCGAGCCATGGGGCCTCACGGTAGTTGCCGCCCGGGTCCAGAAGGCGCAGGCCGTCAGCACCTGCGATCGCCGCCAACGGGTGGGGCCACGAGGAGATCCAAGAGCGGTCCGATGGAGCGCTGGTCGACGATGTCCCAGACCAACTCCTCGATCCGCTGGGTCCGTTCCTCGCCAAGCAGCGGGTCGGCCAACCATCGGTACTTCGTGCTGAGGTCGGTGTCGCTCAGGGGGTCGTCGAGCTCGCCCCGGAAGGTCGTATCTGGACTGGTGAGGATGCGACCGTCGACCAGGGTGAGAACGACCCTGGCCAGGAATCGTCGTGGGAACACGGCGGTGAGCTCGGGCGCTTCGACCAGTTCCACCCGCCGCGCCAGACATCGGACTTCGAGGTCGCCCAGCGCATCCCCGAGCAGGTCCGAAGGTCCCAGCCCGTACCACCTGTCCTCAGAGGTGGTGGCTTTGACCAGGGCGGCAGCGACTGGGAACTGAACCGAGTACTGGGCCTGCTCGGTGGTCGTCGGGTCGACGTGGTCCAGGTGGGTTGCCTTCTCGAACGTTTCGACCCTTATCGTTTCGACCTCCCCCTTCAGGATGGTCGGATGGTCGATGTACCGCGTCATCTGGCTGCGGGGTCCGTGGTATTCGCCGGCGCCGAAAGCGTGGCGGGTGGCGACGGGATCCAG
>JAHEJO010000173.1 GCA_024638805.1 Acidimicrobiales bacterium
CGGTCGCCCGACAACTCCCCGACTTCGGCGACGCCACCGGCTTCGGCGCCATCGGCGGCGAGTACTTCACACTCGGCGCCGGCACCGACATCGCGCCATTGCTGCAGGGGCTCGAAGGCGACTCGTGCCACGCACCGCATTGGGGCTACATGATCTCGGGAAGCCTCGTCGTCAGCTATACCGACGGCACCACCGAGAACTGCTCCGGTGGCGACGTGTTCTACTGGCCTCCTGGGCACAGCGTCATGGTCTCCCAGGATGCCGACGTCATCCTGTTCAGCCCCCAGGTCGAGCACACCCAGGTCATGGATCACATGCTCGACAAGATGGCGATGACGTGAGCGTCTGACTTGACGGCCGCCCTTCCCTCCTCGAACGTCCGGCGGGAGACACCCTCGGCGTTGTCGCCCAGTCGGCGTTCGGTGTTTCTAGAGTGACGTCATGATCAGCAGACGGCGCCGCATCAACACGATCGTCGGCGTCGTCCTCGCATTGGCGGCGCCGATCGCCACCCTCGTCGGTGGACTGGTGATCGACGCAGAACGCATCGCCGCCTACTGGACGCTGGCCCAGATCGGTGATGTCCGCCAGGACTCGCTCATCACCGAGGCGATCGACTACGACTTCGGCATCGCCGAACGTCACGGCATCCTGCGTGAGATTCCCGACCTCGATCCCGAGGAGGGCGTGAGGGTCAGCTCGGCGACCGCGCCCACCCAGACCCGCATCGGTTTCGGCGTCGCACCGGTGGTCCGGGTCGGCGATCCCGACAGCACGATCACCGGCCGCCACCGCTATCTGCTCGAGTATTCCCTGGATACGTTGGTGTTGGGCGACCGGTTCTCGTGGAATGCGGTGGGAACCGGGTGGGACGTCTCGATATCGAATGCGGAGATCCACGTGATCTCCGAGAACGAGCTGCTCACCCCGACCTGCGACAGGGGCAGGCGCGGCAGCTTCGGCAACTGCACGGTCGAGGAGGTTGCCCCCGGGCACATCCTCGTCGTTACCGAGGGCCTCGACAGCGGCGAAGGGGTGACGGTGTCGGGAACCCTGGGAGCATCGTTGGCCGAGACGCCGGCTCTGCCCCCGCTGCCCGAAGCCAGGGCGCTGGGCGAGGACGTCCCGATCTTCGTGCTCATGGTCGCCTCCTTTCTCGCAGCCGTCGCCACCGTGCCCATGATGGCCCGGTCGATGAAACGGTGGGGGCGGGAGCAGGTACCGAACACGACAGCATCCATGCTCGGCGACCCCGCCAACCTGGACTTCTCCGAGGGGTACCGCCTCGTCGATCAATCCGACCTCGGCCAGCTCGCCAACCCGTCACCTTCACCGCCGAAAGGACTGTCGGCACCTCACGGGGGCATGATCCTCGCCGAACGGGTCAAGCCTGAACACATGGTGTCATGGCTTGTCGAAGCGGCGTTCCTGGGCGAGATCCAGGTGGAGGAAGACGACGAAGGACATCTCGTTCTGCAGCGCGGCGGGGCTCGACCGCGTCCGTCGACCGCCGAGCGAATCGAGTCGTTCTTCTCCGACGGCGACCGGATCAGCCTCGAGAAGTACAACTCTGACTTTTCGTCGTCGTGGAAGGAGTTGGGGACCGATCTCGAGCGGTGGCAGCGCGACAGCGGCTTCTGGGATCCCGCCGGTGATCGGCGCCGCCGCCGTGCCATCGGATGGGGTATCCCGCTGGGTCTGCTGAGCATCGCCGGCATCGTGCTGGGTAGCGGGTTCTCGCTCCGGTTCTCGGGCTGGTGGGTTTGTGGGCTGATCGTCTCGTCGGCCGGATTGGGAGCGTCGATCGCGGTGCTGAGCCGTGCGTGGGAGCTTCGTGTGCGAACGCCGGAGGGAACGACCCGCTGGCTGGCCGTCGAGTCGTTCCGCAGGTTCCTCACCGGGCTGGAACCGGGTACCGCCGTCGACACCGTCGACCCGGATGCGATCCGGGATTACACCTCGTGGGCGGTGGCCTTCGGGCTGGACGACCAGTGGAAGAAGGTGGCCGCCGCGTTGCAGGGCGACTCCCGCTACCAAACCGTCCCGCCCACCTACTTCCGCATGGCTCACATCGGGCCTTCGATTCAGAGGGCCACCACTACCGCGTCCACGTCGCCCTCGTCGTCGGGTGGAGGCGGCGGTGGTGTCGGAGGCGGCGGTGGGGGCGGTGGGGGCGGCAGTTGGTGAGCCCGGCGACGCAGCGGCCCCGGCGAACTAGGTTCTGTGCATGGCCTCGGTGCTGCTGATCGACGATGAACCGGTGTTCGCCGGCTCAATGGCCCGCTATCTGGAGAAGGAGGGCTTCGACGTCATCGTTGCGGGAACCGGCGGTGAAGGGATCGCTCGGTTCAAGTCCGACCAGCCGGAAGTGGTGCTGTTGGATCTGCGTCTCCCGGACGTGGACGGCTTCGAGATCTGCCGTCAGCTACGCGCCCGGTCCGACACGCCGATCATCATTCTCTCCGCCCGCGACGACGAGGCCGACAAGGTCCTCGGGCTGGAGCTCGGCGCCGACGACTACGCCACCAAGACGATGACACCTCGAGAGCTGCTCGCACGCATCCGGGCGATCAGCCGGCGCGTGGCCAGACAGGACGTACCCGAGGACGCCGTGATTCATCTGGGTGAGTACGAGGTGGATCGGCGCGCCCATCAGGTGTTCGGGCCCGACAGGACCGTGATCGACCTGACCCACAAGGAATTCGATCTGCTGGCCTTTCTCTCGAGCCAACCCGGTGTCGCCCACGAACGGGAGCACCTCTTCAACGAGGTGTGGCATCAGGAAGGCCTCGGCTCGAGCCGCACCATCGACGCCCACGTGGTGTCGATCCGGTCCAAGCTGCCCGGCATCCAGATCGCTTCGATCCGCGGTGTCGGGTACAGGCTGGAGTTGGACTAGGCGTCCGGAGGCAACCTCTGGGCCCACTCTTCGAGGTGTGCCAGCAGTTGTGGCAGGTCCGCGAGGATCAGATCAAGGTTCTCACCGTGCGGTCGCCCGCCACGAAGTTGTGATTCCAGTCCGAGGGCGGCATCGGTGATGTCGGTCATCCCGAAGGGACCGCTGGCTCCGGCCAGCTGATGGGCCAGGTCGGCCACGACGACGTCGGCCTGGCCGCTGCGGGCGGCGGTCACGAACGCATCGGCCCTGGCCCGGTACATCTCGACGAGGCCGATCACGAAGGCTCTGTCGTTGCCCATGTCGCCGTAAAGGGCGTGGAGTCTGTTGTGATCGAGTTGTGGGGCCATCAGGAGCGAGGTTCTGTGTTCGGTTTGCAAAGGGAGTGTAAAGGGCCGCGAAGTCTCGGCAAGATCCATAGACAAGCACTAGACGAGCGCACGCAAGCGGGGTTAGACACAGGCTCATGAAGCAGCTCAACCTACTTCACCTCGTCGTGCTCACCTTCGCTCTCGCCGTCAGCGGCTCCCTCGGCGCCAGTGCCCTGTGGATCGGGCCGCTCCTCGGCGCCGCCATCATCGGCTACCGATTCCTCAACCCGATGGTTCTCGAGACGACTACCGCCGACGTCGAGCACTCGTAAGACAGATCAGATCAGCGGCCCAAATGGTCGCCTGAGAGTGCGAGCCCAACCACGGGCTCGAGCCTCCGCTTCGAAGCCCTGCGGCGCTCATCGCCTCAGCCGGTATGCCGTCCAATCGGCGGGTCGGCTTTGCCTGCGGTCGGTCGGGACCGAACACGACCGACGCCGCGCCGTCAGGTTTGTCTGGTGCGGCGTTCCGCGATCGCTGCGTCCCAGGCGTAGATCACAGCCGTTCCGGCGATGAGGTCGTGGAGTTCCCGTCGGTCCTGCCGGAACAAACCTAGGAGGAGCCCGACACCGAACGACACGAAACTGATCGGGAACGCGACCGTGCGCAGCGCCGCCGCTGTGCCGCCCAACCGGTCGCCGGCGGTGTCGACGACGAGGACACCCACGATCGCTTTGCCGATCGTTCTTCCGGTCGCAGCCAGGGAACCGGCATAGTAGACGAACGCCCAGAGGGCGTAGGCGATCACGATGAGGAGACGATCCTCGGACAGATCCAGGTCTGCACCGATCACGACGGTGAAGGCTGCCGAGACGAGAAGTGAACCGAGCGCAAACAGTGCGCCGATCGCAAACTGATCTATCACGAAACTGAGGAAGCGCGACACCGAACCGGCGTAGCGACCCTGGAACGCAACCGCCCGTTCGGAGGCGGTGAGGACGCGGTCCGGCATCTCCTCCTCTGCGCTCGGCACGACGGCAGGCGCAGCCGGTATCTCGAGATGGGTTCCCCGCAACACGCGGGCGGGGACTCCCTGCGCGAGTTGATCCACGCCCATCACCTGAGTTCTGGCCACGTCGAGCAGTTCGCCGAAAACGCCGGTGGTGGACCGGGCGATGATCGATCCCAGTTCGGTTCGTTCGACCACCGCGTTGAGATCCACCCGGTCCATGGCGCGATTGAGATCGACGCGGTCGACCGCAGCGTCCAGATCCACCCGTCCGATCACGCGATCGATGTCGACGGTTTCGATGGCGGCGTTCAGATCGACCCGCCGCACAACCGCATCGATGTCGACTCGAGCGATGGCGCGATCGAGATCGACCCC
>JAHEJO010000052.1 GCA_024638805.1 Acidimicrobiales bacterium
ACCACCACCACCACCACCCAACCCACGACCACCACCTCCGAGCCATCGACAACCGCGCCCGATGGCGAGGACTCCCAGTAACCGACGGGCAGCAGTCGTTTCAAGGTTTTTCGACCGATGAGGGATCAACCATCTGCAGACTCGGGTACGAAGAGCGGATGAAGATTGGCGTCATCGGATCAGGGATCTCGGGCTTGACGTGCGCACACATTCTCGGCCCGCTCCACGACGTGACCGTCCTCGAATCGTCCGATCGGCTGGGTGGGCACTCGAACACGGTGACCGTCGCCGATCCCACAGCTGGAGAACTCGGGATCGACACCGGATTCATCGTCCACAACGACCGGAACTACCCCAACCTCCAGCGACTCCTTGCCGAACTCGACGTGCACACCGTCGACACCGAAATGAGCTTCGGGGTCGACGATGTTGGCAGCGGTCTTGAGTATCGGGCCACCAATCTCAACACGCTGTTCGCCCAACGCCACAATCTGTTGCGTCCGAAGATCTACCGAATGCTTTTTGACATCGTTCGTTTCTACCGACGAGGGAAGCGTTTCCTCGACGACGGCGACGATGAGACGAGCCTGGCCACGTTCCTCCGGGATGGCCGCTATTCGAGGACCTTCACCGACCTCCACCTCGTCCCGATGGGGGCATCGATCTGGTCGGCTGATCCATCCACCTTCGAGCAATTTCCTGTTAAGAGCCTTCTCAGGTTCCTCGACAACCACGGTCTGCTGGCCGTCGGGGACCGACCCCAATGGAAAGCGATCGTGGGCGGGAGTCAGGTCTATGTCCAGCGGATCGTCGACCGGTTCGGCGGCACCATCCGCACCGGGAACCCGGTGATCGGTGTGAGGCGCAACGATGATGGCGTCGTCGTCACGACTGCATCCGAACAGCACCGGTTCGACGCAGTAATCATTGCCTGCCACAGCGACGAGGCTCTCACCATGCTCCACGATCCCTCCCATGCCGAGACCGAGATCCTCGGTTCGATCCGATACCAACCCAACACTGCGACCCTGCACACCGACACCTCCGTTCTCGCCTCCAGCCCCCGCGCGCGAGCGGCCTGGAACTATCGCCGGAGCTCGGACGGTCATTCGGAAGGCAGAGCCATCCTGACCTACGACCTGACCGAACTGATGCGGTTGCCGGGATCGCAGCGATACCTGGTGAGTCTGAACGACGATCGAGTCGATTCGAGCAAAGTATTGTACGAGACGTCATACGCCCACCCGGTCTTCGACGGACCGGCCATCGCCGCCCAGAGACGCGTGGCCGAGATCAGCGGTATGAACCGCACCCACTATGCCGGCGCCTACTGGAGCTACGGATTCCACGAAGATGGGATGACCTCGGGTCTTCGGGCCTGCGCCGAACTCGGTGTCAACTGGAGCGGATACTAATGGATGCCGGCTCCGCTGCTCTGTGCCAAGGAACGGTCTGGCATCGACGCAACCGTCCGGCGGTGAACGAATTCACCTATCGGACAAGTCAGGTCTGGATCGACCCTGACCATCCCGAGGAGCTGACCCGACGACATCGGCTGTGGTCCTCGTCCCGAGCTGCTCCGGCTCGTTTCCGCCGATCCGACTACGGACGGTCTCCCACTGGCTCGATGGCCGACCAGGTCCGGGATGCGGTCGAACCCGTGCTCGGGTATCGCCCGACCGGCCCGGTACGACTGCTCACACAGGTGCGGAGGTGGGGGTGGCTGTTCAACCCGATTTCGCTGTTCGTGTTGTGGCACGACGACGCCGAGAATCCAGTCGCCACGGTCGCCGAAGTCACGAACACCCCGTGGAAAGAACGCACCCAATACCCGGTTGCTCTCGAGAGGACCGGTGATCGCACCTGGGAGACGACATTCGACAAGACGCTGCATGTCTCACCTTTTCTCGACGAGGATTTCCGCTACACCCTCACCCTCCGAGACGAGTCCCCCGAACTCGGATTCGGTATCGCAGTGTTGGCCAGACACTCCGACGAGCCGATCGTCGAGACCGCCGTCCGGGTCACCCGGCAGGACCCAACTCCGGCCGCTCTCGGCCGGGCATTGTTCCGGGATGCGTTGTCCACGCGACGGGTCTCCTTCGGCATTCACGCCCAGGCGCTCCGGCTGGCCGCCAAACGCGTTCGTTTCGTCGCCCACCCAAGTCGCCGCAAGAACCGTTCACCCGAGCTGAAAGGTTGACATGACCGCCCTAAGGTCCCACACCGCTGTCAGTCCAGAACTGCTCCTCAGCAAAGCGCGCATGGCCGTCCATCACGAGCCGACGCCTGCCCATGTCCGAGCCTCCTACAACCGCCGCTACCGCCTCGCCCGCAGCGTCACGACCAAGCTGCTGAGCCGCCTGCGGAGCGATTCGCTCGTCGTGACCGAGGATGACAGCATTTCGGTGTTCGGGCCGGGCGATGGACTCGAGGCGCACGTCACGATTCGGGACCCACGCGCCTGGTGGCATCTGGCCACCGAGGGTTCGATCGGCCTCGGCCGCGGCTACATCGAAGGCTGGTGGCACAGCAACGATCCCGACCTGGTCGTTCGCGTCGCCGCTCGCAACATCACGACACTCGATGAGATCCGCAATCGTATGGCGATGATCACCAACCCGGTGCTCGATCGCGTCCGCAAGGTGGCGCCGAGACCCGATCGCCACCGAAACCGCGAGGACATCGGAGCTCACTACGACCTGGGCAACGCCTTCTTCGAACTGTTCCTCGACGAGACGATGACCTACTCCAGCGGAGTCTTCACCCATCCCAACACATCTCTGTCCGAGGCGAGCCTCGCCAAATACGATCGCCTGTTGCGCAAACTAGGGGTCGCAGCGGACACCACCGTGACCGAGATCGGGACCGGCTGGGGCGGAATGGCCCTGCGGGCCGCCCAGGAATTCGATGCCCGAGTGACATCGACCACGATCAGTCGGGAGCAGTATGCCGAGGCCAACCGACGTGTGAAGTCCGCCGAGGCACACGAGTCGATCAGACCGGGCCAGGTGCGACTCCTGCAAACCGACTGGCGGGATCTGGCAGATGCCACCCAGGGAAGAGCCGACCGTTTGGTCAGCGTCGAAATGATCGAAGCGGTGGACTGGCGCGACTACCCCCGGTTCTTCCAGGCGATCGAAGCCAACATCGCCGCCGACGGAATGGCCGGCATCCAGGCAATCTGTGTGCCGGATCGTCGATACGAGCGCACCAAGAACACCGAGGACTTCATCGCCCGTTTCGTCTTCCCCGGCGGGTTCCTGCCGTCGATCGGCAAGATCACCCACGTCATCAGCCGGCACACGAGACTGCATCTTCTCGATGTCGAGGATTTCGGGGCCCACTACGCAGCCACGCTGCGCCACTGGAGGACTCGTTTCGACGACCGGCTCGACGACATTCGCTCCCTCGGACTCGACGACCGTTTCATACGTCTGTGGCGTTTCTATCTCGCCTATTGTGAGGCAGCCTTCGCCGAACGCCATTGCACGGTCAATCAGCTCATTCTCGTCGGTCCGGACTGGCGGCCCCACGACCTGGCGCTGCGGCCCTGCTAGAGCTACCGCCGGCAGCACACGGTCGCCGACGAAAAGCGGCAGGTTCGCAAAATTCGGAGGTCTCACCTTGCTTTCTCGTTGACACCCTGCAGAAGCGAAGTGTCCCGGTTGAGAGGAAGCGGGGAGCGATCCGAACTTGGCGAACCTGCTAATTTCGATGATGCACGGTTTGGCCCGTCCGGTCAAGTCCTGACCCCGGAATCGCGCCGTGGCTGGGTCGGGTGATCTCGCCGTTTCTCGGTGACTAGTGTGGCCGCATGGGTGTCGCCGCCGGGATTGTGATCGTGACGATCATCGGGTCGCTCGTGGTGGTACCTGAACAGCTCCCCAGTGCCGAACCGCCGGCCGAACCTGCCGAACCTGCAGAGCCCGCCGAACCGCCGACGACCGTGCTGATCGAGATCGGTCGCACCGGCGTCAGCACGAGCGAAGCGGACATCCTCCGCCTCTATCACGCGTTCTTCGATCGACCACCGGATCCCGGTGGCGCCCGCTACTGGCTCGACGTGGGGAAGTCCCGCAATCTCGCCGAAATCGCCACATGGTTTGCAGCCAGCGCCGAGTTCGGTCGAACCTACGGCGATCTCGACGATCGCGCATTCCTCACCCTGATCTACCGGAACGTACTGGACCGCGAACCCGACGATCCGGGACTGGCGTATTGGTTGGGCCGATTGGACGCCGGACTGTCCCGGGGTGCTGCGGTGCGCTGGATGGCATCCGGAGCGGAGTTTCGGGCGGCGCACCCGTACGAGCAGCTCGGGTCGAAGCCGGCCAGTGTCGTCGATGATTCTCCGACCCGGAACAGAACGTGCGGGGGTCGACCCGTGACCGTCGATCTCAATCTTGGGGGGATCCCCACACCGGCCGATGACGTCATCTTGGGAACGATCGACGATGACGTCATCCACGCCCTCGCCGGTGACGACGTCATCTGCGGCAGCGATGGTGGCGACATCATCGTCGGCGGGCCAGGTGACGACACGATCTACGGCGACGCCGGAGACGATCAGCTGTTCGGCTCCGACGGCGCCGACGTGATCCTCGGTGAGCGGGGCGACGACATCATCGTCGGCGGCAACGGATCGGACCGTCTACGCGGTGGCGATGACGACGACCGCATCTTCGGCGGCGCCGACCCAGACCTGCTCCATGGCGAGGACGGCGATGACGTCGTATCAGCAGGAGGTGGCGACGACACGCCCGGTTTCAACGTTGTCGGCAATCCCGCCGGCTTCGGCGTCTACGGCGGCGACGGCTCAGACCAGCTCTTCGGAGGTGAGGGCACCGATGGACTGTGGGGCGGACCCGGCAACGACATCCTCGCCGGTGGGGCCGGAAACGACATCGAGCAGGGTCGCTACTCCCCCATCTCGGGGTTGTACGGCGGCGATGGCGCCGACGAGGTTTTCGGCGGATCCGGCAACGACGCGCTCTTCGGTGAAGCCGGCCCCGACCTTTTGAGCGGCGGCGAGGGCGACGACCTTGCCTGGGGTGGGGACTTCGACGATGTCCTCTACGGGGGCCCAGGAGCTGACCGAATGAGCTTCCAGGAAGCTGCGGGCGTCACCACCTCCCTCGAACGAGGCGACGACATCTTCTACGGCGGTGACGGGTCAGACGTCATCAACGGCATGGAGGGCGACGACATCGTTTTCGGCGGCGACGGCGACGATGATCTCGCCGGCGGGTCCGGCGACGACCATCTCGACGGCGGGTACGGAGTCGACACCCTCACCGGCGACTTCGTCCCTCTGATCGCGGCGGGATCCGGCGCCGACTCCCTCGTGCTCGGCGGCGAGGATGACAGCTGTGTCGCGACCCCCGAATCGACGATCAACGACGACTGCGAGTCGGTCGCGTCGATCATCGCAGTCCGGTAGCTCCACGGTTGCACCGACGGCGCCAGACGAGCCTCAGAGCTTGAGCAGCACGTCGGTGGCGTTGATGTGCCGGTCGTCGAGTTCGGGACGGGTGCTGAGGTCGCCGCCGAGCCCCACGGTCGTGGCCACGTCCAGGGCTCCGAGCAGGTCCCGGATATCGCGCGGCGGTGCGAAGTACTCGTCCTCGTCGGTGATACGGACCTCCTCGACGCCCTGACCGGGATCGAGGGAACTGATGACCGCAGCAACGACGTCGTCGGGAGCGGATGCGCCGGCGGTGACGCCGACCGTGCCGACCAGATCGTCGGGAAGTTCGTCGGGGCCATTGATACGGAACACCCGAGGACAACCCGCCTCGGTCGCCAACTTGGCCAGCGCATTGGTGTTCGACGAGTTGGCCGAGCCGATGACCAGAATCGCATCGCACCGCGTCGCGATCGCCATCAGCGCCGACTGACGATTCGTCGTTGCGAAGCACAGGTCGGATCGGCCCGGCTGCCACAGGTCCGGAAAACGCTCTTTCGCCGCTTCGGCGACCTTGCTCCAATCACGATGGCTCAATGTGGTCTGGGCGAGCAGCGCCGTCGGTTCGTCGAAGTCGGGAAGGGCGGTCACCTCGTCCACCGACTCGACCCGGCTGATCGCCGCCGGTGCGACCGCCATCGTTCCGACCGCTTCCTCGTGACCTTCGTGCCCGACGTAGATGATCCGGTATCCCTTGTTGGCGCGAACCTTGACCTCGTGGTGGACTTTCGTGACCAGGGGGCAGACGGCGTTGACGACGTACGAACCCCGCTCTTCGGCGGCAGCCACCACCTCGGGAGCACTTCCGTGTGCACTCAGCATGATCGGCTGACCGGGAGGGACCTCGCTGACGTCGTCGACGAAGATCACACCTCGTTCCCGGAACCGATCGACCACGAGCTTGTTGTGGACGATCTCGTGGTAGCAGTAGACCGGCGGTTCGAAGGCGCGCACCATCCACGCGAGGGCTTTGATCGCCATCTCCACGCCAGCACAGAACCCTCGAGGTGCGCACAGCAGAACCTTGTCGACACCGGCGGTATTCGCAGAGGACATGGATCCAGCCTACGAACTGGCGCCATCGCACGGAGAACCTGAAGCTGGCTCACTATCCGATTCATCTGGGTCGCCGAGCGACCCCAGCGCGCGAACCGTACTTGTCCGGAGGCCTCGACAGGTCGGCACACAGCCGACTGCTCAGGTCCGGTGACGGCCCTCTTCATCACCGCCGGACTCGGCACCGAGCATCGGCCCCGGTGATTCCACCCGGACGCCGGCGTCGAGCTGAGCCTCTTCGAAAAGAGATTGCAGGGAGGTGTGCAGCTCGGCTGTGAGTCGCCGAATCTCACCACGCTTGACCCGCTCCCCCTCCGTGCGCGGCGTCGGACGGATCGGTTGGCCGACGACGATGGCCATCCGAGTCGGCTTGGGGAATCTGGCACCCTTGGGCCATGCCCGTTCGGCGCCGCCGATGCCGATCGGAACGATCGGAACGTCGGCCCGGGCGGCCATGAACGCGGCACCGTCCTTGAGGGGCTGCAGGGCGGGACCCCGGTAGCGGGTGGCCTCTGGGAACACTACCAATGGCTCACCGGACCGCAGCACGGCTTCGGCGACCCGGAGGGCTTCGCGGTCGGTGGCGGCCCGTTCCACCGGAAATCCGCCGGCCGCGCGCAGGAACCACCCCAACACGGGGATCTTGAAGTACGACTCGGCACCCATGAAACGAAGCATCCGCCGCGAGCTGACGGCGACGACGGCGGTGTCGAAGATCGATCGGTGAGCACCGGGCGCGACCACGAAGCCTCCGGTGGACGGAAAGTTCTCTCTGCCACGAATCCTCAGCCGCGCAAACGGAGCGAAAAACCCCCGCACGATCAGCCACCCGAACCGAAACAACCAGCGACTCGCCCGGCCTATGGCCGCCGGCGAATCAGCGCCGGTCACGACGTTCACCGTTCTTGCTCGGAGGGCTCCGCTGACAGCTGGGCCTGCTCGGCCGCACGTGCCTTCTCGACCTCGGCGACCAGCAACTCGACGACCTCATCGATCCTCATCGACGAGGTGTCGATCACCAGAGCGTCTCCCGCCATTCTCAGCGGGTCGGTCTCACGGGTCTGATCGAACGCATCACGCCGCGCGATGTCGGCCGCTACGTCGTCGTAGTCGAGGTCGGTGACCTCGCCGGCGCGACGTGCGGCCCGCACCTCGGGACTGGCGTTCAGGTACACCACCAGCGTGGCGTCGGGAAAGACGACTGTTCCGATGTCGCGGCCCTCGAGCACGCCGCCGCCTCGTCGCCGCGCCCATTCCCGCTGTCGACTGACGAGCTCGGTGCGAACCTCGGGGTGACTGGCCACCAGGGAGACCGCTCGCGTGACCGCCGGCCCCCTGATCTGAGTGGTGACATCGACTTGATTGACCATCACCGTGCCGTCTCGCTCCATCCGAAGATCCATGTTGCGGGCGACCATCGCAGCCTGTTCGGCGTCGGCGGGATCTGCACCCCCGGCGATACAGGCGTAGGTGACCGAACGGTACATCGCACCGGTGTCCAGGTAGTCGACGCCGATAAGTTCGGCGACCTTCCTGGCCACCGTGCTCTTGCCGGACCCCGCCGGTCCGTCGATCGCCACGACGAGCAGTCCGGCCGAGTCGTACGAAGATGTTGGTTGAGTTCTCACATCGCCTCCATGGAATCGTTGGGGGTCATTCGAGCGACCGCACGGTTGGACGGTAGCCCTTGGCGATCAATCCGCCGACGAGGAGGTCCTTGGCCTCGGCATCGGTCAGGAGGATCATGACCCCCTTCCTTCCTTCCCCGGAATGGGTGAGCTCGAGGTCGTGGATGTTCACATCGAGTTCTGTGGCCAGCGTTGCGATGGCTGCGATTTCGCCCGGGCGATCCGGAATCGGAATGGCGAACTCCACGAGGTCGTCGCTCATCGTGATACCGGTCGGGAGGTTGATGCGAGCGGACCTGGCCCGTTCGAGCAATTCGAGCAGTTCATCGGCCCGTCCGTCGGCAACCGCGCCGCGAATACTTCTCAATTGGGTGATGAGCCGTTCCAGGCCAACGCCGATCGATTCGGCATTCGAGGCGATGATGTCGGGCCAGATGGAAGGGCGACCGGCGCTGATCCTCGTCATGTCCCTGAAGCCGCCGGCTGCCAGCCTGAGCAGTGCGCGGTGCTCGACCGATGATTCGTCGGCGAGGGTCATGAGGGCGGCGGCGGTGAGGTGGGGAACATGGGAGACCTGTGCAACCATCCGATCGTGCACGTCGGCCGGCATCGTCAGGACCTCGGCTCCAAGACTCCTGACCACCGTTCGGACCGTGGCGAAAACCGACGCCTCGGTGTCGGGTCGGGGTGTGAGGACCCAAGTAGCGTTTCGGAAGAGGTTGGGATCGGCGCCCTCGATCCCATCCTGCTCGGATCCTGTCATCGGGTGGCCACCGACGAACCGGTCGTCGACGACGGCATCGACGACGGCCCTCTTCGTCGATCCCACGTCGGTGACGACACCCCCGCATGCGGAAAGGGCCTGACGAGCGAGATCGGGGATGACGCCGACCGGGCCTGCACAGAACACGATGGTGGCGTCAACATCCGGTCCGATCGCATGAGCAATCCCGCGCCCCAGCGCCCGGTTCAGGGTTGTCTCGTCACTGTCGTTCACCGAGACGTGCCAACCTCGTTCGACCAGCGCAGCCGCCACGGAACCGCCGATGAGACCACAACCGATCACCCACGCCCTGGTCGGAGTGATGCCGGTCGCCGACAGTGGGTCGCTCACGCGTCGTCGCCCTGACGGCTGAGATCGGGGCGAAGCGTCGCAGCTTGCCGCAGGAAGACGTGTTCGAGCTCCGACCGCGCCCGATCACAATCGAAATGGACCATCACCCGTACACAACGCGGCAGCGATCCCTCGACATGCATCTCCTGGGCACAGAGCAAGGGCACGTCGACCAGACCGAATTCTCTGGCTGCGACCGCGGGAGCGACGGCGGTGAGATCGTCGGTGGCGGTGAAGAACGCACTGGTGACGCAATCGAATCCGATGTCGTTGCGCTCGAACATCACGCTGAGAAGTCGAGTCGTCCTGGAGAGGATCTCCTCACGGCTGTTGGTGTCGCAGGTGATCGCACCACGCAGTGCTCGGGTCGGCATCGGTGATCAAACTATCGCTTCGGCATCGGGGCCGAACGGTCCACCGATCTTTGCAGGTCCACGATCTCCTCAGCGGTGAGAATTCGCCATTGGCCCGGCTCGAGCGTGCGATCGACGAGTGGCCCAATCCGGGTCCGGACCAGCCGTCGGACCGGGTGGCCGATCGCCTCGCACATTCGTCGAACCTGGCGGTTTCTGCCCTCGTGGATTGTGAGCCGGATGACGTCGCTGTCGACCAGGGCCACCTGCGCCGGCGCCGAGACGCCGTCATCGAGGCGGACACCTTCTCGCAGTTGCCGGAGAGCGCCGGGTTTGGGCGAACCCCGCACGTGAACGAGATACTCCTTTTCGACTCCGTGCGAAGGATGGGTCAACCGATGAGCCATCTCCCCATCGTTGGTCAGCAACAGCAGACCTTCGGTACCGGCGTCGAGACGCCCGACCGGAAAGACCCGTGGCTCGGACGGTACGAGGTCTACGACGGTGGGCCGCCCGTGGGTGTCGTTGGCCGTCGTAATCGGTCCGGCCGGTTTGTTCAACAGGTAGGTGATGGCGTCGGGCATGACCGAGACGGCGGTGCCGTCGACCGTGATCCGATCCCGCTCGGGATCCGCCCGGTCGCCGAGCGTGGCGACCGTCCCATTCACCGTCACCCTTCCCTGAGAGATCATCTCTTCGACCACTCTGCGACTGGCGATGCCGGCTCGAGCAAGGACCTTCTGGACTCGCTCACTCGACATCGGCGCGCAGAGTCTGCTCGAGTGCCTCGACCACGTGAGCCGGCGGCACGAAATCGCCGAGCGGAGGCAACTGGTGAGGACCGGCAATACCGAGCCTCTCACTGAAGAGCTGCGTCGTGCCGAAGAGAACCGCCTGGCCCGGTCCGTGATCTCGCCCCGTTTCCGCCACATAACCCCGCTGGCTCAACGTGCGCAGAACGCCATCGACATTGACACCTCTGATCGCCCCGATCTGAGCCCGTGAGATCGGCTGCTTGTAGGCGATGATCGCCAGCGTTTCCAAGGCCGCCGGCGACAGTCTGGCGTTCTGGGCTCCGACCACGTAGTCGGAGATCACGCCGTGCAGGTCGGGGTGGGTCTGGAAGCGCCATCCTCCGGCGACATAGGCAAGCTGAAAACCTCGATCCTGATCCTCATAGGAGTCACTCAAGGCGAGACAGATCGTGCGGATCGTCACCTCGTCGGTGTCGAGGGCCGACGCCAGGGCCGCGTCCGGGATCGGGTCGACGGCGATCATCACGAGCGCCTCGATGCCACGGGAGATCTCGGCCAGGCGGGTCTCGTCGGTCAGATCGAGGACTGCGGCGTCAGCCTTCACCGGTTCGGCTTGTTCGGTCTGGTTGTCCGTGCTCATGCGCTGGGCCTCACCCCTCGTAGATGTCGATGCCGGTGACGGCGGCGGCTCGGTCATCGTCGGGACCGATCCACTCGACGGTCAGATCGCCGAAGCGGCCGACCTGGTCGATCCCCACCACCCCCTGCTTGAAGAGTTCGAGAACCGCCAGGAACCGTACGACTACCTCCATGACATCATCCGACACGTGTTCGATGAGCTCCCGGAAGGTTTTGCTTTCCCGAGCCGGGAGAGCGACCAGTAGCTCCTGGATCGCCTCGGAGACGCTGGCCTTCACATCGGTCACGTGCTGGAGACCCACGTTGGTCGCCGGCCGTGGCTGCATCGCCTTCATGAAGGCTCGGCGGAGATCCTCTGGCGAGACCGTCTCGAGCAGGTCGGGGGCGAGCCCGATGAACGGTTCTTCGAGACCGGCGATCCTGGGCCTGGTCAACGCAGCGTTCTCGGACATACGTTCGAGGGCAGCTGCTGCGTCCTTGAAGGTCTTGGATTCGAGCAGGCGGGACAGGAGAAGGTCGCGTTCCTCCCACAGCGAGATCTCATCGTCGAGATCGACATCGGCATTGTCGGGCAACAGCCGACGGACCTTCAGCTCGATGAGGGTGGCCGCAATCAGCAGGAACTCGGTGGCGACATCGAGGTCGCAGTTGTCCATGCGTCGAATCTCGGCCAGGTACGCATCGACGATCTGGGACAGTGACACCTCGTAGAGATCGACCTCATCACTGAGGATCAGATGCAGGAGCAGGTCGAACGGACCCTCGAACCCGGCCGCTTCGGCCTTGACCGACCGGGCGCCGTGGCCTGAAAGGGCGGGATCGGCTGGCGTACCGGTCTGTTGCGGTTCAGAAGAGTTTTCCTGTTGCGCCAAAGGAAGAGCAGCCGAGGTCACCGCGCTCAATCTACCCTTGACTCGATGAGCGCGCAGCGACCACGGGTCTTCAGCGGGATCCAGCCCTCGGGCTCGACCCACCTCGGAAACTACCTCGGAGCGCTCAGGAACTGGACGGCTCTCCAACACGAGATGGATTCGGTCTACTGCATCGTCGATCTACACGCCCTCACCCTCCCCAAACAACCGGGCGAAGTACGTCTCGACACGATGAGCATGGCCCGTATGCTCCTGGCCGTCGGGTTGGACCCGGAGGTCTGCACGTTGTTCGTGCAGAGCCACGTGCATGAACACGCCGAGCTGGGGTGGATCATGCAGTGTCTCGCCGGGTTCGGCGAGCTGCGGAGGATGACCCAATTCAAGGACAAGAGTGAGCGCCTCGGCGGTGTGGGCGACGGCGACAACGGCGGCCCCAACGCGTCGGTGAGCGCCGGCCTGTTCACCTATCCGGCGCTGCAAGCGGCGGATGTGCTGCTCTATGACACCGACGTGGTCCCCGTCGGCGACGATCAACGCCAGCACATCGAGCTGACCCGCGACCTCGCGCTTCGACTGAACTCACGTTTTGGGGAGAACACCGTCGTCGTGCCGGAACACCGGATTCCACCGGCGGGAGCACGGGTGATGAACCTTCAGTATCCCGAGCAGAAGATGTCCAAATCCGTCGGTAGCGATGCGGGCACGATCGAAGTCCTGGATGAGCCCCGAAAGATCGAGAAGAAGATCAAGCGGGCGGTCACCGACAACGACGGCGAGGTCCGCTTCGACCCGGTCCACAAGCCGGGGGTTTCGAATCTGTTGTCGATTCTCGCCGCGGCCACCGGTGATGATCCCGAGAAACTGGCCCCGCAGTACACCCAGTACGGGCCCCTCAAAACCGACACCGCAGCCGCGGTCATCGACCTTCTTGCGCCGGTCCAGAAGAGATACTCAGATCTCTCCGACGGCGACGTGACCGACGCTCTTGGTATCGGCGCCGACAAGGCCTCGGCCGTCGCTCGAGTGGTGATGCAACGGATTCGCACCGCCATTGGATTACTGTCACCTGCGCCATGAGTCTGCGCAGGTCGGCCCCCATCGGACGTCCGCTGGGGTCGGCTCTCTCACTGGTGGCAGCCAGCGTCCTCGCCGCAGCATGTTCGGCCGGTCCGGTCGGCGACGCCGACGGCGAGCTCGTCATCGCCACCCTCCTACCGCTGACCGGCGAATCGGCCGAGGCAGGTGACGAGGCGAGGCTGGCGGTGGACGACCGGATCGATGAGATCGCGGCAGCGTCGGAGTTCGATCGAATCCAGATCCGCGTCGTGCACACCGACGTACGAACCGACGACGCGTTGCTCGACGCCGCCATCGACGAGTTGGCGGCCAACAACGTGGACGTGGTGATCGGTCCGCCGACAGAACTGCAAGATGCTCGCACCAGCGAGAAACTCGCTTCGCTGGGAACCGTCGTTCATCTCCCGCTGACCCAGCCCGTCGTCGAACAGGTGTTGATGATGGCTGATGCAATGATCGCCGACGGCCACCAGGCCGTCACTCTCGTGGTCCCTGTGGACACCCCTGCGTCGGTCACCGACGCACTCGGTGAGCGGTTGTCGGAAAACGGTGGCGCACTCCTGTCGGTCGTCGAGGTCGGTTCGTCCTCAGAGCGATACGACCCCGAAGCAGCCCTCGTCGCGGCCGACGAGTCCACCGCCGTCCTGCTCCTCGGGGTTGGTGATCCCCAGGCCGTGGTGGAGGGGCTGACCAGTGTGGGCGCCGGCCCCGGCGATCGCATGGTGTACGTAGTGGGCAACAGCATGGACGTTCGACCGACGGTCGGTCTGCGCGTCGTCGGGCCGCTGGCCCGATTGGCGGACCGGACGACCGACCGGCTGGTGATCGCCGCCTTGGCATCGGCCACCACCGCCACGGACGACCCGGCAACGATCGCCGGTGCGCTGGCGGGGATCGTCGACGGCGACACGGTGTGTTCGTCCTTCGCCGATTGTCTCTCCTCTCTGCGCGAGGGCGCAGATGTTCGCTTCGAAGGGGCTGGGGCCAACAGCTTCTCCACCGACGGCGCCCCGACTCAGGTCCCCTACCGCCTGATCGCGTACACCGTCGAAGGAGACATCAATGAAGACGACTCCCGCGTGATTACGTCGGGGTGAGTTCGGACTCCCAATTCGGTGCTGTCACGCCGACACGTTCAGTCGTCGTCGCATTCCTTGAGAACCAGGCCGAGCTCGGTGTCGACGGTCCAGTTGTCCATGGGTGTGTGATGTTGCGCGGCCCACTGACTCGTGAACTCATCGGAGCCGGCCTGTTCGAGCAGGTCACGGCCTAGCTCGGGATGCAGCCGATACTCGGCCAGGCGGCGAACCGCTGCCACCCGCGCCAAACCGGACCCCGATCCCCAGCGGTGGGCCAGGCGAACCCGCCGGCGCCTCGGAACCAACCCCCAGAACAGTGTCGCCCCCACGCGTGCGAAGGTTCGGTATCCCGACACGAGTTTGCCAACATCGTGCAGGATCGCCGCCGCCATGACCGGTCGACCGACCTCCGGCAACCGTGCAACGACCTTGCGGGCCACATCGACCGAATGCCGTTGGTCCCGAGGACTCATCCGGGTCCACAGGTTCGCCTCGCCCGGTAGCAGGAATCCTCGGATCCAATGGTCCTCGGTAGGAGAGGGCCGCTCGTCGGACAGAGAGGCGAAGAATCTCCTCCCGAGGTGGTAGAGGTGAACGGTGCGAGCACGAGAGGCCTCGCCCAGGTTCGTGCTCATATGCCGAGCTTGCGGGCCGCCGCCAGCAGACCGATGATGCTCTTGGCATCGGTGATCGTTCCGTCGGTCGCCATGCGCACGGCGTCGGCCACAGCGAACCTCTCGACGGTCATGTGGGCTTCCTCCGGCCCGTCGTGGTTGGTGGGAACCTCGGTCAGATCGGTGCAGAGGAAGACCGTCTGGAGCTCGTCGCAGAACCCGGGCGAATGATGCAGCGTGATCAACTTCTCGATCGATCCGGGATGACGACCGATCTCCTCTTCGAGTTCACGGACCAGCGTCCGCTCGAGCGGCTCGCCGACGACATCGAGCTTGCCGGCCGGGATCTCCCACAGATATCTGTCGATCGGCGCCCGGTACTGCTTCACGAGCCAGACCCCGCCGTCCTCGATCGCCACCGCCGAGACGGCTCCCGGGTGACGCACCACGTCCCGACGGATCTCGTCGCCGTCGGGGGTTCTGTACCGGCTGCTGTAGAAAGCGACGATGAAGCCCTGGTGGATCAGGTCGTCGCCCAGGTGGGTGAATCGGTTCGACATCGAAGTGGGTTACTCGAGCGAGATCGTGATCTCGCGCCCCGCGGGTCGAGCGGCGTCGAATCTGGCGGGATCGATGGATTCGGCGCGGTCGAGCGCAGCGACGATGAGCGCATCGAACAAGGGGGCAGGCCGGTTCGGACGACTCTTCAGTTCCGGGTGGGCCTGGGTTCCGATCCAGAAGGGATGGCCCGGGAGCTCGATGAATTCGACCAGTTTCCCGTCGGGCGAGACGCCCGAGCAACGAAACCCACTTCGCTCGAACTGTGACTTGTACCGCGGATTGAACTCGTAGCGGTGGCGATGTCGCTCCTGGATGACGGACCGGCCGTAGAGTTCTGCGACCTGGGAGCCTTCGCTGAGCACGGCGACATAGGCCCCGAGACGCATCGTCCCGCCCTTGTTCTCGACCGAACGCTGGCTCTCCATCAGGTCGATGACCGGATGAGGTGTGACCGAGTCCTGACCGTCGAACTCGCTGCTGTGGGCGCCGTGCAATCCCATGACGTTGCGGGCGTATTCGATGGTCATCGTCTGCATGCCGAGGCACAGACCGAGACAGGGAATTCCGTTCTCCCGGGTGTAGGTGGCCGCAGCCACCTTTCCTTCGATCCCCCGATCGCCGAAGCCGCCGGGGAGGACAACACCGTCGAGATGGCCCAGCTGCTCTTCCACCAGCATTCCTTCGACGTGATCACTCATGATCCAGTCGATCTCGAGGTCGACGTCATGGGCGAACGCAGCGTGCCGGAGCGCTTCGGCGACCGAGAGGTAGGCGTCGGGCAAGGTGACGTACTTACCGACGATCCCGATCCGGAGGGGCTTCCACGCATGTTCCACACGCCGCACCAACGAGCGCCAATCCTCGAGGTCCGCTTCCTCTGCACCGATACCGAGCAGCCTGCACACGTAGGAGTCCAGACCGCCCGAGTGCATCCGGAGCGGAATCTCGTACAGGCTGGAGGCATCGGGGGCGGTGACGATGCCCTCGATCGGAACATCGCACAGGTTGGAGATCTTGTCCCTCAGGCCGTCGGGGATCTCGCGATCGGATCGGCAAACGATCACATCGGGCTGGATCCCCCGACTACGCAACTCGGTGACCGAGTGCTGGGTGGGCTTGGTCTTGAGCTCTCCTGCGGGTCCGATGAAGGGCACCAGCGTCACATGGACATAACACACGTTCTGGCGACCGACATCGAGCCGGTACTGGCGGATCGCCTCGAGAAACGGGAGGATCTCGATATCGCCGACGGTACCGCCGACCTCGGTGATGACCACATCGACATCGTCGTTGGCCAGGTTCGAAATCCGCTCCTTGATCTCGTTGGTGATGTGAGGAATGACCTGAACGGTCTTTCCCAGGTATTCACCCCGACGCTCTTTGGCGATCACACTGGAGTACACCGAACCGGTCGTGGTGTTCGAAGCCTGCGTGAGGCTCTCGTCGGTGAACCGTTCGTAGTGACCGAGATCGAGATCGGTCTCCCCTCCGTCGTCGGTGACGAAGACCTCGCCGTGCTCGAACGGGTTCATCGTCCCGGGGTCGACGTTGAGGTACGGATCCAGCTTCTGCATCGTGACGCGTATACCGCGGGCCTTGAGCAAGTTGCCGATGGACGACGCCGTGAGGCCCTTGCCCAATGAGCTCACGACCCCGCCGGTCACGAAGATGTGTTTGGTCACGTCGGCCCCTTCGAGTATCTGCACACTTCGTTTGGCCAAGGTAGCCGTTACGAGTACGTTCCGGACTCATGCCCTTCAATGCGCTTGTGCTGACCGAAAACGACGGCAAGGTTTCTCCGTCGTTCGACGAGATCGAAGAAAGCGA
>JAHEJO010000053.1 GCA_024638805.1 Acidimicrobiales bacterium
GCAATCCCGATCTCGACGACCTTCGAGAGTTCGGAGTATCTCCGGCCCATTGCGATGAACCGCTTCTGGTCGTTGACGATCGTGGGATCGGCCAGGCGCGCCTCGACTTCGGCATGTTCGGACAGGAGTGAGTCAAGGCGCTCGAGCACATGCCCAGAGTAGGGGTTGATCGGTCCCCTGAATTCGTCATCGATCGAGTTTGGCCACCCGGGCGCTGTGGCGACCGCCCTGGAACTCGGCGGCGAGGAACGCATCGATGCAATCCACGACCACCTGTGGGCCGAGAAAGCGCTCCCCCACACACATGATGTTCGCGTCGTTGTGTTCCCGGCTGAGTCGCGCGCTCGTCACGTCGTGGACGGTTGCTGCCCGGATGCCGCTGACCTTGTTGGCTGCGATACAGATCCCGATCCCGCTTCCGCAGACGGCCATCCCGAACCTGGCTTTCTCGGCGGCGACCGCTTCGCCGATCGCCTGGCCGTAGTCGGGGTAGTCCACGCGTGCGGTGCTCTTCGTGCCCAGGTCGAGTACCTCGTAACCGAGCTCGACCAGACGGTCGGCGATCATGATCTTGTAGGAGAAACCTGCATGATCGGACGCAACAGCGATGATGTCAGCCATCTTGGCAACCTATCGCCGCGCAGTTGTGCGGGTTGGCGTTGTGGCTCAGCGCTGAGCGAGATCCGGGTAGGGGGTGAAGTTCTCACAGAGCCGGCGGACCTGCGCGCGCACGTCGGCCACCACGGAACCGTCGTCGCGATGGCGCAGCGTTCGGGAGATGAGCGCGGCGATCCGAACCATCTCCGGTTCGCCCATTCCTTGGGTTGTAACCGCCGGCGTACCGATGCGGATCCCGGACGTGACGAACGGGGAGCGGGGATCATCGGGGATCGTGTTCCTGTTCAGTGTGATCCCGGCCTCGTCGAGAACGAGTTGGGCCTGTTTCCCGGTCAGCTCGGCATCGAAGGGACGAAGATCGACCAGGAGGAGGTGCGTGTCGGTGCCACCGCTGACCAGCCGGAAGCCCTCCTCGACGAGCGCCTTGGACAGGGCCTGCGCGTTGGCGACGATCTGTGCCGCGTAGTGCCGGAACTCCGGGGTGAGCGCCTCGCCGAATGCGACCGCCTTGGCCGCGACGCTGTGTGCCTGGGGGCCACCCTGTTGACCGGGGAAGACTGCCGTATCGACCGCCTTGGCGTGTTCTGCGGTGGACAGAATGCAGCCACCGCGGGGGCCCCGTAGGGTCTTGTGCGTGGTGAACGTGACGATGTCGCTGTGCGAGACCGGGTTGGGGAACACACCGCCGGCGATGAGACCGGCGACGTGCGCCGCGTCGAACATGAGAAAGGCACCGACGCCGTCGGCGATCTCCCGGAACGGACGGGCATCGATCTGGCGGGGATAGGCGGTGGCCCCGGTCACGATCATCTTCGGTTTGTGCTGTTCGGCCAGCTGAGCGACCTGGTCGATATCGATGCGCTCGTCGGAGTCGGTCAACCCGTACCCGATGAAGTCGTACTGGATGCCGGAGGCGTTGACGGGAGATCCGTGGGTGAGGTGGCCACCGTGGTCGAGGCTCAGGCCCAGGACGGTGTCACCCGGCTTCAGTAGCGCCTGATAGACGGCCATGTTGGCGTTGGCGCCGCTGTGGGGCTGGACGTTGGCGTGGTCGGCGCCGAACAGCTCTTTGATGCGGTCGATCGCCAGTTGTTCGGCCCGGTCGACGACGGCGTTGCCACCGTAGTAGCGGCGTCCGGGGTACCCCTCGGAGTACTTGTTGGTGAAGACCGAGCCCGTCGCTTTCAACACCGCCGGCGACGCGAAATTCTCTGATGCGATCAGCTGCAGACCTGTGTTCTGCCGTTCGATCTCGGCCGTTTCGATGTCGGCGTAGGTGGTGTCGTCAATGGTCGGCCAAGGCATCGGCTGATTGTATTGGCCTTCGCTCGCGCTGATGCGACCGGGGAGTGACTTCGGCCCCCCTCGTCCGGGTCACCACGTCGCGGTACCCATCGATGGATTGCGGTACCGCGCCGGCCGTGGAACACTGCCTCCATGAAGAACGACATCACCGACCTGTTCGGTATCGAGTTCCCGATCTTCGCCTTCAGTCACTGCCGCGATGTCGTCGCCGCCGTCTCCAACGCCGGTGGTTTGGGGGTCCTCGGGGCGGTGGCCCACACCGACGAGCAATTGGAGATCGACCTTGATTGGATCGAAGCCGAGATCGGTGATCTGCCCTACGGCGTGGATCTCATCATCCCGGCCAGATACCTCGGTGAGGAGGAAGGCGGCTACTCCGCCGAGCAGATCGAACGGTTGATCCCACCCGAGCACCGGGCCTTCGTCGACGACATTCTGCAGCGCTACGCAGTCCCGGATCTACCCGACACCGACGGCCGGCTGATGCCTCGACAGGGTGACGCCATGTTCTCGGCCAACCGCGCCGCCCCTCAGTTGGAGATCGCCCTCGCCCACCGCGCACGGTTCTTCGTGAACGCCCTCGGTCCACCTCCCCAGCACATGGTCGAGCGAGTGAAAGCACAGGGTCGCCTGGTCGGGGCTCTCGCCGGGAAGGCTCAGCACGCCCAACGGCACGTCAACGCCGGCGTGGATGTGATCATCGCTCAGGGCTCCGAGGCCGGCGGGCACACCGGAGAAATCGGCACGATGGTGCTCATTCCCGAGGTGGTCGATGCCGTTGCCCCCGTCCCCGTGCTCGCCGCCGGGGGCATCGGACGCGGCCGTCAAATGGCGGCAGCGATGGCGCTGGGTGCTCAGGGGGTGTGGTGCGGATCGGTCTGGCTGACGACCGACGAAGCCGAAACCCATCCGGCGGTCAAGCAGAAGTTCCTCGCCGCCACCAGTTCCGACACGATCCGATCGCGGTCCCGGACCGGCAAACCTGCTCGCATGCTGAAGTCGGCATGGACCGAGGAGTGGGAGAATCCCGAGACCCCTGCCCCGCTCGGCATGCCCATGCAACCGATGCTGGTCGACGACGCCATCCGTCGCATCGATCGCGCCGCCCACACGAGCGGGACCGGGGCCGAGAAGCTGGCCAACTACTTCGTGGGTCAGATCGTCGGTGACATGAAAAGGCTGAAGCCCGCACGCCAGGTGGTGCTCGACATGGTCGACGAGTTCATCGATGCCGCACAGGATCTTGCAGCGCAGCTCGACTCGTAACGGTCGCCTGGCGAACACCCCTCCCGGGCGAGAGCGGTGCAGGCAATAGGCTGACGCCGATGGATCTCGACCTCTCTTCGTATCTGGTGATCGGGATCGTCGCCGCCGTCTCGACCGGCCTCACCGTTCCGGTCTTCAGAGCGTTCGCATCCTCGCACGGTGTCGAGGTCGTGCCCACCGACCGGGGTGTCCACGCCGAGCCGACGCCCACCCTCGGCGGGGGTGCGATGCTGATCGGTCTGGTGGTCGCGTGG
This sequence comes from Acidimicrobiales bacterium, assembly GCA_024638805.1. Classification (GTDB taxonomy): domain Bacteria; phylum Actinomycetota; class Acidimicrobiia; order Acidimicrobiales; family SZUA-35; genus JABDIY01. Next base: position 3,444 of record JAHEJO010000053.1, read on the forward strand.
GTCACCGCCTCGGTATCGGGTTGGTTTCCCGAAGCGTTCTCGGGGACGAGTGAACCCTTCGCCGTCATCGCGTGCGGTTTGATCGCGTATGGAGTCGGTGTCGTCGACGACCTGCGGGACATCTCCGCCCCGGCCAAGACCGCCGGCATGGTCCTGGCCGGCAGTGCCCTCTACCTCGGAGGGGTCAGCATCATCTACTTCCGGATCCCATTCGTCGATCCGATCATCGTCGATCCGGGTCTCTCCTACCTGTTGACGATCCTGTGGGTGATGGGGATGGCCAACGCCGTGAACTTCATCGACGGGCTCGACGGTTTGGCGGCGGGCATCGTCGGGATCGGCGCTCTGGCGTTCTTCTTCTATTCTCTCAAGCTTCTCGAGGTCGGGTTTCTCATCTCGACCCTCGGACCTCTGCTGCTGATCATCGTGTTCGGTATCTGCGTCGGCTTTCTCCCCTACAACGTGCACCCGGCCCAGATCTTCATGGGCGATGGGGGAGCGTTGCTGCTCGGCTCGCTCATGGCGGCCAGCACGATGGCCGTCGGTGGACGAACCCCTGACCCCTTCAGTGGGCAGACGTTCTTCTTCTACGCTCCGATGGTCATCCCGCTGGTCATCCTGGGCGTCCCGATCATCGACACGTTCTTCGCCATCGTTCGGCGGGCGACGCGCCGCCGGGGCCTGGCCACCGCCGACAAGGACCATTTGCATCATCGTCTGATGCGCCTCGGCCACGGCCACGGGCGCAGCGTGTTCATACTGTGGGCGTGGACGGCGTTGCTGTCGGGGTTGGTGCTGTGGCCGGTGTACAACAACGGCTCGGGGGATGCGATCGTGCCCGCCGGTGTGGCTGCGCTCGGCCTGGTGCTGTTCACCCTGTTCGCACCGGGCGCCGGCCGGCCGGAGGGCACCGCCTAGCATCGAGCTCCCCGCGGCGTCCTACACTCGAGACCATGAAGGTACTTCTGCATCCGGGTGGCGCGTTGTTTGCGATGGCGGCGTTGGCCTTCATCGTTCGTCTGTTCGCGGCCAGCATCCCGATCATCGGTGGCTTTGTCATGACGGTCGCCCTGTTCGCCATGGTCTTCGGCCTCATCGGCGGCGCATACCTGACCTTTGTGGTCGGCAAGGGTGAGCGCAGCGGATGACCCCGGTGGTGGTGCCCCGGCCGCGGGTTCGATTCCCGGACATCTCCTCGGCCGCCTGGGAGCACACAACCGATCGAGCCGCTCTCCAGGCTCTGCGGTCGATTCCCGGATTCGACACCGTGATCCGCAAGGTCGTCGGTGCCGTCGGCGAGCGCAACATCAAACTGATCTTCACCGCCCAGGCTCTCGAGGTGGGTCCCCGCCAGTACGGCGACATCCACGATGTGCTCGTCGACGTCTCTACGACACTCGATTGGCCCGTCCCGCGGCTGTACGTCTCGCAGACGCCGCTCGCCAATGCTGGCGCCATCGGGGTCGATCAGCCCTTCATCGTCCTCAACAGCTCGTTGGTCGAGTTGACCGACCCCGAGCAACTCCGTTTCGTGCTCGGTCACGAAGTCGGGCACATCGTGAGCGAGCATGCGCTCTACCGGACCCTTCTGTTCATCCTCCTGCGGTTCTCCGGCACCGTGGTGCCGGGCGTCGAACAAGCGGTTGCGCCGATCACGTTGGCGCTGCTCGAATGGCACCGGAAAGCGGAGGTGTCGGCCGATCGCGCCGGTCTGTTGGCGACTCAGGACCTGGACACCTCGGTTGGATCGCTCGGCGTGATGGCAGGTGGCATCCGCGGCCGGGAAGGAACGATCGATGTCGGGACGCTCCGGGACCAGGCGGCCACTTTCGACGACTCGACCGGTCTCGATACGTTTTTCAAGTTCATGGCGACGGCCGGCCGTACACACCCGTTCCCGATCGTGCGCGTCAACGAACTCGACCGGTACGCGTCCGAGGGTGGCTACGAGCGGGCGTTGACCGGGGATTATGTACGACGTGGCGACGAACCACCGCTGGGCAGCAACCTCTCTGCCGCCCGCGCCGGGTTCTCCGATTCCGCCCAGAAGGTCTTCACCAATGCCGACCGGTACGTCGGGCAGGCGCTGGTCGGCTTCGCCGAGGGAATCAGTCGCAAAATACGCGGTTGAGCCCGAGCGCCATCGATCCTGAGCGATCGTCATCGAACCTTGGTGACCGCGGCGCCGACGCGCTATCGTTTCAGCCGGTTGCCCGACCCCGTCATCGGCCAGGACGCATGCCCTCGAACGATCGCCCCACCAAACTCACCGAATCGCTTTTCAGCAGCACCGGCGCCTATGAGCTGGTACTCTCGGCGTTGATCGTCGGCGTACTCGGCTACGGACTCGATCGTTGGCTGGGCACCGCGCCGGTCTTCGTGATCGTCATGAGCATCCTCGGCTTCCTGGGGGCTTCGGCCTCGCTGTATTCGCGCTACAAGCTGCAGCTCGCTCGGGACATCACCAAGTGAGCGCTCCGGACCGTCTGGAGGGTCCGTCGCCAGCGATCGAGGTCGCGCTCGACATGGTGCGCCGGTCGCTCTACCTGATCCCGATCGCGGTGATCTTCGGCGGTTTGATCGCCGGGACCGAGGGCGTGTTGTCGGTCGGGTACGCCATCGGAGTGGTGGTGATCAACTTCTTCTTGGCAGCGGTGCTGATCGGCAAGGCCGCTCAGGTCAATTTCGCCCTCGTGTTCGGGGCCGCGCTGGGCGGTTTCGCCCTGCGGCTCGGTTTGATCTTTCTGGCCGTTACGTTGGTCGCAGGCCAGGCTTGGGTACGAATCGTCCCAATGGGAATTACCCTCATCGTCACTCACCTCGGATTGTTGTTGTGGGAACTTCGCTACGTGTCCGCCTCGATGGCCTACCCGGGCCTGAAGCCAAAGGAGCATCGCCACGGTGTCCGTGAACCTGTTCGCAGCTGAATCCGAGACCGGTGGGCTGAAGTTCCCATCGATCGAGAACCTGGTCGAGTGGCCGGCCTATCTGTTCGACGGCACCTTCGCCGAGTTCAACAAGATCGCATTGATCAGCGTGCTCTCGATGGCGATTCCCACGGTGATGTTTCTCGCTTCGGGCAGGGATCGAGTGCCTTCGGGCCTGCAGAACGTCGTCGAAGGCTCCGTGGAGTTCATCGACAAACAGGTGATCCTGCCCGCGATCGGTCCCGAGGGGTTCAAGTTCCGCCCCTTGCTGTTGAGCATCTTCATGTTCGTGTTCGTGGGAAACATGTTCGAGGTCATCCCCACCTTCCAAATGCCGCTCAACGCCCGCATGGCCGTGCCGCTGACGCTCGCACTGCTCGTGCTCGTCGTGTTCGTGACCGTCGGCATACAGTCCCAAGGTCTGGGCGGCTATCTGAAGAGCTCGTTGTTTCCCCCCGGGCTGCCCAAGGGGCTGTACCTTCTCGTCACCCCGATCGAATTCCTCTCGACATTCCTCATCCGGCCCTTCAGCCTGGCGGTTCGTCTCTTCGCCAACATGCTGGCGGGTCACATCCTGCTCGTGACCTTCGGAGTGCTCTGCATCGCCCTTTGGCGTTCGGACTTCCTGGTCGTCATCCTGCCGTTCAGTTTCGGCATGCTCGTCGCTCTCACCGGCTTCGAGATCATGGTCTCGTTCCTCCAGGGGTTTGTGTTTGCACTGCTCACCGCCGTATACATCGGTGGCGCAATGCATCCACACCACTGATGTGAACGTGGCTCGGCCACACAGGTCTTTGGCCTCTCGGGGCAAAGAAAAGCGAATCTAACGATTCATCGAAAACCTAGGAGAAACCTTCAAAATGAGTGCCATCGCCAGTGCAGCTAGCCAGGCCATCGAGCTGGCCGTAGAAGCCACCCCCGACGAGCAGAAGGCAAACGCGGCCGCCAGCAGCGCAGGTTTCGCGTACGGCCTCGCCGCCATCGGCCCCGGCATCGGCATCGGTTACCTCGTGGGCCAGGCCGTTCAGGCCATGGCTCGCCAGCCCGAGGCTGCGGGCCAGGTCCAGACCACCATGTTCCTCGGAATCGCCTTCACCGAGGCGCTCGCCCTGATCGGCTTCGTGGTCTTCATCCTGCTCAAGTTCGCCTAGAGCGGAGTCCGCCTTGCTGACGCTATTTGCTGCCGAATCGACCGAGGTCAACAACCCGATCCTTCCCGTGTTCCCCGAGATCTTCTGGGGTGCGTTGACCTTCGGGCTGCTGTACGTGTTGATGCGTTATGTCCTGCTACCTCCGGTCTTGAGGACCATGGCAGACCGCGACCAATCTTTGAGAGACGACTGGGACGCGGCCAAAGCGGCGCAGGCGAAGGCGGCCGGCGCAGACGCCGAGCTCGCCAACGCTCTCGCCCCCGCCAAGGCGCAGGCCGCGGTGTTGATCGAGACCGCACGCACCGAAGCCGAGGCCGAACGGGCCGAGATCATCGGTGCCGCCCAAACCGAGATCGATGCGATGCGCCAGCTGGCCAACGCCGAAATCGACGCCGCTCGCATCGAAGCGATGAGCGGGGTCGGCCCCCAGGTGGCCGATCTCACCGCCCAGGCGACGTCCAGATTGATGAATCGACCCGTCGACGCTGCCGCGGCCCAGGGTGTTGTCAACCGAATCATGTCCGAACGGAGTTAGGAACCAACTCGATGCTGCTCCCGATATTCGCCGCTGAAGGCCCCAATGGTGGACAACTCCCCGCCGACATCAACGAGGTCTACTGGGGATCCTTGGCGTTCTTCGTCATCGTCGGCATCCTCGTGTGGAAAGCAGGTCCAGCTGTCGTCAAGGCGATGGAAGGCCGAACCGACCGTATCCAGCGGGAATTCGACGAGGCCATGTTGGCCCGGACCGAGGCCGAAGCCGTCCTGGCCGCCACATCCGACGGGGCCCCGGACGTCTCTGCGGAAAGCAACAGGATCGCCGAGGAGGCAGCCCAGACCGCCACCCGGCTTCGGGTCGACACCGCCGCACGGGCTCGAGCCGAAGCCGAAGCGATGAAGGAGCGGGCCACCCTCGACATCCAGAACCAGACCCGCCAGGCACTAGCCGACCTGCGAGAGGAGATCTCCTCGCTGACCAAATCTGCGACCGAAGCGCTCGTGGCCGCGCAGCTCGATGCGAACTCCCAGAGCGGTTTGATCGACTCCTACATCAGTTCGCTGGAGACCACGGGGAGTCAGGGTCGATGAGCATCAGCACCTCCTACGCCGAAGCGATCCATGCTGTCGCCAGTGCCGAGGGCGATGTTGCCCGCACCCGCAACGAGCTTCTGGCGTTCGCACAGGCTCTCCAACAGAACGATCAACTCCGTTCCACCTTGGCCAACGCACTGCTACCGGCCGACACCCGCAACCAGATCGTCGACGATCTGCTTTCGGGGAAGGCATCGGATGTGACCCGGGCGATCATCGGTCTCGTCGTCAATGCCGGACGGGGTCGGGACCTGGACGAGATCATCAATGAATTCGCCGTCCGGGCAGCGACATCGTCGGGCAAGCGTCTGGCCTTCGTCCGCACGGCCGTCCCGCTCACCCCCGAGCAGGAGAAGCGACTTGCCGCCGCCCTGGCTCAGCAGGCCGGCGGACCCGTCGAGCTGCAAACCGAGATCGATCCCTCGGTGGTCGGCGGTGTCGTCACGACACTCGGCGACAACGTCATCGACGGCACCATCCGTTCCCGAATCAACAAGATGCGAGAGGCGCTGTAAATGGCACTCACCTTTGATCCCAGCGAGATCGCAAAATCGCTCAAGAAGAACCTGGAGACGTTCAGTACCGACATCTCCTCCTCCACGGTCGGCAAGGTCACCGAGGTCGGCGACGGCATCGCCCGGGTGGGCGGTCTGCCCAACGTGGCCGTGAACGAGATGCTCCGGTTCGAAGACGGCACGATCGGTCTGGCGCTGAACCTCGACGAACACAGCATCGGTGCGGTGGTGCTCGGCAGCGTGGACTCGATCGAAGAGGGACAGAACGTCGAGGCGACAGGCGACATCCTCTCGATCCCTGTCGGTGACGGGCTCCTGGGACGGGTGGTCAACACCCTCGGCGAACCCGTCGACGGTAAGGGTCCGGTCACCAACGTGGAGCGTCGCCGGATGGAGGTCCAGGCCCCGGGCATCACCGGGCGCAAGCCGGTGCATCAGCCGGTTCAGACCGGCATCAAAGCGGTCGATTCACTGATCCCGATCGGTCGAGGCCAACGGGAGCTGATCATCGGTGACCGCAAGACGGGCAAGACCACCGTGGCCATCGACACGATCCTCGCTCAGAAGACCACCGGCATCAAGTGCGTGTACGTCGCCATCGGGCAGAAGGCATCGACGGTCGCGCAGACCGTCGCCACCCTCGAGTCCTACGGCGCAATGGACTACACCGTCGTCGTGATCGCTCCCGCATCCGACCCGGCTCCGTTCAAGTTCCTCGCCCCCTACGCCGGTTGTGCGATGGGGCAACACTGGATGGACAACGGTGAACACGCTCTGGCGATCTACGACGATCTGTCGAAGCAGGCCGAGGCCTACCGGCAGGTCTCGCTGTTGTTGCGTCGGCCACCCGGACGTGAGGCATTCCCGGGCGACGTCTTCTACCTCCACAGCCGTCTGCTCGAGCGGGCCGCCAAGTTGTCCGACGAACTGGGTGCGGGTTCACTCACTGCGCTGCCGGTCATCGAGACCAAGGCGGGTGACGTCTCCGCCTTCATCCCGACGAACGTCATCTCGATCACCGACGGCCAGATCTACCTCCAGGACGATCTGTTCAAGTCCGGTGTGCGACCCGCCGTCGACGTCGGCATCTCGGTCAGCCGGGTGGGTTCGGCCGCTCAGATCAAGGCGATGAAGAGCGCCGTCGGAACGCTCAAGTCCGACCTGCAGCAGTTCCGGGAACTGCAGGCCTTCGCCGCCTTCGGCTCCGATCTCGATGCGGTGTCCCAGGCCCAGCTGGACCGCGGGTACCGTCTCACCGAACTCCTCAAGCAGGGCATCAACGCCCCGGTACCGGTCGAGGAGCAGGTGGTGATCTTGTATGCCGGGACCCGCGGCTATCTCGACAAGGTCGCCGTCGTCGATGTGCGCAAGTACGAAGCCGAACTGGTGGACTGGTTCCGGTCCCGCCACGGCGACCTGCTGACGGCGATCAACACCGGAGGCAGCGTCCCCGACGAAGAGGCGCTCGAAGCAGCGATCGGAGCCTTCACCGACCAGTTCCAGGGCACGGTCGAGGCTCCCCATGCGCCCGAAGCCGAGGCTCAGGGTGAGGCCGAGAGCCACCTGGTGGATGCACCCAACACGCTGCCCGAAGAAGACATCTCCCGGGCGGAGGCCTGACCCATGCCCGGTGGCGCCGAACGAGTTCTCCGCCGACGCATCGGCAGCGTGCGCAACACCAAGAAGATCACGCGTGCGATGGAGCTGATCGCCGCCACCCGGGTTGCCCGGGCCCAGCAACGGGCCAACGCCGCCCGCCCCTATGCCGAACAGCTCACCTCGGTGATCGAGGACTTGGCCGCCGGCGGCGCTGACGTCGACCATCCGCTCCTGCGCCGGGTCGAGAACCCCCAGACCATCGCCTTCATCGTCTGTGCGGGCGACCGCGGACTCGCCGGCCCCTACAACTCGGCGGTCATACGCACAGGCGAACGGGAAATCCAGGCGCATCGAGCCGAAGGCGGTGACTACAAGATCATCTCGGTCGGCCGCAAGGCCCGGGACTATTTCTCCTTCCGCGCCTACGAGATCGACTCGTACTTCTCCGGGTTCACCGACAATCCCCGATTCGAAGATGCCCACCGGATCGCTCGCAGAGTACGGGAACTGTTCGAGACGGGCCACGTCGACCAGGTGGAACTGATCTACACCGAGTTCGTGTCGCTCGGCACCCAACGTTCCGTCGTTCGGCGATTCCTCCCCCTCGAACCCACCAAGACGCTGGCCCAGGCCGGCGGAGCCGACGCGTCGGCCCTGATCAGTTTCAGCTTCGAGCCCTCGCCTGAAGGCGTCCTCGAAGACCTGCTGCCCCAGTACGTCGAAGCCCGCCTCTTCGCCGCGCTCCTCGACGCGGCCGCATCCGAGCACGCCAACCGTCAGCGGGCGATGAAGGCCGCCACGGAGAACGCCGACGAACTGATCACCAAGCTGGCCAGGGACATGAACCGGGCCCGTCAGGCCAGCATCACCACCGAGATCATGGAGATCGTCGGCGGTGCAGAAGCACTGGAGGACGACGCCGCATGAGGCGTCGAACCGAGCCACCACAGGAGCAACCACAATGACCGTGACAGACACCACCACCGGATTGGCCGATGGCCGGATCGTCGGCATCGCCGGCCCGGTGGTCGACGTGGAGTTTCCCCGGGGCCACCTGCCGGAGATCAACCACGCCATCGAGTTCGACGTCGAGATCGACGGCGAGACGAGCACGGTGCTCGCCGAGATCGCCCAGCACCTGGGGGCAGGTCGGGTACGAGCCGTCGCATTGAAACCGACGGACGGACTGCGCCGGGGCCAGGTCGTGAGAAACCGGGGGGTTGGCATCACCGTGCCCGTCGGTGACGTGACGCTCGGTCACATCTGGAACGTCATCGGAGAGCCACTCGACGTGCCGATCGAATCCGTCGACATCACCGAACGCTGGGAGATCCACCGGCCCCCTCCCGCCTTCGACACCCTCGAGCCCACCAAGCAGGTGCTCGAGACCGGGATCAAGGTGATCGATCTCCTGACGCCCTACCTGCAGGGCGGCAAGATCGGCCTCTTCGGTGGAGCCGGGGTCGGCAAGACCGTGCTCATCCAGGAGATGATCACCCGCGTCGCCACCAACCACGGCGGGGTGTCGGTGTTCGCCGGGGTGGGCGAACGGACCCGCGAAGGCACCGACCTGTTCCTCGAGATGGCCGAGACGATGATGGGCGATGGCGAGACACCCGTGCTCTCCAAAGCAGCGCTGTGCTTTGGCCAGATGGACGAACCGCCGGGCGTACGGCTACGGGTCGCGCTCTCGGCTCTGACCATGGCCGAGTACTTCCGGGACGCTCAGGGCCAGGACGTGCTGCTCTTCGTGGACAACGTCTTCCGCTTCGTACAAGCCGGTTCAGAGGTGTCGACCCTCCTCGGCCGGATGCCCTCGGCGGTGGGATACCAGCCGACGTTGGCTGACGAGATGGGCACCCTTCAGGAACGCATCACCTCGACCGGTGGACATTCGATCACCTCCCTACAGGCGGTCTACGTACCCGCCGACGACTACACCGACCCCGCACCGTTCACCACGTTCACCCATCTGGACGCCACCACCGAACTCAGCCGCGACATCGCCGCACTCGGCATCTACCCGGCCGTGGACCCCCTGGCATCCAGCTCGACGATCCTGGCTCCCGAGGTCGTGGGTCAGCGCCACTACAACGTCGCCACCCGAGTCCAGGAGATCCTTCAGCGCTACAAGGAACTGCAGGACATCATCGCCATCCTCGGTCTCGACGAACTCTCCGAGGAGGACCGGATCACCGTCAACCGAGCCCGTAGAGTGCAGCGCTTCCTGTCCCAGCCGATGTTCGTCGCCCAGGTCTTCACCGGGCTCGCCGGTATCTTCACCCCCGTCGAAGAGACGATCGACAGTTTCGAACAACTCGTCAACGGCGATCTCGACGACCTGCCCGAGCAAGCGTTCCTCAACGTCGGCGGCGCCGACTCGGCACGCGAAAAGGCCGACAAGCTCCGCAAGAGCGCGGGCGCATGACCCTGCGGGTCGAGTTCGTATCGCCCGAGGACCTGCTCTATTCGGGCGAGGGCATCATGGTGACCACCCGTACCCGGGGGGGCGGTGAGATCGCCTTCCTGACCGGACATGAGCCCTTCATCGGCTCTCTCCAGACCAGTCAGGTCAAGGTGACCGAGGTCGACGGCACCGTACGCCTCTTCGCCGTGCGTCGAGGATTCGTCAGCGTTACCGGAGAAAAGGTGACCGTGCTCTCCGACGTCGCCGTCCCGGTCGAGTCGATCGATGTTCGACGGGCCAACGCCGACCTGACCGAGGCCAACGCCAAGCTCACCACCGACCAGCACGACCCCTTCGCCCTCGCCGACAGGAAATGGGCCGAACTGCGCATCGAGCTCGCCGTGGGGTGAGTTGACTCCGCTGACCGGGGTTTTGTGAGTCAGCCGGGCCCCGCGAGTACGTTGGTGGCGTATGAGTGAACGCCTGGCCCCCGAACGAAATCTCGCCCTCGAACTGGTGCGCACCACCGAGGCCGCTGCCATGGCGGGCGCCCGTCTCATGGGTCGCGGTGACAAGATCGCTGCCGACCAGGCGGCCGTCGACGCGATGCGTCACGTCCTCAACGGGGTCGAGATGAATGGCGTCGTCGTCATCGGTGAGGGCGAGAAGGACGAGGCTCCGATGCTCTACAACGGCGAAGAGGTCGGCAACGGTGATCCGCCCCACTGCGACATCGCCGTCGACCCCATCGACGGAACGACCCTCACCGCTGAAGGACGGGCCGGGGCGATCGCCGTCATCGCCGCCAGCGAGCGAGGCTCGATGTTCAACCCCGGCTCGGCGGTGTACATGGAGAAGATCGCCGTGGGGCCCAGCGGCGCCGGTATCGTCGACATCCGACTGCCCGTAAAGCGCAATCTGACCGCTCTGGCCAAAGCCAAGCAGGTCTCGGTGTCCAACCTGACCGCCGTCGTCCTCGATCGAGCCCGACATGCCAAGCTGATCGGCGAGATCCGAGACGCCGGAGCCAGGATCCGTCTCATCTCCGACGGTGACGTCGCAGGGGCGATCGCCTGCGCCTGGCCCGATTCGGGGGTCGACATACTCTTCGGCGTCGGCGGCACGCCTGAGGGTGTCATCACCGCCGCCGCCCTGAAGTGCATGGGCGGCGATCTCCAGGGCCGTCTCTGGCACCGTACCGACGACGAAAGGCAGGCGACGATCGATGAGGGCAAGGATCCTGACGCGATCTTGGGGCTCGACGACCTGATCTCGACCGAGAACTGTTTTTTCTCTGCGACCGGAATCACGACCGGTGATCTTCTCAAAGGGGTGGGGTATAGCCACGGCGGTATCACCACCCAGAGTCTGGTGATGCGGGGCCGATCTGGGACCGTGAGGGTGATCGAGGCCCGCCACCAGCCCGAGAAGCTGAAGAAGATCGCCCCCATCGGTTACATGTAGACACCCTTCCGGGCTGCGACGGTGAGCGGCCCGACCGATCGACCGTTCTACGCTGGGCTGATGTTCGACATCGCCAAGCTCAAGGTCGCCGAGGGCGCCAAATTCAAGCTCCGTTCCATCGACCCCCAGGAAACGATCGGCTGGGACGGCGACCGAGAAGAAGCTCAGGCCCAAACCCGAGAACTGAACGGGCGGCTCGAGGAGTTGCAGGAACTGCTCTACGCGGAGGGGGTCCACCGGGTCCTGTTCGTTCTCCAGGCGATGGACGCCGGCGGCAAGGACGGCACGATTCGCCACGTGCTCGAGGGGGTCAACCCCGCTGGTGTAAAGGTCGCCAGCTTCAAGAAGCCGTCCTCGGCCGAACTGGCCCACGACTACCTCTGGCGAGTGCACGCCCAGGTCCCGGGTAACGGCGAGGTCGTGGTCTTCAATCGAAGCCACTACGAGGATGTGCTCGTCGTCAGGGTGATGGACCTCGTGGCCAAAGATGTCTGGAAACGGCGCTATCACCACATCCGCTGTTTCGAGAGGCTCCTCGTCGACGAGGGCACGACGATCGTCAAGGTGATGCTGCACATCAGCAAAGACGAACAACGCGAGCGGCTGCAGGATCGGCTCGATCGTCCCGACAAGAACTGGAAGTTCGATCCCCGCGATCTTCTGGCCCGCGAGAAGTGGGATGCGTACATGGATGCCTTCGAGGACGCCATCGCCGAAACGAGCACCGCACATGCGCCCTGGTACGTGGTGCCCGCCAACCGGAAGTGGTATCGAAACCTGGCGATCTCCGAAATCCTCGTGCAAACCCTGGAAGGGCTCGACATGTCCTATCCGCCCGCCCCTCCCGACATCCGTTCCATGGTGATCCCGGACTGATGGCAGCCGAGGGCCTCGTCCTGTTCCACGGAGCGGGCGGCGATCGCAATCACCCGTTGTTCATCGCCCTCGAACATGGCCTCTCCGTGCCCGTCGAGCGCATCGACTTCCCCTACCGGCGCAAGGCGCCGGGACGGCGGCCGCCCGATCGGATGCCCAAACTGATCGAGGCCGTCAACCTTGCGACCGCCGAAACGGCGGAACTCTGGGGGGTCGAGACGAGCGACCTCGTCATCGGTGGGCGGAGTATGGGTGGGCGTGCTGGGAGTCTCGCAGTCGCAGAGGGTCTGTCGGTGGGCGGATTGCTACTGCTCAGTTACCCGCTTCACCCACCGGGCAAACCGGACCGTCTCCGCACCGAACACTTCGCTGCACTCGACGTTCCGATCCTGCTCGTCCAGGGCGACAGGGATCCGTTCGGCAAACCGTCGGAGTTCGCCGAGCACCTTGAGACGATCCCGGGTGCTGTGAACCAGCTGTGGTTGACAGGACCTCGTTCGGGACACGACCCCAAGGGCCGGCACGACGAGATCGTGCCGGCCGTGCGGGAGTGGATGGCTTCGCTGTCGGCGTGAAACCGCCGCCGTCGACGGATGGTCAGAGCAGGATGTCCCTCGCCTGGCCCAGCTCGGCGATCCGTGAGGCGGCGTCGAGTTCCTCGGCGCCGTGGTCGGGGTGCGACTCGCGCAGGAGACTCCGGTAACGTTTGAGCACCGTTCTCCTCGACGGCTCGCTGTCCAGCCCGAGAATCTCCAGAGCCCACGAGGTCGGATCGTTCCAGGCCCGGAGGTCGGCGACCGAACCTCTACCGTTGCCCATGAACTCGGCGATGAACCGTTGGTCGACCGGCTGGGCCCACACCAAACCCCGACGCAAAGCCTCGAACACGGGTTCTCGAGTCGCCGAGGGCAACTGTCCGGCCGCATAGAGTGCCGCCAACGCGTGTTGGACCGGCAGCCCGCGCCCGCACTCGAAATCGAAACTGAGTTCGCCGTCGGTTCCCACCAGCCTGTGGCTGCTTCGCAGCAGTCCGACCGTGTCTGTCTGGAACCGATGCCGCACCCGGGGTTGGGGGATCCTGCGCCCGGCGGCGAGGTCCTCGAGCAGGACGTAGAGGGCTTCTCTCAAATCAGCGGGGATCCCCGGCGCCATCTCCGCAACGATGCCAGCCAGGAGCAGACCGCCGGCGCCCGGTGCGGGATCTACGGGCAGATCACGCTGGCCGAGGGCGACCCGACGGGTGGGGGCGATGGGGCGGGAGTGGAACACCTCCAGCTCGGCGACGATCACGAGGATGCACCGTACAACCGCCCACGATCACAACGACGAGCCGGGTTCCTGTGAAATCGGGCTGATTGCGGTTCCATGGCCGTCTTCCATGGAATAGGCTCTCCGACGGGTATGACCATTCAACGAGGGCTCGGTCGATTGACAACGACTCTTTCTGCGGATCTCGAGAAGACAGGCGACAATCGCTCCGGGCGGTGGCGGTCGATCGCGCTCGATATCGGCTTCAATGTTGTCGCGCTCGGTGCCCTGTACTCGCTCTACGCA
>JAHEJO010000174.1 GCA_024638805.1 Acidimicrobiales bacterium
TGATTGTCGACGGCGAGCCGCATGCCGAGGCCGAACTCGGCGTTGTCCTCGAACAGCGAATTGGCCCAGGCCGGTCCCCGACCGGCCGCATCGGTCGTCCACGGGGTCGTCGGCAGGTTCCCGCCGTAGATCGACGAACAACCGGTGGCGTTGGCGACGAGCAGACGATCGCCCAACTGCTGGGAGAGCAGCTTCAGGTAGGGGGTCTCGCCGCAACCGGTGCAGGCGCCCGAGAACTCGAACAACGGTTCGGCGAGTTGGGAGCCCTTCACCGTCTCCAGCTTCAGGGTGGTGCGGGAATGCTCCGGGAGACTCAGGAAGTAGTCGAAGTTGACCCGTTCGGCCTCGAGGTGTTCAGCGATCGGCTCCATGTTGATCGACTTGTGTTTGACCTCGGTCTTGCTCTTGGCCGGGCAGATGCTCACGCAGACCCCGCATCCGGTGCAATCATCCGGAGCGACCTGGATGATCGCCCGCCGACCGGGATCGGCCCTGTCCTTCCAGAGCTTGTCCTTGAAGTTGGCGGGCCGGTCGACCAATGCGTCCTCGGGCACGACCTTGAGCCGAATGGCTGCGTGGGGGCACACCAGTGCGCAGCGGGCACAATCGATGCATATGTCCGGATCCCAGATCGGGATCTCGGCGGCGATGCTGCGCTTCTCCCACTTGGTGGTGCCCGTTGGGAAGGTGCCGTCGACGGGCAGTGCGCTTACCGGTAGGAGATCGCCCTCTCCGGCCATCATCCTGGCCGACACGCGCTGCACGAAGTCGGGAGCGTGCGCCGGTACGACCGGCGGCACCTCCCGGGTGCTGGTGACCTCGGCCGGCACCTCTAGCCTGTGCAACGCCGCGACCGACGCATCCACCGCTGCGGTGTTGCGCCGCAGCACCGCCTCGCCTCGCTTTCCGTAGGTCTTGGCGATCGCCGTCTTGATCGCCTCTACAGCCTCCTGCGGAGGGAGCAGCCCGCTCAGGTGGAAGTAACAGGTCTGGAGCACCGTGTTGATCCGGTTGCCCAGGCCGGCCTCGCTGGCCACGAAGTCGCCGTTGACCACCCACACCTCGAGCGCTTTGTCGATGATCGTTCGCTGGACCTCCGCGGGAAGCTGGGACCACGTCCCGTCTGCGTCGTACGGCGAGTTGATCAGCAGGGTGGCGCCGTGCCCGGCCACCGAGAGCACATCCTGTTTGTCGAAGGCGCCGAAGTGGTGCACGCCGACGAATCCGGCCTCGCCGACGAGATATGCCGATCGAATCGGCGTGGGGCTGAAGCGCAGGTGGGAGACCGTGGTGGATCCTGACTTCTTGGAGTCGTAAACGAAGTACCCCTGGGCGTAGAGATCGGTGTGCTCCCCGATGATCTTCACCGTGTTCTTGTTGGCACCGACCGTGCCGTCGCTACCGAGGCCGTAGAACACCGCCCTGGTCACCGAGTCCGGCTCGTGCCAGGCACCGGCGTCGTAGTCGACGCTCGTGTGGGTCACATCGTCGAAGATCCCGACGGTCAGCTCCCGGCGCGGCGACGCTGCCGCCAGCTCCTCGAACACCGCAGTGACCATCGGTGGTGTGAACTCCTTGGACGACAGCCCGTAGCGACCCCCGATGACCTTCGGCATCGTGTCACCCGACCACTCCTGGAAGAGGGCGGTGACGGTGTCGAGATAAAGGGGTTCGCCGGGCGCGCCCGGTTCCTTCGTCCGGTCCAGGACGGCGATGTGGCGCGTGCTCGCAGGAAGGGCGGCGACGAACCGCTCCGAGTCGAATGGCCGGTACAGGTGCACCTCGACCACACCGACGGGTTCGCCGGCGGCCGCGAGAGCATCGACGGTGTCCCTGACGGTTCCCGCCCCCGATCCCATGATGACCACGACCCGTTCGGCTTCGGGATGCCCGTGGTACTCGAAGATGTGATAGCTACGCCCGGTCAGTTCGGCGAGTTTGTCCATCTCCTCCTGAACGATGTCCGGCACCGCCCTGTAGAACGGGTTGGCGGCCTCCCTGGCCTGGAAGAAGACGTCCGGATTCTGAGCTGTGCCCCGCAAGACCGGCTGATCCGGGTCGAGCGCCCGCAAACGGTGATCGGCGACGAGGCGATCGTCGATCATCGCCCGGATCGTGTCGTCGGCCAGTGCCTCGATCTTGGCGACCTCGCTGCTGGTCCGGAAACCATCGAAGAAATGGAGGAACGGCACCCGGGTACGCAGGGTGGCGGCGTGAGCGATCATCGACATGTCCTGGGCTTCCTGCACCGAGCCGGCGGCGAGCAACGCCATCCCGGTCTGGCGAGCCGCCATCACGTCGGAATGATCACCGAAGATGCTCAGCGCATGGGTGGCGAGCGAGCGGGCTGCGACGTGCACGACCGCCGGTATCAGCTCGCCTGCGATCTTGTACAGGTTGGGGATCATGAGCAGCAGCCCCTGCGACGCGGTGAACGTGGTCGTGAGCGCTCCAGCCTGCAGCGCCCCGTGGACCGTCCCTGCGGCACCGGCCTCGCTCTGCATCTCGATGACGTCGGGTACGACACCCCAGAGGTTCTTCATGCCCGACTGCGACCATGCATCGGCCAACTCCCCCATCGACGAGGCCGGCGTGATCGGGTAGATGGCGATCACCTCGCTGAGGCGGTGCGCCACGCGGGCGGCGGCCTCGTTGCCGTCGACGGTGATGTAGTTGGGTTCAACCATTGCTGTTCCTTTCGAACCTTCGGCGGGACGTGACGTCGAAGGCGATCTGACGACGTCGCCCTACGAAACGTATGCTCGATCGACCGCCGTGTGGCGGTGTTTTCGAAAAAGACTGAAGAAAGGACTCTTCATGAGTCGCAAACCCGAACTTGACCCCGAGCCGGTGGCCATCGACGTCACCAATCAGATCGGGGTTCTGAGCGAGGAGAAGTGCATCGAACTGATCGAGTCCACGCCGATCGGCCGGGTCGGCTTCCAGTCCGACGGCGCCCCTCTCGTCCTTCCGGTCAACTTCAAGTGGACCGATGCCGGGGTGGTGTTCCGGTCTCTCGAAGGCCAGAAGATGGCCGCGGCCGCCGACAACCAACCGGTCTGTTTCGAGGTCGACTACTGGGATGGGGACAAACGAATGGGATGGAGCGTCGTACTGCGGGGCACGGCCCGACGCGTGAGCGACTGGGCCGAGGTGGAACAACTGGAACAGGTCGGTCTCGTTCCCTGGGCCAAGGAGAAGTGGCGGCCGTTCTGGGTGCGGATCGAGCCCACGGAGATCACCGGTCGGGTGCTCAACTGAGCCTGCCCCCTCGCTCTCACGCACGACCACGAGCAACATCGAAGTCCACCCACCCCGCTCGAAGTAGGGACTTCGTTCTCTAATCGCCCAGGGTTGTTGGGACACCGAAACCTTCTTTCCCCGCCTGTTCGCCGGTTCTTTCTTCGGGGTGGTGTGGGTGGAGTGGAGGATCATCGAACGGCTCGAGGAACGGCTCGATCTCGTATGGCCGTATGCGGCCATTCCTTTCGGGATCTTTGCTGCTCTCCTATGGGAACGGATCGCCGGGACCTACACCGGTAGCGACCTGTTTTGGCGGGTGTCGGTTCTGGTCACCGGCGGCTTCGGCCTGGCGGTCGGTGGGGCGAGGCTGACGGTCGACCAGCCGTAGAACGGACTTGCTGCGTCGCTCTACGCCTGACCCCCGACGTCTTCAGGCGACGTCGTAGCCGGCCTCGTCGATCGCGGCGACGATGTCCGCCTCGGCGCCACCGCCGACCGTGACGGTCTTGGCGTCGAGGTCCACCGACACCGACTCGACACCGGCGACAGCACCCACCTCGCCGGTGATCGCCCGCACACAGTGCTCGCAGCTGATGCCGGGAACCGAGAAGGTCCTCACTTCGGTCGATGTCATGACGGGGACTCCTGTGGTCGGCGGATCGGTGCGCCCTTTTCACCGGTTGGAGGGCGATAGCCGGCGAACCGGCGCAAGCGGAGACTGTTGGTGACGACGAAGACCGAGGACATGCCCATCGCACCGGCCGCGATCATCGGGTTCAGCACACCGAAGGCCGCCAGCGGGATGGCAGCGGCGTTGTAGGCGAAGGCCCAGAACAGATTGCCCTTGATCGTTGCGAGGGTTCGCCTGGAAAGGGCGATCGCGTCGGCGACGGCTCGGAGGTCGCCGCTGACGATCGTGAGGTCGGACGCTTCCATCGCCACGTCGGTGCCGGTACCGATCGAGATGCCGAGGTCGGCCTGGGCGAGAGCGGGTGCGTCGTTGATGCCGTCACCGACCATCGCCACGCGATGGCCCTCGCCCTGGAGGCGCCGAACTTCGGCCGCCTTGTCATCGGGGAGGACCTCGGCCAGCACATGGTCCACACCGACCCTCTCCCCGACGCTGTGTGCGGTCCGGCGGTTGTCACCTGTCATCAGGGTCACGCTCAACCCCAGGTCGTGGAGGGCTGCGATGGCTGCGCCAGACGATTCCTTCACGCGATCGGCAACGACCAGGACAGCTTCGGCGGTCCCGCTGCGTCCGGCGAGAACGACGGTGG
>JAHEJO010000175.1 GCA_024638805.1 Acidimicrobiales bacterium
CTGATGCGGCCAAGCCCTTCACCGGGCGACAACAGGGTCAGTGGCCCTGGTTTTTCCGGCCCGGAGGAGGAGCCACAGCCCGAACCATCCGTCGCCGATTACCGACGGCACCGCTCCGTGACCGTGAGTTCTGCGGGTGATCGGGGCGGTGGTGGTCATCGGTGCGCTCCTGTGTCGATCTCCGAATCCGCGTCATCATCCCGGACGATGATGACCGACTTGCCCTGCAGCGAGCCGGCCTCCATCTGGCACATCGCATCTGCGACATCGGCCAGGCCGAAGCGCTGCCCGATCGATGGCACCACCTGGCCGGACTCGATGAACGCAGCGAGCCGTTCGATCATCGAGTGATGCTCGGTGCTGACGAACATCGTGAGGCGCTGGGACACGAACGGTGACAGCAGCAGCGCCCGGAGCTGACGGCCGAGGCCGCCGGTGAGTCTGTCGCCGCCTTCACCACCGACGATCACGAGCGTCCCTTGCAGGGCGAGCGCTCGGCGGAGGCGGGAGATGCTGTTGCGACCCCCTATGTCGACGATGAGGTCGTACCGGTGCCCCGCGTCGGCGAAATCGTCGGTGGTGTAGTCGATCACATGGTCGGCGCCGAGCGACCGCACCATCTCGAGCTTGGCGGTGCTGGCAACACCGGTCACCTCGGCACCCAGCGCCTTTGCCAACTGGATGGCGTAGGAACCGACGCCGCCTGACGCACCGATGACCAGAACGCTCTGGCCCGGCTCGAGCTTGCCGACGTCGGTCAGCGCCTGGAGTGCCGTGATGCCCGACACGGCAGCGACAGCGGCCTGTTCGGACGTTGCGCTGTCTGGCGTGTGGGCCAGCTTGGCCTCTTCGGCGGCGGCGTACTCGGCGAAGGAACCTCTGGCGATGCCGAAGACCTCGTCGCCGGGAGCGAAGCGGGTGACGGCCGAACCGGTGGCGACGACCCGGCCGGCAACATCGAAGCCCGGGACCGGCTGCTTCGGTCTCTTCAGCCCGAAACCGGCCAGGCGGATCAGATAGGGCGTGCCGGTCATGAGGTGCCACGTACCGCGGTCGAGGCCGGCGGCGTGCACCTCGATCAGCACATCGTCGTCCGCTATCTCGGGGCGTTCGATGGTCGCAAGTTCGAGGCTGTCGGCCGATCCGTAGGCCCGTTGCACGATCGCCCGCATGATCGATCCGTCAGCGACGGCCAAGGCCCTCTCCCCCGGCGCGGTGGCAGTGGTCGGCTCGGTGACCGATCGATTCTCTCGCTGGTCTGTCTGGTTCATCGATTGCTCCTCGTGATCTGTACGTCGATCGTACTTTGTACGACCGTGGTTGCAAACCGTAGTCGTACTAAGTACCATGTGCAACCGGAAACGGAGAAAAAAAACCCCGATGGCACCTGTAACCGGCACCACGAAGACCGAACAAACCGAGGTGAACGAGGCCACCAAGACACCGCTCACGCCGGAGCGAGTCATCCACGGAGCGGTCGCCCTGGCCGACGCGATCGGGGTGGATTCGCTCACCATCCGCAAGCTGGCCGTCGAACTCGACGTGAAGCCGATGACGATCTACCACCACGTCCCCAACAAGGAGGCGATCATCGACGGCATGGTCGATGTGGTCTTCAGCCAGATCGACCTGCCCCCCACCGACACAGACTGGAAAGGAGCGATGCGTCAGCGCTCAGCGTCAGCCCGCCAAGTGTTGGCCAGACATCCGTGGGCGGCTCCGCTCATGGAATCGCGCACGACGCCAGGACCGGCCACATTGCAGCATCACGATGCCGTCCTCGGCTGCCTGCGCCGCGGCGGGTTCTCGATCGAGATGACCGCCCACGCCTACGCCCTCATCGATGCGTTCATCTACGGATTCGCCCTGCAGGAGGCCACCCTGCCCGCCACAGAGGGTGAGGACATGGCCGAGCTGGCTCAATCGATGGCAGCCGCCATGCCCGTCGGTGCGTATCCCCACCTCGTGGAGTTCACCACCGAGCACGTGCTCCAGCCCGGCTACGATTTCTGCCGTGAGTTCGACTTCGGTCTCGACCTCATTCTCGACGGCCTGGAAGCGGCCGCGAAGCGAACTGGCTAGCCCGACCTCAGCCAGCTCGACCGGCACTCGGTCTCTGAGAAAGCCACTGGAGGTGCGACCTTGCGCCACCGCTTGGGCCCACGGTCGGTGGGCGGGGTAGGTTCGACGGAAGTGCATCACGACCGAACTCTCGAAACCGGTAGGGCTCGAAAGACCCTCCGGCGAACATAAGGCTCGATCGCGGTGGAGAACGCCCTGATCGTGGACGGATTGCGCAAGAGGTACGGCCACACGACCGCGGTCGACGGCGTGTCGTTCGAGGTGGCGCCGGGAGAGATCTTCGGGATCCTGGGCGAGAACGGTTCGGGCAAGACCACCACGGTCGAATGCGTTCAAGCGCTGCGCCGAGCCGATTCGGGATCGGTGCGGGTCTTTGGTGTCGATCCTCAGGCCGACCGGGCGCGGCTCCGCAGCATCGTGGGCAGCCAGCTCCAGGAGTCCGAACTGCCGGACCGGTTGCGAGTCTGGGAAGCGCTCGACCTGTTCTCGGCCATCTCGCCGGCCTCTGCGGACTGGCGGGAGTTGCTCGCCGACTGGGGCCTGGCCGACAAGAGAGACACGGCGTTCGCCAGCCTCTCGGGCGGCCAGCGTCAACGGCTGCTCGTCGCCCTCGCCCTCGTCAACCGTCCACGACTGGTCTTTCTCGACGAGATGACGACCGGCCTCGACCCCAGCGCCCGTCGTGTGGCGTGGGACCTGATCGACGAGATCCGGGCCCGGGGGACGACGGTGGTTCTGGTCACCCACTTCATGGACGAGGCCGAGCGACTCTGCGACCGCCTCGCCGTCTTCCAACGGGGACGGATCATCGCGGAAGGAACGCCGCCAGGACTCGTCGATGCCCACGCCGGCGAGGCAGCTGTGTTCTTCACCACCGATCTGGCCGACCTGTCGTGGCTGGCCGACGCTCAGGGCGTCGAGAGGATCGAACGGACCGGCTCGCACGTGAGCGTGCGCGGCACCGGCCCGCTGCTCGCCTACACTGCGGCGGCGTTGGTGGCCCACGGTATCGCACCCACCGATCTGCGGTCCGAACGCAGGTCGCTGGAGGACGCCTTCCTGGCTCTCACCACCGCCGAGGCAGAGGTGGCCACGTGATGGCACTTCGCAAGCTCACCTGGGTCGAGCTCAAGCTGTTCACCCGCGATCCGCTGAGCCTGGTGTTCACCCTGGCACTGCCGTTCTTCTTCCTTGTCGTGCTCAACGGCGTGTTCGGCAACGAGCCCGAGATCGATCCCGTCGAGGACGTGTGGCGGGGCGTCGGTCCTGCCGATTACTACGTGCCGGCCTACCTCGGTCTGGTCATGGCGGCCGTCGGTGTCCTGAGCATGCCGGTTCGCCTTGCGACCTACAGGGAGAGCGGCGTCTTGCGACGGTTCCGCGCCTCCGCCATGCCGCTTTGGGCCGTCCTCGGCTCCCAGATCGTCATCGCGTTGCTCACCTCGGTCGTCGGGGCCGTGTCGATCACGATCGCCAGCGCATTGATCTATGACACCGGCTTCCCGACCGACGTGGCCCTCCTCGTCCCGGCCTTCTTTCTGGCCGCCCTCAGTTTCGCCGCCCTCGGCGTTGTGCTGGGATCGGTGCTGCCCACCGCGAGATCCGCCCAGGGCGCCGGAATCATGCTCTTCTTCGTGATGTTCCTTCTCTCGGGCTCCGGCCCTCCCCGCGACGTGCTGAGCGACGGTATGAGAACCGTCGGGAACGCACTGCCCCTCACCCACGTTGTCACGCTCCTCCAAGACCCCTGGCTCGGGTTCGGCTGGGCCACGTCGGCGTCATTGGTCGTCGCCGGCATCCTCGTCGGGTCCGTAGCGCTCTCGATTCGTTTCTTCCGGTGGGAATGAACGATTCGCCTTTTCAGATGTCCCGATCGACGTCGTCGGGAACCATCGGGTCAGGGCCGGCACCGCCGCCACCGGGCAGGGAGAGGGCCTCGGTCAGCCGGTCGCCACCGGTCTAGGTCAGGTTCTTGCGCCGAAGCTCTCGGGCGATCTTGCGCCGCACCTTCGCATAGGAGGGCGGGGCTCCCTTCTGTAGCGTGCGACCGCCCACCAGCACCTCATCGGATCGTCCGCAGCGGATCATGGTGTCCCGGTCGGAAGTGTCGATGGTGGTGAAGTGGACCTCGGTCCCCAATTCCTCAGCGGCGCGCCGGGCTCTTTCGTAGACCAGGTTGGCGGCCGGACACCACCCGTTCTTGAAGGCGATCACATCGACGCCCTCCGAACCGACCACCGGCGCTGGTTGTTCCTGAATCCACCGGGGCTCGGCGGCTTCGGCGACGAACGGCTTCCACACCAACTCGCGGATCCCGGCCCGGTCGGCGCTGCGGTACCCGTGCTTCTTGAACCACGACGCCTTCATCCACACCGGCAGATGGAGCCCCCACGCCGCCATCCCGGTCGCTC
>JAHEJO010000054.1 GCA_024638805.1 Acidimicrobiales bacterium
AACCTGTTCGACCATGACAGGGCCATCTCGAGTGCCCCGAGTACGGCGAAAGAAGCGGGGGCTGCAGCTGAGCCCCCGATACCGCTGGTTCGGTAGCCGCTCCACCACTGGATCATGAGGTCTCGACCTTCGCCGAGGATCGGATTGTGACCGACCACAACGGGATCATCGCGAAGCAGGCCGAAGTTGCCGAGCAGGATGAGCAGTGCCGCAAACCCGAGGAACGCGACCAGCGACGATCCCACCCGTTGGCGCTCATCGACCAGGCTGGCTCTCAACAGCCGGAGCGAATGGATCAGCCGTCCGGTGGGCCGTACGGAGCGCTCGACGAGACTGCCCACCGACGGGCCGATCCGGCTCTGAAGGGCATGGATTTCCCGACCGCCGACCAGCCGGATCGAACGAAGGGCCCGGCGGCGACCGAAGGCGCTGCCCATCCGACGGACATTCCATGCAATGGCGCCGAGTGCCGCTCGAGCGTGGGCCGGTCGGCCCCGAATGACATTACCGATCGCCGCCAGAACCAGCGAGGCGACAGCTCCGAGGATCGAGAGTGGGAACGACCACCGCGACGAGGTCACGATCAACGTTCTCAACCGGTACCGGCACCGCCGCCGGTACAACTGGAACGACAGGTTCTTGGACGGGATCGGGCGGGACTGTCGGGCCACCGCTTGTGGCACCACGATGACTCTGGCCGCAACCGTGTGTGCCCTCCAGCAGAAATCGAGATCCTCGCTGGCCCCGGCCATGGCCGAATCGAAACCGCCCAGGTGCATGAAAAGATCCGAGCGGATCAGTTGTACGCCTGCGGGGATCACGAAGACATCGGACACCGAGTCGTACTGGTCCTGGTCGAATTCGTCAGCTTCGATGAGGTCGATCTGCCGGCCGCGCCGGTCAGCTCCGTAGCCCACCGCCAACAGTTTGCTCGGGTCATCCCACGCAACGAGTTTGGGTCCGACAACTCCTGCGTTGGATCGATACATCTCCTCGAGCAGGTAGGAGACACCGGCGGGAGCGAGCGCTGTCGTGTCCTTGACGACGAGCAGGAACGGATACTCCAGCGGATCGACCTTCTCGAGCGACCAGTTGGCCAGGCTCGCAAAACCGGAATCAGTGGGCATCTCCACCCACGCTGCGTCGGGGTTCTCGGCTCCGAGCGCCTCCGCCAGCGAAGGATCGCCGGTGGCGTTGAGCACGGTCACGCTGAGATTGTCATAGGTCTGGCGATCGAGGGCCGACAAAACTTCGGCGAGATGAGCGTCGGCGTGCTCGGCGATGACGATCGCCTTCACCGGGGGTGAGTCGACGAAGAGTGCGCCGACCGAGCCGGAGACGTCGGAACCGATCGATCGGGCGGTCGCATCGTCCTCCGATGTGGTGAACGACGTCTCTGACCTGTCGATGGGATCGTAGAGATCCACCTTTTCAGCACCCTCGGTCACAACAGGGCAAGGCTAGTGCACGAGGTAAGGATTAGTGTCAGAGCCCGTGAAGGCAATTGTCACTGGAGCGTCCGGTTTCGTGGGACCGTACCTGATCGAACACCTCGCCTCGATGGGTGATGATGTGATCGGTGTGGGCTCCGTCGACGGCCCGGATCTGCTCGATACGGCGGGATGGGAGTCGATGCTGTCCGATGTGGCGCCCGACGTCGTGTATCACCTGGCCGGATGGAGTGACGTCGGCGACTCCTGGCAGAATCCCCACCGAACCTTCCGCATCAACGCCGAGGGAACGATGAATGTCCTTCTCGGCGCCCGGCCCATCCCAGGGGTTCGGGTGGTGCTCGTGTCGAGCGCCGATGTGTACGGCACTGTGATGCCCGACGAACTTCCCCTCACCGAGAACTCCCGCGTCAAACCTCGCTCCCCCTACGGCGCCTCGAAGGAGGCAGCCGAGGCGATCGCTCGCCAGTTCCATCGGGGCTACGGCGTGAACACGATCATCGCCCGGCCGTTCAATCACATGGGTGCCGGCCAGTCCGTCAACTTCGCCGCGCCGGCCTTCGCCAGGAAGATCGCCGAGTCTGAGCGAGACGGAGGCGGCACCGTCACCCATGGCGATCTCAGCCCTCGCCGGGACATCCTCGACGTCCGTGATGTGGTTCGGGCCTACCGATTGCTGGCTGAGAAGGGCGCTCCCGGTTCGACGTACAACATCTGTTCCGGGGTCGACACACAGATGACCGAGGTTCTCGGCATGCTCATCAGCCAGGCTCGCGTGCCGATCCGTACACTGACAGACCCGGACCTGATCCGGCCGATCGAACTGGCGGTTCACAGGGGATCCTATGATCGTCTGCACGCTGCGACCGGTTGGTCTCCGCGAATCCCACTCAGCGACACCCTCACCGAAGTTCTGGTCCACGCCCGCACCATGCTGGCCGGCCAGCCCACCACACAACAGGAGCCAACATGACACGTCGAGCACTCATCACCGGGATCACCGGTCAGGATGGCTCCTACCTGGCAGAACTCCTACTGGACAAGGGGTACGAGGTCTGGGGAATGGTGCGACGCTCCAGCACGCTGAACTTCGAGCGGATCGCCCACATCCAGGACCAGATCACGATCGTGCAAGGCGATCTCGGTGACGAGAACAGCCTGAACGCGGCGCTCCGGCAGGCCAACCCCGATGAGCTGTACAACCTGGCAGCTCAGTCGTTCGTGCAGACATCCTGGCACCAGCCGGAACTGACCGGTCAGACCACGGCGATCGGTGTCACCCGTCTCCTCAACGCCGTTCGCACCGTCAACCCCGACATCCGCTTCTACCAGGCGAGCTCATCGGAGATGTTCGGCAAGGTCCACGAGGTTCCCCAAACCGAAGAAACACCGTTCTATCCACGTTCGCCCTACGGCGTCGCCAAGGTCTACGGCCACTGGATCACCGTCAACTACCGCGAGTCCTACGGGCTCCACGCCAGCAGCGGCATCCTCTTCAACCACGAGTCGCCCCGTCGCGGACTCGAGTTCGTGACGAGGAAGATCACCCACCACGTCGCCCAGATCAAACACGGGGTGCGGGACAAGGTCACCCTTGGCGATCTCGACCCCCGACGGGATTGGGGCTATGCCGGCGACTACGTGGAGGCGATGTGGCTGATGCTCCAGCAGGACTCCCCTGGCGACTACGTGATCGCCACCAACGAGACCCACAGCGTGCAGGACTTCTGCGAACTGGCGTTCGCCCATGTGGGTCTCGACTGGCGGGACCATGTCGAGCAGGACGACCGGTTCAGGCGCCCCGCCGAAGTCGATCTCCTCATCGGCAACCCGGCCAAAGCGCAGGCCCAACTCGGCTGGAAACCAAAGACATCGTTCAGCGAACTGGTCACGATGATGGTCGACTCCGACATGAACATGGTCGAGTGGGAGATGAAACACCCACCCTGGTGAGTCGGGCGAGCGTGCCCGGACCAACCGATCAGTCTCCGCCGTAGACCTGACCATCCGGGAAGAACCCGGCCCAGGCGAACCAGAACTCGTTGGTGTGAGGCAGTGGTGTGAGCTGCGCACCGGCCAGCTCACCCTCGACAGCGACGCCGAACACGTTCCATGTGCTCGAGGTCTCCGAATCGGTGAACGTTCCGTCACCGTTGGCGACGAACCCCAGCGTCCGACCGTTCGTCTCGGCGTAGTGCGCGACCCCGGTGCCGATCGCCTGACTGTCGGCAATCGACGTACGGTCCAACGCGTCGACGGTTCCCGGCACCCACCACACGACGATGGGTCTGTCGTCGATGACATCGTTGACGACGAGGTCGTCTTCGAGAAGCGCAAACGGGTAGGCCGTGGCGCCCGAGGCGGTCCGCACACCCACGACCCGGGACAGCGCCGGGAATCGGGTATCGACCTCCTCGGCGAAGAACGATGGGATCGGACCGTCCCCGCTGCTGTAGCCCCGGTATGGGTTGGCCCCGTACTCGGTCGAATACCCCGTGTTGCGGGACAGACTCCATCCGTCGGGATGGGACTCGGCGAACTGGCCGAACGACACGATCGATGTGTCGATCACGACGAGGTTGATCCCGGCGAAACGACCGACGATCCCTTGGCCGGTGATCTGTTGCCACAGGCTCGTCGAACGATCGTCCCACATGACGAGGTCGCTCTTGCGGAGCAGTCCCGACACCCCGAAGCGGAGCACCTCCCCGTCGACCCTGCGGTCGAAAGCCAGCGCGGTGTTGCACAGGGGGCAATACGTGACGGCGACCGGAACGCCACCGAACCGATCGTTGACGATCTCGTGACGGGTCAATATCGAGAGCGGATAGAAGCGGGCCTGCCCGTCGAGCTCGACCACGGCGCCAGGCTCGTCAGGACTCAACCAATCATCGGCGGCCGAAGTCCGCTCGAATTCCGGCTCATCGATCGGGGGAATCGCATCGCGGGGATCCAGTCTCGGAATGCCAGCGGCGAGTTCGCCGAGGTCAACCGAGGTACGGGTCCAATCGGTTTCCCATGTCTGCACGAGAGAAAACACCTGCGCGCTGAGGTCACTGGACTCACTGGGCCTGACATCGGCATCGGTTGTGCCCGACACGGCTCCCCCGTTCATGTCGAAGGGAGCGTCGTCACCAGTGGGACGCAGGATGTCCTCGCCGCTCACGCTGTCGTCCTCGATCGGTGGAGCGGCGGAGGCTCTTTCCGCACCGATGGGATTGCCGCTGGAGTTGCGCGGCTGCCCATCGCCGCCAGATGAGCACGCCGCGGCCACGAGCACGAACACGAGCACGAGAAGTCGGCGGCGGAGGCGGAGCATGCAAGGGTTAACCGAGACATCGTCCGTGCCCATTCCCCGTAAACTTGGCGACCGTGTCGGAGAGAATGCTCGCGGTCATCAGCGGCGGTGTCGGAGCGGCGCGATTGCTCGTCGGACTCCAACGTCGGGTTGTCGGTCACGAACTGGTGGCCATCGTCAATGTCGGTGACGACGTCGAGCTGCACGGTCTTCACATCTCTCCCGATATCGACACGATCGTCTACACGTTGGCCGGCGAGGTGAGCGCAGAGCGCGGCTGGGGTCTCGAGGGTGAGACGTGGCAGGCGATGGACATGCTGGGTCGGTACGGCGGGCACGACTGGTTCAGTCTCGGCGACCGCGACCTCGGCACCCACCTGTATCGGACACAACGCCTGCGCGAAGGTGCGCCGCTGAGCACGGTCACGGCCGAGATTTCGCGAGCCTGGGGGTTGGATCTCACGATCGTCCCTGTGTCCAACGATCCGATCCGCACCATGATGACCGTCGCCGAAGGCCCCGAAGCAGGAACCGAAATCAGCTTCCAGGACTACTTCGTCCGGCTCGGTCACCAGGTACCCGTTTCGGACGTTCGCTTCGCCGGCGCCTCGGCCAGTCACCCTGCAGAAGGTGTCTCTGCAGCCCTCGACCTCGCCGGTCGTATCGTGATCTCTCCCAGCAACCCGGTGGTGAGCGTCGATCCTGTGCTGGCCGTGCCCGGACTCAGAGATCATCTGGTACGGCGGCGGGATCGGGTCGTCGCCGTCTCGCCGATCGTCGGAGGCCACGCCCTCAAGGGTCCTGCGGGGCGCCTGATGACGGAGATGGGCTATGAGTCCTCGGCGGTCGGCATCGCCCGCTGGTATCGCGAGATCTGTGGAACCCTCATCATCGACACCGTCGATGCCGAACTCGCGCCGGATGTCGAGGCACTCGGTGTGAACTGCATTGTGACCGACACGGTCATGAGCAAACCCGGCGTGCTGGACTCGTTGTGCGATCTTCTGGTGCCGCCCAGCTCCCGGTCGACCGCAGGCTGACGCCGGTCAGCGAAACAGGTCATCGTCGTAGCTACGCACGACGTCGCCGGTGACCGATCCCGGTCCAAACCACGATGGGTCGACACCGCGGATCACCGCCACAGGAACGCCGGCGCTCTTGCCTCGCACGAGTTCAGCTGCGCCGGCGAGTTCGTCCACGATGCACACCTCGGTGACGTGCAGTACGCGACCCGAGGCATCCGGCGTGCCCCGAAGGTCGAGGACGGGACGTATCCCGGCGCACCCGAGCGCGATGTCGGTCACGCCCCGTCGCCACGGGCGACCGAAGGTGTCGGCGACGATCACCGCCACCCGGGAACCGGTCCGGTGGGTGATGGCATCCCGGAGGCGTCGGGCTGAGCGGTCCGGGTCGACCGGCAGGAGTGCTGCGATGTCGGCCGCCACGTTGCTCCTATCGATACCGGAGTTGGCGCACACATATCCATGGCGGGTTTCGGTGATGATCAGGTCGCCCCGCCGGCGTAGCACCCGTGTGGCCTCGCTGATCACAAGCGGTTTGTGACTCATCGGATCATCAGGGTCGACCTGAACCAGCCTGCCTTCGGCCTTGCTCACAACTTTCTGGCTGACGACCACGACATCGTCGGGTCTCAGCGGGTACACCGAACCGCAGGCCTCGAGGATCAACCCGGCCAGGTCATCGCCGGCTTGCACTTCCGGAAGACCCTCGATCGGCACCACCTCAAGGCGTCTCACCACCGCCCCGACGGTACCGCCGGCAACCCTCCGCTGGGCAGGCGTTTCGGGCCGCTGACCGTCTCGGTCACCGATTGACCTTGGACCGGTCGATGTACGCTGCGAGGCGTGGATGAGGGTGAGCTTCTCGATGGGTTCACCGACTTCGCCGCCGCTCGCGGCTTGGAGCTGTACGACCACCAGCTCGAGGCGATTCTCGAGCTCTACAGCGGCAACCATGTGATCCTCAACACGCCGACCGGGTCGGGCAAGAGCCTGGTCGCGGCGGCCGTCCACTACGCCTCGCTCCAACGCGGTCAGCGGAGCTACTACACCGCACCGATAAAGGCCCTGGTCAGCGAGAAGTTCTTCCAACTGAGCCGGGACTTCGGGGCCGAGAACGTGGGAATGATCACCGGTGATGCCCGGATCAATAGCGACGCCCCCATCATTTGCTGCACAGCCGAGATCCTGGCCAACGTGGCGCTTCGGGAGGGGGGCGGAACAGAGATCGATCAGGCGGTGATCGACGAGTTCCACTACTACGCCGACCCCCAGCGCGGCTGGGCGTGGCAGGTTCCTCTACTGGAGCTGACCCGAACGCAGTTCTGCCTGATGAGTGCGACGTTGGGTCCCACCGGCTTCTTCGAAGGCGATCTCACCGCCCGCTCGGGCCGATCGACGGTAACCGTACGATCGGCGGCCCGACCGGTACCCCTCACCTTCGAGTACCGGCACACGACGGTCCACGCGTCCGTGTCCGAGCTGCTCGAAACAGACCGGGCGCCGGTCTACATCGTGCATTTCACACAACGGGAAGCGACCGAGGCGGCCCAGAGCTACGTGAGCCTCGACCCGCTCACGAAGGCGGAGAAAGCGCTGGTCAAGGACGCGATCGGCGGGTTTCGGTTCGACACTCCGATCGGCAAGGACATGCGACGGTGGATCACGGCGGGGGTCGGGGTCCACCATGCCGGTCTCTTGCCCAAGTACCGGCTCCTGGTTGAGAAACTGGCGCAGGAGGGTCTGTTGAAGATCATTTGCGGCACCGACACCCTCGGCGTGGGCATCAATGTGCCGATTCGCTCGGTGCTGTTCACCCAGCTCTGCAAATACGACGGGACACAGAACCGTCTGCTGACCAACCGGGAGTTCAAACAGATCGCGGGGCGGGCCGGGCGCCGAGGTTTCGATGTCGAGGGTCACGTGTGGGTTCAGGCCCCACCCCACGTCGTCGAGAACGCCAAAGCTCAGGAGAGGTCAGCCGCGTCGAAGTCGAAGAAGAAGCCGAAGAAACGTCAGGCCCCCGAACGCCGCTACACCCACTGGACCGAGGACACCTTCCATCGAGTGGTGAACGGGGATCCCGAACCGCTCGTCAGCAGCTTCGATGTCACCCACCAGATGATGCTGAACGTTCTCGATCGACCGGGCGACGGGTGCGCCGCAATGAAGCACCTGCTGCGCGACAACCATGAGACGGACAAGCGCAAACGAGGACATCAACGCCAGGCGATCGGGATCTACCGATCGCTACGGGATGCTGATCTGCTGGAGTTCCCTGCAGAACCTGACGGGTTGGGCCGGAGCGTCAGGGTCACCTTCGACGTGCAGGACGAATTCGCCCTCCATCATCCCCTGAGCCTGTGGGCGATCGAGGCGATCGACGCGCTTCGACGGTCCGGTGGCGAAGGGCCCGAGCACATCGCCGATGTGGTCGAGGCGGGCGTCGACGACGCCGACGCCGGAGCTTCAGCGCAGCACCTTCGGATCTTGAGCATTGTGGAGGCCGTGCAGGAGTCTCCGGGCGTGATCATCGCCGCCCAGCTCGATCGAGCGAAGAACGAACTCATGGCGGAGATGAAGAGCAGGGGGGTCGAGTACGAGGAGCGAATGGAGCGTCTGGCCGAAGTGCGACCGCCGCAGCCCGAGCGGGAGTGGATTTACGACCACTTCGACCGGTTCCGGCTACATCACCCGTGGGTCGGACCGAACAACCCGAAACCGAAGAGCATCGTGCGGGAGATGCTCACCGAGGGCATGACCATCGTTGAGTACATCAACCATCACCGGCTCAAGCGGAGCGAGGGTGTCCTCCTTCGCTATCTGTCGGATGTCTACAAGGGCCTGATTCAGAACGTGCCGATCGATGCGCGCTCTGCCGAGATCGACGAGGTGATCGACTGGCTCAACGTCGTCATCCGAACCGTCGACTCCTCGCTGATCGACGAGTGGGAGAAACTACGGGATCCGGACGATGCCGAGATCGCCCCTGCTCCTGCGCCACCGTCGGTCGAGTTCAGTCAGACCAGGGCGTTTGCGGTGCTCGTACGAAACCGCATGTGGAAACATGTCGAAGAGCTAGCATTCTACCGGCCTCACGAGCTGCCGTTGCCCAGGGCCGAGGAGCTCTTCCAGCCGTACTGGGACGAGCACGATGTGGTGATCGTCGATGCCGAGGCACGCTCGCCGATCAAGCTGACGTGGGAGCCGTCCACGGGGCAGGTCTGCCAGATCATCTCCGATCCGGAGGGCTACGACGAATGGAAATTGACCGGTCATGTCGATGTGGCCAGGTCCGACGAGACCGGTGAGCTGGTGCTGGAATTGACCGGTCTCGGGCGCTGAATCAACGACATCGTCAAACGGCCGAGCGCGGTTCAGCGGGTGAAAAGCCCTCGCACCGCAGCCAGCGGAAGCGCCGTTCGCGTCGTGTAGGGCGACCGCCACAGCCCGCCGTGGACCGCAGCATCGCTCAGCAACTCCAACGGGTTGGTCAACTCGACGTAGGGGTCGGCCGGGCCTTGCACGGTGCGCAAATCCCGGATCAGGAGCAGGCCCATCAACGCGTTGGTGGTGTCCGGCTCGAACACCTCGATGTGGAACATCCCGGCGCCGCGATAGGCGGCGGCGAGCGCCTTGTTCTTGGTGACCGACAGCGTGTTGCTGGACGGGCTGATGTTGGCCGACACCCGCAGGCCGGCCGCTCTGGCGGCGATCGCACGCCACTCCTGAATTCGTTTGGCCAGTGCGTAGTTGGGGCCCTGCTGGGTGACCAAGGTGTCGACGACCGCTGCTCTGTAGCCGTCTTTGCCATCGACCCAGCCGGTGATGGCCGGCTGGAAGAGCCGGCCCCTTGTGGCTGATCGCAGAAGTGATTGCGTCGTCCTGAGCAAAAGCGGTCGGTCATCCCACGCTCGCCGCGACGCGTCGGCGACACCCTCGGACACGGCGTAGGAGTCGGTCGGCGTCAACAGGTGCGCGATCGTGACCTCGCCGGCTGGCCGGGTGGCGATGGCATGGGCGATGAGTGCGTCCTGTGCAGCCGAGACCCGCAGGTGGGCCTCGCCATCGGCGTAGGCGTACCCGCCCAGTACGACCGGTCCATCGATCGTTCTGATCCAGTCGCGCAGTTCGGGGAGATCGCTGGTCAGGTCGGCGCCCGCCTGCCCGTTGCGATGCGGGTGGAGCAGTCGGCTCGGTCCACCTGCTCTGGCGGTCAGGCTGTCCCAGATTCGGGGGCTGGGTAGGTCGATCGCTGCGACGGTCGCTCCCAGTCCCATCAACGAGGGATAGGGACCGAGCTCGGCCGCAGCACCCATGAGGACGAAGGTCTGGTCCGACAGGTCGAGCCAGTCGGGATTGTCGAGCACTTCTTCGACACCGGCGGCCGCGCTCGCCTCCATGACACCGGCAGCCACCCACTTCTCGAGCTGTCGGCGCAGGTCGTCGCCGGCCAGATCGAAACCGCGGTACGGAACCGTGTAGGTGGGTGCCGGGCCCGGGACACCAGGCAGGACTCTGGTATCGAAGTGGTCGGCGGAGGCGGGTGCCCGCATCACCTCGTCCAGGGGGCGGTCCTCCCCATCGCGTAGAAACCGAAGCAGCCGGTGGGTTTCGGCCACACCTCGTTCCGCTACATGGATGGCGTTCTTCGGGCTGATGATCCCGGCCTCGGCTGACGCCACGAAGTGGCGGTGATAGTTGGACCGCCATTCAGTCTCCGCCTGGACGGCGGCCGCCGATTCGGGGGCCACGTCCACGATGGCCGCCGAGAGCACTGCCTTGGCAAAGCTGGTGGTCGACCGGCGGCCCGTGTCGTCGACCGGGACGGCGATGCCGGGCTTCTGTGCTGGATGCCTGCCGGCCATGTCGACGACGTTAGCCCTGGTTGAAGTTCGGTGCCCGCTTAGCTGCAAAGGCGGCTATCCCCTCGAGACCATCGGGATGCAACGATGCGGCGAGGAAGACCTCCGCCTCGCGTTCGCCGGCTTCGGGCAGAGTCGAGTCGAAACCGTCGTAGACGAGTTTCTTCGCATGGCCGAGGGCGAATCCGGGCCCGGCAGCCAGGTCCTTCGCCATCGCCATCGCTGCGTCGTCGGCCTCGCCGGCGGGAACCACACGATTGACCAGACCCCACTGCTCGGCTTCGTGGGCGCTGAGCATCCGATTGGTCAGCACCAGATCGAGCGCTCGGCGCACCCCGACATGACGGGCGAGGAAGTAGGTGCTGGTGCCATCAGGTGTGACGCCGGCCTTGGTGTAGGCCATGATGAACTTGGCGTCTTCTGCTGCGACCACGAGGTCGAACGCGGCCATCAGGGACATCCCGGCCCCTCCGGCGGTCCCGTTGATGCCGGCGACCACCGGCTTGGGCATGGCGTTCATTCGGTACAGAGCGCCATGAAAGTCGGTGAGCATGTCCGATGCGACCTTGCCGACGTTCGTTCCCTCGGCCGCGAACAGCTTCAGATCGCCACCGGCGCAGAAGACCTTGCCCTGCGCTGTCACACACACCGCTCTGACCTCGTCGTCGAGATGGGCTTCGAGCATCGCCGCTCGTAGCTCGCCAGAGAATCGGGGTGTTACCGCGTTGGCACGGTCGGGGTTGTTCAGACGGATATGCCCAACGTTGTCGTCGACGCCGTAGTCGATCGTGTGTAGATCCATCGTTCGATTGTTTCCGCTATCTGAACGATGTGCAAAAGTGGACGGTCCGGGTTCGCCGTTCAGCCGGGAAGCTTGCGCCCGGCGTGCGTGCTGTTGGCCCCGACCTCGACCGACTGGCCGACGACGGTGAGGTCGGTCAATCGAGCACGAGCTCCGATCCGGGCTCTCGTGCCGACGATCGAATCCACGACCCGGGCTCCCTCGCCGATGCGCACGCCCGGATGGAGTATCGATCGTTCGATCACGGCGCCCGGCTCGATGATCGCCCCGGCACCTACGATCGACTCGGTTACCTGAGCATCGAAGGCCACGGTGGCATCACTGGCAACGGCCTGCTCGGCGGACCGCACACCGTTGACGAGATCGAGTGCAACCTTGAGATAGCTTTCGGGCGTCCCGGCATCGACCCAGTAGCCGGCCTCCTGGACGGCGTACAGAGTGCGATCGGCGACCATGGCCGGGAATACGGTCCGCTCGATACTGACCCGCTCCCCCGGAGGCACGCGCTCGATGACCGAAGGTTCGAACACGTAGGTGCCGGCGTTGATCCAGTTGCTCGGCGCTTCGTGAGCCGGCGGTTTCTCGATGAATGCGAGCACGCGACCGTCGTCGTCGATCTGCACGACACCGAATCTGGATGGGTCGTCGACCGGCGTCAGATGAACCGTGCCCTCACCACCGAAGCTCCGGTGTTGGCGGACGAGACCGGCAATATTCAGATCGGTGATCACATCACCGTTCAATGCGATGAACGTGTCGTCGATTCCGATCGACCGGGCGGCGAAGCAGATCGCCCCGCCGGTGTCGAGTGGTTCGGGTTCGACGGCGTAGTGCAGCCTGACGCCGGCGATCGTGTCGTCGGGATAGGCCTCTCGGAAGATCTCGGGCAGGTAGCCCAGCGCCAGCACCGCCTCGGTGACGCCGTGGGCGCCCAGGTGAGCCACCACGCGCTCCAGCATCGTGAACCCGTTGACGGGCAACATCTGTTTTGGAGTGGACAGGGTCAGCGGCCGGAGCCGTGTGCCGAAACCTCCCACCAGGATTACTGCGCGCATTGAGTCACTGACCTTCGTCGAGCCGGAGCCGGGTCCTCCAGACTACCGGTTGGTCAGTTGCGAGAAGAGGACTTCGTATGCCTTGGCCTGCTGGTCAGGAGTGAACAGGTGCGTCAGGTAGTCGTGGGCCCGACGACCCATGCGTTCGAGTTCTTCGGGTGCGCCGAGCAGCGATTCGAGCGCTTCGATGAAGGCGGCCGGCTCCCCCGGCGGAACAACCACGCCGGCGCCTGCCTCTCGGATGATCCGGTCGGCGTCGGATCCGGGATCGATCGATGCGAGGACGGGACGGCCGGCTGCCAGGATGCCGTACAGCTTGCTCGGCGTGCTCGATCTTGCCAGGCCGGGAGCGAGCAGAATCAGTTGCAAATCCGCAGATCCAAGGACATCGGAGACCTCGTGGCGTGGCGCGAAATCGGTGACGAGCACGTTGGGCAGGTCTGCTGCCCAGTCCTCCACCAGCGGCCGAGCGGCGCCCTCTCCGTTGATCACGAACACCACACGCGGATCGGCCTCGACGAAATGCTTTGCCGCTAGCTCGATCAGGTCGAAGCTCTGACTGAAACCGACATTCCCCGAGTACATCACGACGGGCCGGTCGTCGAGATCGTGACGATCGCGGTAGCGGGTGCTGCCCGCCACCACTTTCACCCGGTCGGTGTCGACGAAGTTCGGGATGATCCGGACCCTGTCGAGGGGGTCGATCCCTTCGACGAGCTTGGCCCGCACGTTGTCAGCCTGGTCCTGGGACAGGACGGTGACCGCATCGGCGGACGCATACAGCCACCGCTCGAATCGTCGCGCCGTCGAGATCACCTTGGGGTTGGTCAACATTCCTAGATCGATTGCGACGTCGGGAAATATGTCCTGCACGTTGAACACGAACGGAGCCCGGAACCGTGTGGCCAGAATCCTGGCTGCTCCTCCGAAGAAGATCGGCGGTGACATAGCGAGGATCACATCAGGACGGCCCTTGACGACCGACGCCAGGAACGACAGGAGGGTCTCGCCGACGAACGCGAGGGTGCGAGGCACGATGCTGGCCTTGTCGGTCGGGAACGGCCAGACCCTGGTGATCGAACCGAAGCTCGTCGACTGCCGCCGGATCGGGCGGCCTCTCCACCCGGGTTCGACGTCGTGGTCCCGGTACCACGGGAGCGACGTCACCACGTCGATCGTGTGACCTCGAGCGGCCAGGGCCTCGACCAGGCGGGTCATCACCTCGCCGGTGGCGGCATGCAGGTCCGGTGCGAAGTGCGGGCACAGGACCAGAATCCGAAACGATCGGTGTGTGTCATTCAAGGGCGTCACGGTAGGCGGAGATCAGCGCCTCTCCTGAACCTTGCCAGTTGAACAGACGGGCGCGCTGTTTGCCCCGAGCGGACAGCTCGTCATTCGTGCGAGGGTCCAGGACGCTGGTCATGGCCTTGGCCAGGGCATCCGGATCCCGGGGTGGGACGATCAGCCCTGCGTCACCGACAACCTCGGGAAGTGACCCTGCGTCAGCGGCGATCAAGGCGATGCCCAGGTTCATGGCCTCGAGTGCCGGGAGGCCGAAGCCCTCGTACTCCGACGGCACCACGACCGCAGTCGCTCGCCGGTACAGCGAGAGCAATTCTCGGCGGGGAATGCGGCCCGGCATCGTGACGGCCGGGCCGAGCGCCAGCTTCTGAATGCGGGTCGTGATCTCGGCGGTCAGCGGTCCGGGTCCGCCCGTGAGCACGAGCTCGGTGTCCGGGTGCTGACGGTGCACCTCTTCGAACGCGTCGAGCAGGTCAAGGTGGCGTTTGTGCGGGTAAGCGATCGCCGGGTAGAGGAACATCGGGCTGATGGCACGTGCGCGTTGCTCGGTGTCGTCGTCGATCCGCACGGCTGGTTCGATCCCGAAGGGGACGATGCGGACCTTGTGATCGGGCACGTCGAGGAGTTCGTTCAGGCGAAGTGCGGTGAAGGCGCTGGGAACGACAACGAGTCGCGCCCGTTCCACCGATCGTGGGATCATGCGGCCCAGCCACCGCCGTTTCGTCGTCCCGAAGTTCTCAGGCATGTCGAGCGGCTGAAGGTCGAGGATGCTCAGCACGGACTCGTTCCTGGTCCCGGACGGGATCACACCGCCGGCGTGGTGTACGAGTCGGACTGCGCCGGAGCGCTGGGCCAGCCATGTGTGTTCGGCAAGAATGCGCCCGACTTTTCCTGCGGGCATTCGCGGTGCGGTGACAACCTCGAAGCGTTGTCCGATATCGGGATGATGAGCGAGCAGCGAGCGTCGGGCGAAAAGTTGGAGCTCGAGATCCAGAGGATCGATGTCGTGTACGGCGCGCAGCAGGCTGAGGGTGTATTCCTCACTGCCGCCGACGACGCCCGGGTCCAGCCATAGCAGATTGACACCGATCGTCTCCATGTCGGTCAGTAGTAGCCCTGACGCGCTTC
Source organism: Acidimicrobiales bacterium (assembly GCA_024638805.1). Classification (GTDB taxonomy): domain Bacteria; phylum Actinomycetota; class Acidimicrobiia; order Acidimicrobiales; family SZUA-35; genus JABDIY01. The sequence goes on from JAHEJO010000054.1 coordinate 14,921, forward strand.
CTCGAACGCCTGCCGGTACCCCTTTGCGGTGTTGTCCCACGTCATCGCTGCGGCTCGGTCGAGACCGCGCTGCTTGAGGTCGGCGGCGAGGTGTTCGTCGTCGATGACCCGTTGGATGGCAGCGGCAATCGCCCCCGGATCACGCGGTTCGATCAGCAGGGCGGCGCCGCCGGCTGCCTCTTCGGTGGCGGTTCCGGCCGAAGTGATCACCGGGGTGCCTTGGGCCATCGCCTCGAGTACGGGCAGACCGAATCCTTCGGCATGGGACGGGAAGGCGAAGAGGGTCGCAGCTGCGTAAAGACAGTGGAGATCCCGTTCGGGCACCTCGCCGAGGTGATGGCATCGTTGCTCCAGGGGTGCCAGAACCGTACCAGCGTCGATGTTCCAGCCTTCGGGGCCGACGACCACCAGCGGTATCCGCAGTGAGCTCATGGCGGCCACGAGACCACGGAGGTTCTTCCTTGGTTCGTTGGTCCCAACCCACAAGACGAAGCGTTCGGGAAGTCTGTAGTGTTCGACGATTTCCTTCACCTCCTCGGGGCGCACCCGGACCGCCGACACACCCCAAGGGACCACTCGAACCTTGCGAGGGCTCGACCCGCTCGCCACGCAACGATCGGCCACGGTTTGGGACGGGCACACGATGATCTCGGACCGCTGCACGACAGCGGCGAAGGCACGGGGAAAGAAGCGCAGCCCTCGCCGGGTGTGCCATTCGGGGTGATCGAGGAATTCGAGATCGTGCACCGTCGAGACCATCGCTGCGGCCGAGCGTGGGGGCGGCACCATCGCCGATGCCCACACGACGTCGCATGGGCCTGTCAGCGCCTCGATGCGGGGACGATCGAGTCGAAGCCACGACTCGTACAGCAGCGGGCGTGGCAGTCGGCTGTGGCAGACCGGGATCGTGACGTCATGGCTGTGGCCGGCATTGGCGCGGTGGGCTGCCGCGATCCCGACGAGATCGATGTCGCCGAATCGTTGGAGTGCCCGGACCGTTTTCTGAGTGGCACGAGCGGTGCCGCCAGGAACCGGGTGCCAGAACTGTTCAACGGTGACAGCGACGCTGAGAGTCATCAGCCTCGACCCTATTACACATCGATCAGCGGGCCCTCAGGATGAGGACAATGCCACAACTCGAGAGGCTGCCGAATCTGTTCGAGCGACAGCGAGCCGAACGACGAGGACGGCGCCTACGGCGCCGCCCACAGGCGTGAGGCAATATCACAGCCCGTCCGGCTGAACCGCCGGAGGCGGGCAGCACCCTCAGCGTTCGGCCTTGTTCGAGCGACAGCGAGCCGAACGACGAGGACGGCGCCTACGGCTGCCGCCCACAGGAGTGAGGCAATATCACGGCCCGTCCGGCTGAACCGCCGGAGGCGGGCAGCACCCTCAGCGTTCGGCCTTGTTCGAGCGACAGCGAGCCGAACGACGAGGACGGCGCCTACGGCTGCCGCCCACAGGAGTGAGGGCAATATCAGAGCATCCCGGCGAAGTAGTCCATCGTGAGTTCCAAACCCGTGCGCAACGGCACTTCCGGTTCCCAGCCCAGCTCTGTTCGGGCGATGGTGAGATCAGGTTTGCGTTGGAGCGGATCGTCCTGGGGCAACGGTTTGTGGATGATGCCGGTCGAGGAGTTGGTGATGTCGCGGACGTGTTCTGCCAGCTCGAGCATGGTGAACTCCACGTCGCTCCCGA
>JAHEJO010000176.1 GCA_024638805.1 Acidimicrobiales bacterium
GGCCAGTCGGATCTGATCGACGTGATCGACCCCGAAGTGATCCATCAGCAGTCTGATCCCGGCGTAGAGGGCGGCCTTCGCCAGCTGGATGGCGCGGACGTCGTTCTGAGTCACCCTGATGTCGGTGTCACCGCTCCGATGGAGAACGAACGAGTAGGTGCGCCCGTCCGCGATCACCCGATCCGATCGGCCATCATCGGCGATGACGCCGTCGGTGGAGACGACGCCCGCAAGCATCATCTGAGCGATCGCTTCGATGATGCCAGATCCGCAGATGCCGGTGACCCCGACTCCCCTGATAGCGTCGTCGAAGCCCGGCTCATCGGACCAGGGGGACGCGCCGATCACGCCGAATCGGACGTCGAGAGTGTCGGGGTTGATGCGCACCCGCTCGATGGCGCCCGGTGCGGCTCGTTGCCCGGCGGAGATCTGCGCCCCTTCGAACGCCGGGCCGGTCGGCGACGAGGCAGCCACCAGCCGGTGTCGGTTCCCGAGCACGATCTCGGCGTTTGTCCCGACATCGACGAGCAACTGGATGTCTTCGGAGCGATATGGCGTTTCGGAGAGGACGGCAGCAGTCGTGTCGGCGCCGACATGCCCCGCGATCAGGGGCAACGTGTAGGCGCGAGCCTCGGGATGGGCATGCAACCCCACTTCGATCGCGGGTATCTCGATGCTCGCTGCGGTCGCCAGCGCGAACGGCGCCGAGCCAAGTGGTGTCGGGTCGATACCCAAGAACAGGTGATGCATGATCGGGTTTCCGACCAAGACCACCTCGAGGATGTCCGATCGGTCGATGTCTGCCTGTCCGGTCAGCGTGCCGATCAGTTCGTCGGCGGCCGCCTGGACTTCGGTGCTCAGCCTGGCGGCGCCTCCATCGGGGTTCATCATGACGTACGAAACGCGGCTCATGAGGTCTTCGCCGAACCGGATCTGCGGATTCATCCGGCCCGCAGACGCGAGGACCTCGCCGGTGGCGAGATTGCACAGGTGCGCGGCGACGGTCGTCGAACCGACGTCGAACGCGACGCCGAACACAGCGTCCCTGAACCCGGGCCAGACCGCCACGATTGCGCGGTCGTCGCGGACGGCCACGGTGACCGCGTGGTCACCTCTGTGCAGGGCGGGCTGAAGGTCTCGGAGCACCGAAGGCGACACGTGGGTGAAGCTGAGCCCCCACTGATCGGACAGTGCGGCCAGCAGGCGCTCGGCGTCACCCGGTACACCGTCGAGCCTCGCCGGCTCGACTTCCACGTACATCAAGCGGACGACCGGATCGACCGGCAGGCTGTCCACCTCGGGGCGCTTGCGGATCACCTGCTTGTGCACCTGCGAGTCGGGTGGGACCTCGATGACGACGTTGTCGAGTGCTCGCGCCGCGCAGGCCAGCCTGCGGCCATCGGCCATCGGCTTGCGGCCCCGGTACGAGGTCTCGGTGTCGGCCGGCGCGGACAGGCGGTCGGGTCGTTCGTCGATCCCGGGCACGGCCCCGATCTCGACCTGGCATCTTCCACAGATTCCGCGACCGGCACAGATGGAATCGAGGTCGACGCCGATCGATCGAGCAACCTCCAGAATGACCGTCCCGTGCGGGACCGTCGCCCGCCGACCGGACGGGGTGAAGAGGACGTCGATGTCGGTCACGTCAACCGGCCGAACGGCGGCGGTTGCTGCGACGCCTGCCTTCGCCTTCGGCTGCGGGTTGACGATGTGCCTTGATCCACGCTGCGCAGTCGGCGTCATGGCCCGCCAGGACGTCGGCAGCCATGATCGATCGGGAGATCTCGGGTTCGAGCGGATTGGTGATTGCCGACGTCATACCCGCCCCGATCGCCATGGCCAGGAACGCTCCGTTGATCGCCGGCCGGTTCGGCAACCCGAAGCTCACATTGGATGCGCCACAGGTCGTGTTGACCTTCAACTCGACTCTGAGTCGTCTGACGAGATGGAACACCTGCTGTCCGGCAGTGCCCATGGCTCCGATCGGCATCACCAGCGGGTCGACGACGATGTCGGAGTAGGGGATGCCGTGGTCGGCGGCTCGGTTGACGATCTTCCTGGCCACCTCGAAGCGCACATCGGGATCTGTGGATATGCCCGTTTCGTCGTTGGTGATCGCCACCACGGCGGCACCGTGCTTGGCGACCAGCGGCAGCACGCGCTCCATCTGCTCGTCCTCGCCGGTCACCGAGTTCACGAGTGCCTTCCCCTGGTACGCGCTCAGACCCGCTTCGAGTGCCTCGACGATCGAGGAGTCGATCGACAGTGGCACGTCCACCAGGCTCTGCACCAACTGAACGGTCTTGGCCAGGATCGCAGGCTCGTCCGCGAGTGGGATGCCGGCATTGACGTCGAGCATGTGGGCGCCGGCCGCGACCTGTGCCACCGCATCTGTCTCGACCCTGGAGAAATCGCCCTGCTTCATCTCCTCGGCGAGGAGTTTGCGGCCGGTCGGATTGATCCGCTCTCCGATGATCGCGAACGGTCGATCGAATCCGATGACGGTCTCGCGGGTTGGGCTGCTGAGCACGGTGTCTGTCATTGGTTCTCTCCGTTGGGGCTGCCCGCATGGCCGTTGTTGGCCACCAGCCGGTTGATCGCTTCGGGCGGATGGGCGGCTACGAGTCGTTCGACCTCGGCTGACGCCGCGGCATCGAGGTCGTCGCCGCACGGCGTCGATGTGCGGCGCCACTCCTCCAGGTAGGTGTCGGCCCCGAACAGCCCGGCATTCATGGCCGCCCGGTCGATGGCGATCTGAAAGCGACCGGGCAGCTCGATGCTCGCCCGGGTGCGGCCTGAACGCGCCACCACCTGGGCGGGGATGTCTCTCCATGAGATCACAGTGAGCTCAGCCAACGTGCGTCTCCTCGGCGGGGACGAGTTCATCGATGGCCTGCCGGAGGGGGTCGAGCCCGGTGTGGACGTGTTCGAATTCCAGTCCGAGGAGTTCGGCAGCCTGCCGGGCACGTTCGACGAGATCCCCGGTCGGCTGCTGAGACAGGTAGACGAGACGGCGATAGTGCTTGAAGTAGTCGTCGATCAGATGCGGCCAACGGTCGAGGCCGAGTCCTCGCCATACGAACAGGTCGAAGTGTCGCGCCAGGTAGTCCGTGAGAGAGAACGTGTAGGGGTCGTTGAGATCCTCGAAGGCCGCGCGGCCCGTGAAGAACTCGTAGCAATGGGCGCCTGGGAGCCGCGTCACGTGGTCCCAGCGCTGGAGCAGTGCATCCAGCCGACCTCCGGTGCCGCAGTCGGCGTACCCCAGGATCACCTGGTCGAAGTGCTCGGCCCGGTCGATGAGCCGCCGCTCGATGGCGTCGGGTATCTGGTCGGGGCGATTGTGCAGGATGCCGGGGAGATGCTCCAGTGTGATGTCGAGCGAGTCGATCTGGCCGAGCACGGCGGTCAGTTCGGCGGCGATGGCGCCACAGCCCAGCACCCAGACGCTCCGGGTTGCCGGGGTGCCGTTCGCCACGCTCAGTCTTCTCCGCCGACCAGGCGCCGGGCGAGAACCAGCGCTTCCGCCGTCTCCGCCGCAACGGCGGCATCGCGGCAGTAGGCGTCGGCGCCGACCGCGGCGCCGAACTCCTCGTTCAGCGGCGCGCCGCCCACCAGCACGATGTAGTCGTTGCGGATCCCGCGTTCGACCATGGTGTCGATGACCACCTTCATGTACGGCATCGTCGTTGTGAGCAACGCCGACATCCCGAGGATGTCCGGGCTGTGTTCAGCGAGAGCAGCGAGATAGGTGTCGACGTCGATGTTGATGCCGAGGTCGATGACCTCGAATCCGCTGCCCTCGAGCATCATGCCGACCAGGTTCTTGCCGATGTCGTGGATGTCGCCCTTGACGGTGCCGATCACCACCTTGCCAACCTGTTCGGCGCCTGTCTCGGCGAGCAGCGGGCGGAGGATCGCCATTCCGGCCTTCATGGCGTTGGCAGCAAGGAGGACTTCCGGGACGAAGAGGATGCCGTCGCGGAAGTCTTCGCCGACGACACGCATGCCCTCCACGAGCGCGACGTTCAGCACTCGCTCGGGGCTCCACGACCTGCCCAACAGGATCTGGGTTCCCTCTGCGATCTCTTCGGCCATGCCGTCGTACAGATCGTCATGCATCTGCTCGACCAACTCGGCATCGTCGAGGCTGCTGAGATCCAGATCGTCGTCGCTCATTGGCGGCTCCTCAGAGGTCGCGTCGACGGCCGGTCGACGCAAACAGGCCGGGGTTGTTCCGCATGGTGGAACCATGCGCAGTTGTCGGCACACTATCGGTTGCAACGCCCGCTGTCCACAGAAAACGGGGAGAATTCGCTGTGTTGCGTTGGCTTGCGGCCGAACAAGAATTTCTCGGATTCCGGTAGACGGCACCGGGGGAGAGCGGTATCGTCGGGTCCACCATCCGGGTTTGTTCCGTATGGTGGATCGATCCGTATG
>JAHEJO010000177.1 GCA_024638805.1 Acidimicrobiales bacterium
CTGTTCGGAAACGGCCCGGCATGTACATCGGTTCAACCGGTCCGCTGGGTCTACACCATCTGGTTTGGGAGGTTGTTGACAATGCGGTCGACGAGGCGATGGCCGGCTATTGCGATCTCATCTCCGTTCGGATCATGGATGATGGTGGTGTCGAAGTCGTCGACGATGGTCGAGGGATTCCTGTCGATCCCCATCCGAAGTACCAAGGTCTTTCCGCGGCAGAAGTGGTGCTCACCGTTCTGCACGCCGGTGGCAAGTTCGGCGGCGAGGGTTACACGGTTTCCGGCGGGTTGCACGGGGTCGGAGTTTCGGTCGTCAACGCCCTGTCCGAACGTCTCGAAGTCGAGATCGACCGTGACGGCGAACGCCACTTCATGTCGTTCCGGCGAGGTGGCGAGCCCGACCAGCCACTGAGGGTCATCGGGGCGTCACCACTCGATGACGGTGGGACCCCTCGCACGGGCACTATCGTCCGGTTCTGGCCGGACCCGACGGTGTTCAAGGAGGGGACGACCTTCGCCCGTAAGACGATGATGGAACGCTTTCAGACGATGGCGTTCCTCAACGCTGGCCTCGAGATCCACCTGCGCGATGATCGGCATCCCGATGCCGATGAGATCGTTTACCGCTACGACGGCGGGATCAAGGACTTCGTACGGCACCTCAACTCGACCAAAGAGGCACTGTTCGACGAAGTTGGCCACTTCGTCGAAAAGGGCGCTGCCGAAGAGGTCGAGATCGCCTTTGCCTGGAACACCGGCTACCTCAGCGACGGGATCCACAGCTTCGCCAACGGTATTTCGACCACCGAGGGTGGAATGCACGAAGAGGGATTTCGATCGGCGTTGACCCGGACCGTCAATGCGTACGCCCGGCAGTACAACGTCTTGAAGGAGAAGGACGAGAACCTCCAGGGTGAGGACATCCGCGAAGGAATGACGGCGATCATCTCTGTGCGCTTGAGCGAACCCCAATTCGAGGGTCAGACCAAGTCCAAGCTGGGGAACGTCTCGGTCCGTTCATTGGTCACCAAGGCCACCAACGACCGGCTGGCGGAATGGTTGGAGGAACATCCCAAAGAGGCCAGGGCGATGGTCAACAAGGCGGTACATGCCCAGCGGGGTCGGATCGCTGCGATGAAGGCCCGTCAAACGGTTCGCAAATCGGTCCTGCACGGGGCTGGGTTGCCGGGCAAGCTTGCCGACTGCCAGAGCAAGAACCCATCGGAGTCCGAACTGTTCATCGTCGAAGGCAACTCCGCCGGCGGTACGGCCAAGGACGCTCGGGACCCTTTCACGATGGCGATCCTCCCGATCCGGGGAAAGATCCTCAACGTCGAACGAGCCCGACAGGACCGCATCTTCAAGAACACCGAGATCATCTCGCTGATCCAGGCGATGGGGGCCGGTGTCGGCGAGGAATTCGAGGTCGAAAAGGCCCGCTATCACAAGGTGATTCTCCTGGCCGACGCCGATGTCGACGGGTCGCACATCCGCACGCTCCTATTGACCTTCTTCTTCAGGCAGATGCGCCCCCTCGTCGAAGCCGGCTACGTCTATGTGGCACAGCCACCGCTGTATTCGACCCAGGCGGGTCGATCCAAGGTGTACCTGAAGGACGACTCGGCGCGGGATGCCTACAGACTCGACAATCCCAATGCGGAGTTCGCCCGACTCAAGGGTCTTGGCGAAATGGACGCCGAAGAACTCCGCCTCACGACCATGGATCCGGATCACCGCACGCTTCTGCGGGTGACCGTCGAGACGGCGGCGGTGGCCGATGAGATCTTCGCAGTCCTGATGGGCGAGGACGTCGAGAGCCGGAAGCTGTTCATACAGAACAACGCCGACGATGTCCGCTTCCTCGATATCTGATTAGGAACGAAGAACATGTCAGACGTGCCACCATCCGACACGCCCACAGATGACGGTGAGGATCGTATCGAACTGCCCGGAAGCATCGAGCCCATCGAGATCCAGACCGAGATGGAGCAGTCGTTCCTCGACTACGCCATGTCGGTCATCGTGTCGCGGGCGCTTCCTGACGCTCGAGACGGACTCAAGCCTGTCCATCGCCGGATTCTGTGGGCGATGTTCGATCGGGGGCATACGCCGGCCAGGGCGCACGTGAAGTCGGCCACCGTCGTCGGTGAGGTGATCGGCAGTTACCACCCGCACGGTGACACGGCCATCTATGACGCCATGGTCCGCATGGGCCAGGGTTTCTCGCTCCGCCACACGCTCGTGGACCCCCACGGCAACTTCGGCTCGCCCGACGATCCGCCCGCTGCATACCGTTACACCGAAGCCCGACTCACCGCCCTGGCGATGAAGATGGTCGAGGGTATCGACCAGGACACCGTCGACCTCGTCGACAACTTCGACGGCAAGAAGCAGGAGCCCGTCGTCCTGCCGGCGAGGTTCCCCAATCTGTTGGTGAACGGGAGTCAGGGGATCGCGGTCGGCATGGCAACGAACATCCCACCCCACAACCTGGGTGAGACGATCGATGCGGCCGTCCACCTCATCGACCATCCCGATGCAACACCCGATGACCTGGCCGCCTTGGTCCAGGCCCCCGATTTCCCCACGGGGGCGAAGATCCTGGGTCGAGGCGGCATCCGGGACGCCTATCGGACGGGCAAGGGCAGCATCAAAATGCGGGCGGTCGCCGAAGTCGTCGAGGACAACAAGCGCAACGAGATCGTGGTGACCGAGGTCCCGTACCAGACCTCGGTCGACCAAATCGCCCGCAAGGCCGCCGAAATGGTCGAAAAAGGGGTAATCGACGGTATCCGCGAGATCCGCAACGAGTCGGCTAGGGGTGAACTGCGTTTGGTCTTCGAACTCAAGCGGGACGCAGCCGGGATCGTGGTCCTGAACAATCTGTACAAGTTCACTCCGATGCAGTCCACCTTCAGCGCCAACATGGTCGCCCTGGTCGATGGTGTGCCACGAACGCTGAACCTTCGGGATCTCCTGGTGGCGTACGTCGACCATCAGCGCGAGGTGATCACGAGGCGCTCACAACACGATCGGGACAAAGCGGCCGCCCGGATCCACATCCTCGAAGGCCTCATCCGAGCTCGCGACGTGCTCGACGAGATCATCGCCCTGATCCGCGCCAGCGACGACCGTCAACAGGCCAGGATCGGACTGGAGGCCGCGCCGTTCTCGTTCTCGACGGTGCAGGCTGACGCCATCCTCGACATGAGGATCGGAGCGCTGACCCGGCTGGCCCGGGTCAACCTCGAGGAGGAATTCGCCGAGAAGCAGGCGCTGATCACCGAACTCGACGCGATCCTGGCCGATCCGATCAAACGCGACCAGGTGATCAAGGACGAATTGAGCGAGATCAAGAACGAGTTTGCCGACCAGCGCCGCAGCGTGCTCGAGAGCGATCCCGGTGAATTGGGGATCGAGGATCTGATCGACGACGAGGACGTGATCATCACGCTGAGTGCCAGCGGCTACATCAAGTCGGTGTCGGTCGGTGAGTTCAGGGCTCAAGCGCGAGGTGGTCGGGGCATCACCGGTGCCAAGCTGAAGGACGACGACGACGATCTGATCAGCCATCTCGTGCAAACGTCCGCGCACGCCTACCTGCTGTTCTTCTCCAACCGGGGCAAGGTTTATCGCATCAAGGCGCATCAGGTTCCGATCTCGAGTCGGACCTCGCGGGGATTGGCGCTGGTCAATCTGCTACCGCTGGATGCCGACGAGAAGATCCAGGCGATCATCGACACCCGGGATTACGAGACCAATCGGTATCTGTTCTTCGCCACCCGGACCGGTCGGGTCAAGAAGACCCTCTTCAACGCATACGACTCGAATCTCAAGGCCGGCCTCCGGGCGATCAATCTCAACGAAGGCGATGAGCTGGTCCACGTCGTGCCGACCAATGGCATCAACGACATTTTCATGGTGTCGGAGAAGGGCCAGGCGTTGCGGTTCGACGAGGGCCGGGTTCGAGCGATGGGGCGCACGGCGGCCGGAGTGCGGGGGATGAAGTTCCGGCCCGGCGACCGTCTGGTCTCCATGGATGTCCATTCCCGTGACGCGATGCTGTTGGTCATCACGAACGAGGGTTTCGGCAAGCGCGTGGACCCCGAGCTGTTCACCGCCAAGAATCGTGGCGGGCTCGGTGTACGCGCCGTCAAGGTGAACGACAGGAAGGGTCTGGTCGTTGGTGCGACATTCGTCCGCGAGAACGATCAGATGATCCTGATCTCGGAGAATGGTGTCGTCATCAGGATTCGCGTCAGCGACATCTCTCAACAGGGTCGCGATGCATCAGGGGTCTCGGTCATGAACCTGGGTGCCGGCGATCGGGTCTCGGCTGTCGCCCGGTTGCTCGACCCTCCTTCGGTTGACGAGGAGTTCGGTGAGCCAGCCCTCGAGCCCGATGAGGC
>JAHEJO010000178.1 GCA_024638805.1 Acidimicrobiales bacterium
AGCCGGGCCGCCAAACTCGGAGCGAACGCGGCGTAGCCACCCAAACAGAGCACCACCTCTGGTCTGCGGCGCCGTACGAGTGGCACTGCACGGATGCTCGCCGCGACCAGCTCGATCATGCTCTTGAGGGCAGCGAGGCCGATAGTTCGCGGGATTCCGCGCCCCGGCAGCACATCGATGCCGAATCCAGCTCGTGGGACCAGCATCGATTCATTCCCCCGGGCACTGCCCACGAACCCGATGTCGCCGGGCTCGAGCCCCTGAGCCACGAGCGCCTCGGCCACCGCGATCCCCGGATTGGTGTGGCCTGCGGTCCCCCCACCGACGATCAGCACACGCCGGTGCTCAGCGGCCACGACGGGCGACTCCGACGAGCAGTCCGCTGGCGAAGAGTGTGGTGACCAGGCTCGACCCACCGGCGGAGACGAACGGGAGCGGTTCCCCGGTGATCGGCATGAGACCGAGAGCCATGCCGATGTTCAGAGCGGCCTGAGTGATGACCCAAATCGTCAGGCCGGCGGCGAGGAGACGGCCGAAACCATCCGGGGCACGAAGCGCCGTGTGGAAGCCCAGATAACCGAACAGACCGAAGGCGAGGACGAGGGCGAGGCCGCCCAACACGCCGAGTTCCTCGGCCACGACAGCGAAGATGAAATCGGTCTGAGCCTCGGGGAGGAATCCCCACTTGGCTCGACTCGCCCCCAATCCCCTTCCCAGTAGACCACCGGAGGCGATGCCGACCTGACTTTGGATCGTCTGCATCCCGATCCCGTCCGGTGTGTCCCAGGGGTCGAGGAAGGCCAGCACCCGAGCTCGCCGATAGGGTGCCGAATAGGCCAGCAGAACGGCGCCGGCCAGGCCGACGAAGGCCCACTTGACCAAATGGCCGACGTGCGCTTTGGCCACGAACAACATCAGCAACGCCACCATGCCCATGATGATGGGCGTACCCAGTTTGGGCTGCGCGATGAGTAGGGCAGAGTACGCCCCCACCATGATCAGTACGGGTCGTATCGTCCGCTCCGACCGGTGCATCTGCAGTTCCCGTCGACTCAGGAGCGTTGCAGCCATCAGGATCAACGACAGTTTGGCGAATTCGGCCGGTTGGATCACGACCGGACCGAACGCAAGCCAGCGGCTCGAACCGTTGACGTTGCGACCGACTCCGGGAATGAGCACGATCGCGAGGAGTAGCGCGCTGAACAGCCCAGCGGGGATGGCCAGACGAGCTGCGTGTCGGTAGTTCACCCTGCTACCGACGACGAAGGCGATGGCGCCGAGGATCGCATATCTGAGCTGCCGGGAGAACTGGAAGAAAGGCGACGAATCGAACTTGTGCACACTCGATACCGACGACGCCGACAGCACCATCACCAGGCCGAACAGGGTCAGCCCGATGACGAGGATCGTGATCGACCAGCCGACTCGTTCGCCCACCTCGGTCGCAGGAAGTTTGGCGGTCGGCACCGGCCGCCATCGATCCCGAAGACGTCGATCGGAACCGGTTCTTGTGCGTGAGCGACCGGCGCCGTTGACCGCAAATCGCGGCCGGCCGGTGTTCGCCTCGAAGCGGGCCGCAGCCGGCGGTGCGGCGGTTGCGCTCGGTCTCCGATCCTTGGCGGCCAGGCGCGAAGATTGCGCCGATCGCCGGGCGGTGCGCTTCTTGTTCGTCGCTTTCGACGCCTTGGCCGGAGGCCCTGCTGTCCTACTGGCCCGCTTGGCCCCAACCCGTGTGGTTGCGGTCGTTGTCGTCGCCTTCCGGGTCGCCTTCTTGGTCGGTGCTGTTCGGCTCGCCTTCTTCCGGGTCGCCTTCCCGGTCGGTTCTGTCCGAGATGCCGCCTTTTTCGTCGGAGTCGTAGCTCTCCGAGTTCTGCTCGTGGCCGCTTTGCCGGTGGTGGGCGCAGTGGTCTTGCGGCCAATCCGTCGTGCCTTCGCCGGCCTCGATGCCGCAGGCCTGGATGTGCGTTTCTTGGCGCCGGACCGGCCCGAGCTGGACTTCTTGGTCGTCGGCCGGGATCGCGACTCGGTGGACGCTTTCCTTCGGGGCGGACGCGGCGGGGCGGCGGCACTCATCGGGCTCTCCCCACGGCGATCATTTGGCGATCTCCACCGCTCCGACCCAATCGGCATAGAAAAGGCCGAGCGCCACTGCGGTGAGTCCTCCGGCGATCAGCCAGAACCGAACGATCACCTTTGTCTCCCGCCACCCGGCCAGCTCGAAATGATGATGGATGGGCGCCATACGAAAGAGGCGGCGACCCCCCGTCACTCTGAAATAGCCGACTTGCAGCATCACCGACAACGTCTCCGCCACGTACACCCCACCGATGATCGGCAAGAGCAGATGGGTGTTGGTGAGCAGTGCGAGAGTGGCAAGCCCCGTACCGATCGCCAGCGAACCGGTGTCACCCATGAAGATGTCCGCCGGTGCGGCATTGAACCAGAGAAACCCACCCAGCGACCCCACCATGGCGACCGCCACCACAGCCAGGTCGAGAGCGTGAGGAACGTCGTACAACGCAGCTCGTGCGTCGGCCTGCCGAAAGATCCAGAAGCCGATGAGAACGAATGCCGCGAACGAAAAGATCCCCGACCCTGCCGCCAACCCGTCGAGTCCATCGGTCAGGTTGACGGCGTTGCTGGCGCCGATGATCAGCAGCACCGCCCAGAGGATCCACCCGACGGTTCCCAGGTCCAGGCTGGTGTACCGAGTGAAGGACAGTTCGGTCCGAGTGCTCGTGAACATCTGCGTGCCGATGGCGAAACCGAGGGCGACCGTCAGCAGCCCGAGCATCTTGGTGGTTTTGGTGAGCCCCAGATTGCGCTCGCGAGAGACCTTCAACCAGTCGTCCAACAATCCGACCCCACCGGCGCCGATGATCGCTCCCATCGCCAGGAGCCCCGAACGGGTGAAGATGCCACCGATGAGAAGGTGACTGAAGAAGTAGCCGGCGAAGGCGCCGGCCACGATGGCGATCCCACCCATGGTGGGTGTGCCCGCCTTGATGATGTGCCCCTGGGGACCGTCCTCACGGATCGGCTGGCCGATGCGGTTCCGGGTGAGCAGATCGATCAGGAATCGAGTGCCGAGAGCGCTGACGGCAAACGCGATCCCAGCGGCGGTGAGAAGACGAATCATGGCTGGGTCACCATCGTGCTCTCTGCAGGCTCACCACAGCGGTCACTCGATCATCGAATTCGACGACGCGGTCGCCGATGATCTGGGTCGTTTCGTGACCCTTGCCGGCGATCAGGACGACATCGCCGGGCTCGGCGGCAGTCACCGCCCAATCGATCGCCTTCTCCCGATCGACTTCGTCGAACACGTTGGTCCCGGCGGGCACGCCCGCGAGGATCTGGTCGATGATCGACTGCGGATCCTCACTCCGGGGATTGTCGGAGGTCACGATCAGCGTGTCGGCGCCGGCCGCCGCCACGGCGCCCATCGAGGGTCGTTTGGCCCGATCCCTGTCGCCACCGCAGCCGAAGACGACCAACACCTTGCGCTGGTCGGCGGCTGAGTTCCGACAGGCGGCCAGGGCGACGCGGAGACTCTCGGGAGTGTGGGCGAAGTCGACGACCACCCGAAACGGTTGGCCGAGCCCGACCCACTCCATACGACCGGGAACGGGGTCGATGGCGCCGAGGGCGTCGGCGACGGCGTCGTCGGAGAAACCCAGCTCTGCCATGACCGTTGCCGCACACAATGCGTTCTGAACGTTGTGCTCGCCGGCGAGCTGCAGTGTCACCGGATAGCCCCGCCAGACGAAGGACGATGTGGGACCGTCGAGCCGTAGAGACTCGGCGTCCGCCAGGCCATACGGCACGGCATCGGGACGGCGTTCGAGCAGCTTGCGACCGGCAGGGTCGTCGACACCGACGATCGCACGTCGGGACACGCTCGGGTCGAACAGGCGGGCTTTGGCCTCGAAGTAGTCCTCCATCGTCGAATGGAAATCGAGATGGTCCTGCGACAGGTTGGTGAAAGCGGCAACGTCGAACAAGAGCCCCGACACCCGATGCAAGGCGAGTGCGTGGCTCGAGACTTCCATCGCCAGATACCGAATCGATCGGTCACGCAAGTCGGCGAGGTGGGCAAACAGATCGGTCGCCTCCGGTGTCGTACGAGAACCCGAGAGTGTGCCCAGAACCTCGACCGACCTGCCGGCGAAGCCGAGCATCGAGGCCAGCATGTGGGTGACGGTCGTCTTGCCGTTGGTGCCGGTCACGCCGATCACCGTGATCTCGCGGTCTGGATGACCGTACACGGCTGCAGCGGCGGGCCCCATCGCCCGACGGGCGTCGGCCACGCGGATCTGGGGAACGTCGACCGGGAGTTGCTGCTCGACGACGAGTGCGACCGCGCCAAGGGCGACCGCATCCGGAGCATGCTGGTGACCGTCG
>JAHEJO010000179.1 GCA_024638805.1 Acidimicrobiales bacterium
CCGCTCCGACCGACTCGATCACCCCGCCGCCGACGCGCTCCGCGATCTGCTGCGCATGGGCTCTGCGGCACGGTGACGCCGCAGGCGCTCGGGCTCGGGCTCGGGCTCGGGATCAGCCGAACAGGTCGGCGGCGAGGATGGCCGCACCGACGACCCCGGCGTCATCCAACCGTTCGGCAAGTTTCAATTCGCAGACATCGCTACCGAACCCGCCGAAACCCTTGGATTGCGCGATCCGGTCGACGAAGTCCTGACCCATGCGATCGACAACCCCGCCGCCGAGCACGATCAGTTCGAGGTCGAGCAGTGTGGCGACCGAACCTATGGCGATCGCCAACGCCTCGACGGCGTCGTTGATCAGACTGACCGTTACTTGGTCGCTCAACTCGAGCGCCTTGGCGATCTGGCTCGAACGGATCCGGCCGTCGCCGGCCTGACGAACGAGTTCGTTCTCGACGCCCAGTGCGTGAAGACGCCGAGCTTCGGCCTCGATTCCGGCCCGGCCGGCGTACGCCTCGAGATGCCCGGCTCGACCGCACCCGCAGATCCGGCCCCCCGGGTGGGTGGTCACGTGTCCGATCTCGCCGGCCATGCCCCGTTTCCCGGCGACCATTCGATTGTTCAGCACCAATCCACCGCCGACACCCGTGCCGACGAAGACCGTAGCCATGTCGGCCACTCCCCGTCCCGCTCCAACACGATGTTCGGCCAGAGCTCCCACGCTGACGTCGTTGCCGACGGCGACCGGTCGGCCGAGTTTCTTTCGCAACTTCGTTGCCACATCGACCTCGTCATCCCAACCGGGAATGTTGGGACAGTACGTGACCACCCCGGCCGATGTGACCAAGCCGGGGACTCCGACACCGACGGCCGCCGCCGTTTGACCCGGGTCGAGTTCGGTGATGACCTCGGCAAGAGCTCTCAGAACACCATCGGGGCCGGTGGTCGGCGTCGATCGTTTGACCCGCTTACGCGACCGTCCGGTTTGGGGATCGACGAAACGGGCAAGGATCTTGGTGCCGCCGAGGTCGACTCCGATTAGATCGGGCATGTCAATTTCGCTTTCGCAGGGATCAACGGGGCCGCCGCGGATCGTCCATCGGAGGTCGGCCGGCGCCGGCCTCCTCAACAACGTCGCCAAGATCCCAGTCGAGCTTGATCAATTCTCTCTCGGCATCGCGATTCACACGCATCTTGTTGCGATTGAACTGCGGGTCGTGCCGCGGAATCAGAAGCAGGCGGGCGTTGACCCGCGCTCGGAAACCCTCGATCAGCGCCGGGTCGCCGTAGTTGGCCCGGACGTCCCAGTGCGGGGCCACCGGCCCGAGGTAGGTGATGACCACATAGGCCACGGGTTCGGAGATCTCGGCTTGGTCCACATCGGTCACCGGGCGATCATACTGCCGGGCCGGCATTCCCGTCGTGGCCCCGGGCACCACAAACGAGCGAGTGGGCGAGGAGCAGCCGCCCATGAGACGCAAGCACCTAGGGTGACCGCTGCGCGCTCTGGGTCAGCAGACCGACTTCGTGAGGCGCGTTACCCAAGAAATCCATGGGAATATGGAACCATTTGGCCGTACCGAGCGTCTGACACACTATGGAAACGACGTGGATGGCGCGCGGCAACTGCAACAACCACCCCCCATCGGTGTTCTTCCCGAGTGACGGGGTGGGCGTGGAGGCCGCAAAGAAGATCTGCGCGTCATGCCCGGTGAAGGATCCGTGTCTGGCCCACGCCCTCGAGATGCGTATCGACCACGGTGTCTGGGGCGGGGCGTCGGAGCGTCAGCGCCGAAGGATGCTCAAAGCGCGTCGTCTGGCCGCTCGTGCTCATCACCCCGCCGAGGAAACCCAGGTCGACATCGAGGTATTCGGCGTTCGGTCCTAATCCCATCCCCCATGACAACCTCCCCGGTGGTCACACCTGGGAGACTGCTGAGCAATGCTGATGGATGGCAGGGTGATCAGCCGCTCGACAGGCAAGGACCGAGATCTCGCCACGACTTGTGAGCGTCATGGCTAGGTCGGGGACGCAGTGTGGGCGGATGGATCGTCGTCCTGAGACCGGCATGCGTTTCCGACCCCCAACTAGCGTTTCCGACCCCCAACTAGTCGTCTTGATCGACTTCGAGCACAGGGAACGCGAACGCCGAGTCACCATCGAGGGCGAAGGCCCCGCGGATCTCGGGGCCCGATGCTACGAGGTTCTCGAGAAAGCCGGGTGGAGGTTCGACCGGGGGAAGGCTGCCCAGAAGTGACGCGATCTGCTTCTCCCACGGTTCCTCCGAACCGCCGGACCAATCGACGTTGTAGCCACCGAATGCGTCAGTCATCGTCGTTCTCCAATGCCAGTGCTGCGCGAAGCTGGGCCCGACCCCGATGGATGCGACTTCGCACCGTACCCAATGGGATGGCGAGGGCCTCACCGATCTCTTCGTAGGTGAATCCCACGACATCCTTGAGAACGACCGGGACCCGATATTCCGGGGACAGACCGTTGAGCAGGATCTGCAGGTGCTCGGGTAGCTCCTGCTGGGCCAGCTCGGCATCAGCGCCCGGCGAACCCTGCATGACCCGGTCGGGTTCGTCCGGCAGAGCGACGGTCGGTCGGCGTTTCTGCTTGCGGACCCGGTCGAGGAACGCGTTCGTGGTGATACGGCTCAGCCAACCTTCGATGTTGCCCGGTTGGTAGTTGGTCAAGCCACGTTCGACGCGCAGAAGAACTTCCTGCACGACATCCTGGGCGTCGTGGTGGTTGCCGGTGAGGCGGTAGGCGAGGGCGTAGAGGAATCGACCGTGTTCGGTCGCTACTTCCTCCCAGGTCGGGACGGATGCAACGTCAGACAGCGGTATCGGACTCCGAATCGGAGGCCTCATTGGCTCCGGTATCCATTCCGTCCTTGAATTCCTTTTGCGCTCGGCCGAGGTTGCGGGCCAGCTGGGGGATCTTGGCACCACCGAAGAGCACCAGGACCAGAACCAGAATGATGATGAATTCCCAGCCTTGGGGTCCTCGCATACGAATCGTTCTCCTTGAGAGTCTCAGGAGATCGTACACCCTCGGCGCCACCGCCGATAGTCGCAGGTGTGCAGAGTCAGGCCGTGACGCCGGCCATCGCAGCGACCCGGGCCGCACGTTCCTGCGCCCGCTGGCGGCGAATCCGACGCCGCTCCCGTTCGCTCATGCCACCCCAGATCCCGAACTTCTCGCCGCTGGCCAGCGCATACTCGAGGCAGTCGTCCTTGACGACGCAGCCGCGGCAGACCTCCTTGGCCTCGCGCGTTGATGCTCCTCGTTCGGGGAAGAACAGGTCAGGGTCGACACCGAGGCAGTTGGCGTGAGTCTGCCAGGAGGTGTCGATCATGAGTTGCTTTCGGGCCATGGTTCCAGGTCCTTCTCCGCCGTTCATTCCGAGACGGTGAGTGTTGGGTGTTGTGGTGGAGCCGACGAACGAAATCGCCAATGGTGGGCGCGGGGGTTAGAGAGCCTCTATCCCCCACCACGGTCGAACGATGCGTTACGATCGCCATTGCTAGCTCCGATGTAATTACAACACTGTGATACGCGGATGGCAACCCCGATGAGCCGATTAATGCAGGCTTTTTCCGTTTGTGCTGCGCTTGCGGCAGTCGATGTCGACCGAGCGTGGAGTTTCGACCACCACTGGTGACGTAGCCGTCGGCTCTCAGATCCGACTTTTCTTACCCTTCAGGAAGTCGACCAGCACATAGTCGCCCAGGTTCTCCGGGGTCGTATAGAACGCCCGACCCCTGTTGATGTGGGTGATCTTGTGCACGAACTGCACGAGCGAAGGCGAATCGCCGAGCATGAAGGTGTTGATGGTGATGCCGGCCCTGGTGCAGCGAAGGACCTCTTCCATGGCGAGCCGTTCGGCGTGTTCGGTGTAGGGATAGGTGAAATGGGAATGACCGTTGGCGTCGGTGAACGCCGTCGGTTCGCCGTCGGTGACACAGATGATCTGTTTGGTGCCCGACTGGCCGGCCAGCATACGCCTTGCCAGGAACAGCGCGTAGTGAAGATTCGTTCCTTGGGTGTTGGGTGAATCGAGGTTGGGCAGAAGGCGCCCCGGCACTTCCCGGGCCTGGAAATTGAACGCCACCAAACCGAAGTAGTCCTTCGGATACTGGCCGGTGATGAGACTCTGGAGCGCCAAAGCAACCTTCTTGGCCGGAAGGAACCGGCCTTCCCACACCATCGAATAGCTGATGTCCAGCAGCAGGACGGTGGAACTGGTGATCGCCTGCTCGGTCTGCTCGATCTCGAAGTCCTCCGGGCGCAACTGCACCGGGCTGCCC
>JAHEJO010000055.1:0-1080 GCA_024638805.1 Acidimicrobiales bacterium
ATTGCGTCCTTCGAAGCCCTCACCCAGGGTCCAGCCCTTGATCGTCTTGGCCAGGATCACCGTCGGTTGCCCTCGATGTTCGGTGGCCGCCTTGTAGGCGGCAAAGACCTTCTGATAATCATGTCCGCCCCGAGGAAGAGCGCGGAGATCGTCGTCGGACAGATCCTCCACCATCTTGCGCAAGCGCGGATCGGGACCGAAGAAACGCTCTCGGATGAAGGCCCCGTCCTCGACCGCATAGCGCTGGAATTCGCCGTCGACGGTGGTGTTCATCTTGTGGAGCAGGACACCGTCCACGTCTTTGAGCAGAAGCTCGTCCCACCGGCTGCCGTGGATCACTTTGATGACGTTCCAGCCGGCGCCCCGGAAGACCGACTCGAGCTCCTGAATGATCTTGCCGTTGCCCCTCACCGGACCGTCGAGCCGCTGAAGGTTGCAGTTGATGACCCAGGTGAGATTGTCGAGTCCGTGACGGGTGGCGAGCGAGATAGCCCCCAGCGTCTCGGGTTCGTCGGTCTCACCGTCGCCGAGGAATGCCCACACCCTGCTCCGGCTCGTGTCCTCGATCCGGCGGTCGGCGAGATACCGCAGGAAGCGGGCGTGATAGATCGAGTTGATCGGCGCCAGGCCCATCGAGACCGTCGGGTACTCCCAGAAGTCGGGCATGAGCCGGGGGTGGGGATAGCTCGACAGGCCGTTGCCGCCGGCTTCCTGGCGGAAGTTGTCGAGCTGCTCGACGGTGAGCCGGCCTTCGATGTAGGCCCGGGCGTAGACCCCGGGAGCGGCGTGGCCCTGGAAGTAGACGTGATCACCGGGCTGGCCGTCACCCTTGCCCCGGAAGAAGTGGTTGAAGCCCACCTCGAGCAGTGACGCCGAGCTGGCGTAGGTCGAGAGGTGCCCGCCGACACCGGTGTCGGTGTTGGCGCGAACCACCATCGCCGCGGCGTTCCACCGGATGAACCGTCGGATACGGCGCTCGAGCTGTTCGTCACCAGGGAAGAACGGCTGGGCGTCGGGCGGGATCGTGTTGATGTGCGGCGTCTTGGTGAACGGGGGCAGACCGAGCTCGAGGTTCTCGTC
>JAHEJO010000055.1:1090-15608 GCA_024638805.1 Acidimicrobiales bacterium
GGGGTGGGGATAGCTCGACAGGCCGTTGCCCCCCACCTCCCGACGGAAGTTGTCGAGCTGAGCTTCGCTCAGGCGGCCTTCGAGAAACGCCCTGGCGTACACCCCCGGGGCGGCGTGACCCTGGAAGTAGACGGCGTCGCCTGCCAGCCCGTCGTCCTTGCCTCGGAAGAAGTGGTTGAACCCCACTTCGTAGAGAGCAGCCGAGGAGGCGAACGTCGACAGGTGCCCGCCGATGCCGTCGGAGATCTTGTTGGCTCGGACGACCATGGCGGCAGCGTTCCAGCGGATGAACGCCCGGATCCGGCGTTCGGTGTCTTCATCGCCGGGGAAGAACGGCTGGTCCTCGGCGGGAATCGTGTTGACGTAGTCGGTGGAGATCGCCTCGGAGTTGCCGAGCTGGAGTTCGCGGGCGCGTTGATTCATGCGGCCGAGCAGATAGCGGGCGCGCGTCTTGCCGCTGACACCGTTGACCGTTTCGAGCGATTCGAGCCATTCGTTGGTCTCCTGCGGGTCGATGTCGGGGAAGTTGCCGAGGAATCCATTCGTGCTCATGGAGCCATCTTATGACTTCTAGGCTTGGCGAATGCCACCGACGCACGTGTACACCGACGGCGCATGCTCGGGGAACCCCGGACCGGGGGGATGGGCATGGGTGATTCCCGATGGACCGGACGGCAGCGGGGCCGAGCTGGATACGACCAACCAGCGGATGGAGGTGAAGGCGGTGCTGGAGGCCCTACGGGCGAACCCCGGCCCGCTCCACATCCACTCCGACTCGACCTATGTGGTCAACTGTTTCAGGGATCGTTGGCACGACGGATGGCGCAAGCGGGGATGGAAGAACTCGCAACGCAAGCCGGTGGCGAATCGTGATCTGTGGGAACCGCTGCTCGACGAGGCGCTCCCACGACTCGATGCCGGTGAACTCGAGTTCAGCTGGGTGAAGGGTCATTCGGGTGATCCGATGAACGAACTGGCAGATCGGCTGGCCGTCTCGGCGCTTCAGGACCTGGTCGGACTGGAGGGGGCCGGGTCACCGACAGCCAAGGACGACTCGGCGACCCCTGACCCAGCGGTCCCGTGGCCGATCGGACCGGCGTTGCTCGTCGTCGGTTCCTCCACCCCGACCACTGAGCAGGAGAAGGGTGTTCGTGAGGCGGTCCGATCGCTCGCCCCCGAAACGGTGGTGGTGACGGGGCTCCGTCGAGGAACCGAACTGGTGGCGGCCGAGGAGGCTCTCCGATGTCGGCTTCGTCTGGCGGTGGTCCTCCCGTTCCCGGACCCGGCCGTCCATTGGCCCGACGAACTCCGGGCGCGCTTCGATGCGGCCCTCGCACGAGCCGAATTCGACGTGGTTCTCGAAGGGGATCCGTCGACACCGGGCACCGCCGTACAGCTACGTAATCGTTGGTTCGAACGAGCGGCGGCCGGCGCCGTGATCGTCGGTGACCCCACGCTGGCCGAGCGCTTGACCGGTGCCGGGCTTTCGGTCGTCGAGGTCGCCTGACCGGACATCGAAGGTCGCGCCGATCGACCGGCAGGGCTGGACCGAGGTCGCAGGGTTAAGCGTTCGGGCCCATCGGCCGATAGACACACCGTGAGTCTTCTCGACAACCTCCGTAGACGAGCGGCCGAGCAGGGATTGAGCGGCATCGGCTCCCTCATGCCCGAGGAGGAGCCGACAGAGGTCACGGGCGTTCCCGACGATGACCCGTGGCTGTTCGCGGTCGATCGACGCCGGTCGTCGGCTGAACTCGACAGCGACGATCGGGCCGAACCCGCCGCCGACGCGCTGACGTCGGCTGAACCCGGCAGCGACGATCGGGCCGAACCCGCCGCCGACGCGCTGACGTCGGCTGAACCCGACAGCTTCGGTGAACAGCCGATCGACGCACCACTGCAGGATCAACAGATCGATCCGCCGATCTTCGGTGAGCTGATCGAGAACCCGCCGCTCGGTGAGGAGCTGATCGAGGACCCGCCGATCGATGATCCTTTCGGCGAGATGCCGGACGGCTCGATCGGGGATTCGGGCGGGATCGATGTCGGACTGTTCCCCAGCGAGGCGCCGGCCCCTCCCCGGATCGCCGGGGCAGGACTCTTCGACTCGGGTGCCGGATACGACGACGTCGCCGAAGCCGGGGCGTTTCCGGACATGGACGTGGTCTATGCGGGCCTCAGCGACGAGGGAATCACACCGACCAGCCCGGCCCCCGAAGTCGATCCGTTCGAGGGTTCGACGCCTTCCATCACGATCGACATGGGACCGGTCGGCCCCGAAGCGATCGATCCCCTGGCCGTGCTCGGCCTCCGAATCGGCGCCACATGGTCCGATGTCACCTCGGCTCGTCGAGCCCTCCTTGACTCCGAGCCCGCTGCCGGGTCCGACAGGACAAACCGTCGTCCCGAGATCAATCAGGCAGCCGCCACCCTCCGCCTCCTACGGGTCGGACCCCTGCAGACTCACTGACCGGTGGCGAAGCGCTGGTGCAGCCGCTCCAGCGTCTGATCGATGCTCGTCCGGTGCCTCTCGGGGTAACCGACCAGCTCATAGGCCAGTGGGATCAGACCGCTGCCCCAATCGAAGGTCTCGGTGACCTGGGTCCCACCGTCGACAGCCTCGAGTTCGTAGCGCCAGCGGTGCCGGCCGGGATGGTGCCACTCGATCAAACGGTTCTCCTCGAAGGCGCTGACCGTGTTGGAGGTCCGGTACGGCAGCCCGAGCTTCATGTTCACCCCGAACTTGGCTCCCAGGCTCAACCGATCCGGGTTGCCGGATCGTGCCCCCTGAACGGTTCCCGACCCGTCGATGACCGAGTGTTGGGCGGGGTCGGCGAGCAGCTCGAAGATCTGTTCGGGGCGGGCGGGAACCACCCGTGAACCGCGCGTGACCTTACGGTCGGGGTAGACGGTCGCCGGGACGATGTTGGGTACGAGGGCCATCTCAAGGCCGGTCGAGGAGATCGCGCAAGGCGACTTCCAGCTCGGGGTGCTGGAATCGGTAGCCGGAGCCCATCAGGACCGTCGGACGCACCCGAGCGCTCGCGAAGACGAGCGACTCGATCAGCTCGGATCCGTACAGCAGCGCCGGACCGAACTTGGGCACCGGAATGATCGCCGGCCGACTCAGCACCCGTCCCAGGGTCTTGGCGAACTCGGCGTTGGTCACCGGGTTGGGTGCGGTCAGGTTGACCGGGCCCGTTATGTCGCTGTCCAGCAGGAACACGATGGCGGCGACGACGTCGTCGATGCTGACCCAACTCCAGTACTGCCCTCCGCTGCCGAACTTGCCTCCGATCCCGAGCTTGAAGAAAGGCATCATCCGGCGAAGGGTCTCGCTGTGGGGGCTGAGGACGATGCCGGTGCGCAGGAATGTGGTCCGGATCCCGGCGTCGATGGCCGGTTGAGCGGCCGCTTCCCATCGCCTCACGACGTCGGGGAAGAACGACGAGGCGGGAGGGGAGTCCTCGGTGAGGAGCGTGTCGCCCCTGTCGCCGTATACCCCGATCGCCGATCCCGACAGGAACACCGACGGTTTGTCGTCCATCGCCGCGATCGTCGATGCGACGAGGGCGGTCGTGTCCACCCGGCTGTCGAGGATCAACTTCTTGTACGACGCCGTCCAGCGTTTGTCGCCGATCCCAGCCCCGGCGAGGTTGATGACACCGCCGATACCGGCGAGCGATTCGGCATCCAGTTCGCCTGCCGCAGGATCGTACCGGATTTCGTCGCCGCCACGAACCGGGCGGCGCACGAGCGCGATCGGGCGGTGCCCTGCCTCTCGAAGAGCTTTCTTGAGCGGCCTGCCGATGAGGCCACTGGACCCCGTGATCGCAATATCCATAGGATGCTGACCCTACTCAACCATCTCGTTGGCGCATAACCTCGGGCGGGTGAGTACGCGAATGCTTCTCGGTCTCTCGCTGGTCTGCGGTCTGCTGATCCTGTTGGCGTCGGCGGTTCAACTGATGATCGCCAGATAGTCGTCGCTCCCGATCGGCGACACTCCTGGGGCGGCGGTCGACTCGCTAGGATCCTCTTCGAGGTGTCCTGAACCGAAGGGGTTGAACCGTGTCAGAGAATCATTTCGACGTTGTCGTGATCGGTGGGGGACCGGGTGGCTACGCATCGGCGCTCTACGGGGCTTCGGCCGGACTGAACATTGCGATCATCGAGCACAACAAGCTCGGGGGCACCTGCCTCAACGTCGGCTGCATCCCGGCAAAGGAGCTGCTCGAGACCGCAACCGTGTTCCGAACGGTGAGCCACGCCGCCGACTTCGGCGTTCTCGCCGAGACGACCGGGGTCGACTGGAGCACCACGCTCAAACGCAAGCAGGGCATCGTCGATCAACTCGTGGGTGGGCTGGGGTCGCTGCTGAAGATGCGCAAAGTCACCGTCTTCGACGGCACCGGCACGCTCGGGTCCGATCATCGGACGGTGTCGATCACCGGTGGTGAGAGCGGCGACGTGCAGATCACCGGAGATGCGGTGATCCTCGCATCGGGTTCACAACCTCTCACGATCCCGGGCTTCCCGGTCGACGATCGCCGGATCGTCACCTCGACCGAGCTCCTGAGCATCCCGGAGCTGCCCGAATCCGCCGTCGTCATCGGCGGCGGCGCCATCGGTTGCGAGTTCGCCTCGATGATGAGCGATCTGGGGTCCAAGGTCACGATCATCGAGGCTGCGCCCAACATCCTGCTCAGCACCGACGTGGACTGCCGCAAGGTCGTGGAACGTTCCTTCAAGAAGCGGGGGATCGACATCCACACCGGCGTGATGGTGACCGGTCAGGACACCGATGGTGACGGTGTGACCGTGTACTTCGGTGACGGTCAGCAGGTACATACCCAGACCGTCGTGGTGAGTATCGGAAGGCGACCGGCCAGCGAGACGCTCGGTCTGGAGAACACCTCGGTTCAGGTCGACGAGCGCGGCCACGTCGTCGTCGATCCGATCGGTCGGACCGGTGTGGAGGGCGTTTGGGCGGTCGGCGACCTCATCGACTCCTCACAGCTCGCCCATGTGGCCTTCATCGAGGGAATGAACGCGATCAAGGGCATCCTCGGCGAGGACGTGATGCCCATCGATTACGACACGGTGCCCTGGTGCGTCTACTGCCATCCCGAAGTCGCATTCGCCGGGCTCACCGAGGAGCAGGCCGCGCAACGAGGTCTCGATGTCGTCGTCAGCAAGCACCGCTACAACAGCAACGGTCGTGCGATGATCGTGGGCGAAACCGACGGCCTGGTGAAGGTCGTCGCCGAGAAGCTGCCCGACGGGACCGGTGGCCGGATCGTCGGGGTGCACATGGCCGGTCCGTGGGTCACCGAGCAACTCGGTCAGGGCTACCTGGCCGTCAACTGGGAAGCCACCGTCGACGAAGCTTCCGCCTTCATCCAGCCGCATCCGACCCTGAGCGAGACGTTTGGTGAAACGGTGTTGGCCCTTACCGGCCGGTCACTTCATTAGTCGCTCAGCACGACCGGTTCGGATGTGCTGTTGTTCCTGCTAGACCCAATCCAACTGATCCCAACAATCCACACCTAGAGACACAAGAGGAGCCCTTCCACCGTGGCCGAGATCGAGATGCCCCAACTGGGTGAAACCGTCAGCGAAGGAACCATCACCCGGTGGTTCAAGAACGTGGGCGATTCGGTTGCCGTCGACGAGGTGCTCTTCGAGGTGTCGACCGACAAGGTCGACACCGAGGTGCCCTCGACGTCGGCGGGGACGTTGACCGAGATCAAGGTCGCCGAAGGCGAGACCGTCGACGTTGGCACCGTGTTGGCGATCGTCGGCGAGGGCGCCCCGGCCCCGGCGGCGCAAGAGCCGGCTCCGGCCCCTCCCACCCCTCCGCCTCCGCCGGCAGCGCCGCCGCAGCCCTCACCAGCGGAGGCCGCAGCCCCTACCCCTCCGCCTCCGCCCCCTCCGCCGAAGGTGGTCGCAGAGCCAACAACGGCACGAGCGAGGGGTGCCGGGACCGAAGGCAAGCTCCTCTCACCGGTCGTACGTCGGTTGATCACCACCTACGGCATCGACGCCAACCAGATCCAGGGAACTGGACTGGGCGGGCGGATCAGTCGTGACGACGTTCAGCGCTACATCGAAGCACATGATCTCACATCGGTAGGCGAGCGAACCTCGGAGCCGGCCCCACCCGCCACCGCCGCTCCTGCTGCGCCGCCCGCCCCGGCCACCGCAGTCTCACCGCCCCCGGTGACCAGGGTGATCACCCCGCCGAGCGTCGAAGTCGCAGGGCGTGACACGTTGATTCCGCTGTCCAACATCCGGCTCAGGACCGGTGAGCACATGGTCATGAGCAAGGCGGTCGCGCCGCACACGCTCACCGCCATCGAGGTGGACTACGAGAACGTAGAACAGATCCGCAAGGCGCACGGTGCGCAGTTCAAGGCGGATGAGGGGTTCAGTCTCACCTACCTTCCGTTCATCTCGAGAGCCGTCATCGACGCACTGCGCGAGTATCCCCACCTCAATGCGTCGGTGGGCGACGGCGAACTGATCCTTCATGCCGACGTGAACCTCGGCGTGGCCGTCGACTTGGATTTCCAGGGACTCCTGGCGCCTGTGGTGCGGGGCGCCGACGGCAAGAGGATGAGAGCGATCGCCAGGGACATCGGCGATCTCGCTCGACGGGCCCGAACCAAGGCCCTCTCGCCCGACGAACTCGTCGGCGGGACGTTCACGCTCACCAACGCCGGAAGCTACGGCACGATGATGCAATTCCCCATCATCAATCAACCCCAGGTGGCGATCCTGTCCACCGATGCGATCACGCGCAAGCCCGTCGTCGTCGAGGACGCCTTCGGCAACGAGTCGATCGTCATCCACAGTGTGGGCGTCCTCGCCATGGCGTGGGATCACCGAGCGATCGACGGGGCGTACGCCGCCGCCTTCCTCGCCCGCATCAAGGACATCATCGAAACCAGGGACTGGACCTCGGAGCTCGCCTAGTCCGAGTACGAATGGGAACGAGGCGTAGAATGGGGTGATGACCCCGGCTGCAGCGCTCCATGCCCGCTGGCTCGGGACCGTGGCCTACGCGGAGGCGTGGGACCTGCAACAGCAGCTCTTCAAGGGTCGCTCGAACCACCTCCTGCTGCTCGAACACCCACCGGTCTACACCCGAGGGGTCAGGACCGACCCGGCCAACATCCTGATCGACCCCCGCACGGTCGGAGCAGACGATGTCACCGTCAATCGAGGCGGTGATGTAACGTTCCACGGGCCGGGGCAACTCGTCGGGTATCCGATCCTGAACGTGGCCGGCAAACGGGGAGGCGGGATGGCCGACACCGTGGCCTACGTGTCCTCGATCGAACAGATCCTCATCGATACCCTCGCCGAGTTCGGCCTCGGGGCTGATCGTTTCGCAGGTTTCCCCGGTGTATGGCTCGACCCCGACACACCCACGGCGCGCAAGATCGCTGCGATCGGCGTGCGACTCAGCCGAGGCCGCTCGATGCATGGGTTCGCCCTCAACGTGTCGACCGATCTCACCTGGTTCGACCACATCGTTCCGTGCGGTATCGGCCAACACGAGGTCACCACGATGCGGGCCGAGGGGATCGATGTGCCGATGGTCGACGTCGCAACCGCGGTAGCCCGCCACTGCGGAGAACGCCTTGGCCTCGACCTCGATATCGCCTCGGTCACCGAGCGGGCGCCGGGCGACACCGACCTGAGCATGTTCAGCCGCGGCGGCGGGGCCGGTCAGCCGATCACACAGGGGCGGTCCGACAGCGGTGTCCCCGTCCGGCTCAAAGGACGGCTGGCCCAGGCCGGTGTAACCGGTGGCCTGTCGCTACAGGAGAGAAAACCCGAGTGGATGCGCGTGAAGCTCCACACCGGTCCGGAGTACAACAGGCTCAAGAAGGTCGGGCACGACCTCGATCTCGTCACGGTGTGTGAGGAGGCGGGATGTCCCAACATCTTCGAATGCTGGAACGAAGGAACCGCTACGTTCATGCTGCTCGGGCAACGCTGTACCCGTGCCTGTGGTTTTTGCCTCGTGGATACCCGCAAACCCGAGGCGGTCGATGCGGCTGAACCCGAGCGGGTTGCCGCCGCGATCGCCGACCTCGACCTCGACTTCGCCGTGCTCACCATGGTTGCCCGGGACGATCTGGACGATGGGGGTGCGTCGATCGTCGCCGACACCGTGCGGGCCATCAGAAAGGAGAGTCCCGGGACCGGCGTGGAGGTGCTGATCTCTGACCTGCGCGGTTCGGCCGAATCGCTGCAGGTGGTCATCGACTCCCGGCCCGACGTGTTCAACCACAACATCGAGACGGTCGTCGAGCTGCAAAGAGCGGTTCGACCATCGGCTGGGTACGCCAGAAGTCTGTCGGTGCTGGCACGGGCCAAGGCGGCAGGGTTGACGACCAAGAGCGGCATGATCCTCGGGATCGGAGAAACGGTCGCCCAGGTCCATCGGACCCTGATCGATCTGGCTGCGGTCGGCGTCGACATCGTCACGATCGGGCAGTATCTGCGCCCCACCACCCATCATCTTGCCATCCAACGTTGGTGGGAGCCTTCTGAGTTCGCCGATCTGAAACGCTTCGGTGAACAACAGCTCGGTCTGCCCCACGTCGAGGCGAGCCCCTTGACCCGATCCAGTCATCACGCCGGCACCGCCGCGCGTGCGGTGACCCCGACCCGTGATGCTCAGCCAGCCTAGACGGGCGGGCGGACTGCCCAGTTGAACCAGATCGATGCGATCAGCAGCCACAACAGGTGCGGCCAGACCAGCAATCCGCGTCCAGCGACCACCCAGCCCAGCGTGGCGATGAGGACGCCGACCTGGTGACCGGTGAAGGCCAGCCGGTTCTGAGTTCTGACCACCGTCAGCATCTTCGTGCCGATCGGGAGCGCCAGCCCGTACCCCAGGATGACGAGGAGGAGTGCGATGGGATTCACCAGGTCCTACGTTAGACAGCCAGGATCCGAGTCGAGCGCCGAACAAAGCGGCGGAGGAGTGATGTGATGAGTGAGAATGCCGAGCGGGTGGGTGCTGCACTGCAGGCCAGGATCGGGGCCGAACCGATCGTCGGCGACTGGTTCGAGGTGAGCCAGGAGCGCATCGATGCGTTCGCCGACGCCACGATGGACCACCAGTTCATCCATGTGGATCCGGAGCAAGCGGCGGCGACGCCGTTCGGCGGGACGATCGCCCACGGTTTCCTCACGTTGTCCCTACTGGTGCATCTGAGCGAGAGCATCAAGGAGGACCTGCCCGACATGGCCGGTCTGCTCATGGGCGTCAACTACGGACTGAACAAGGTCCGCTTCATCAATCCGGTCCCGAGCGGGGCCAGAATCCGTGCGACCGCCGCCACCATCGACGTCGCCGTCAAGGGTTCCTCGGTCGACCAGACACGGGCCATGGTCATCGAGATCGAAGGACAGGACAAGCCGGCACTCGTGGCCGAGTGGATCGGGCGCCTGGTCTTCGCTTGAACCGGAGGTTCAGGCCGTCACCCTGCTCGAATGGGGTGCAGCAACCGGCGACAGCGTCCCCACTTCGGCGACACGGTCGAAGAGGTGTGTCCGGATATCGGCATGACACAGCTCAAAAGCCGACAGGAGACGGTCGGTATGGGCCCAAGGTGGCTCCTCGACGAGGGCTACCTGGGCCTGTCCGATGATCGCGTCGGCCTCCGCCGTCGATCGGAACAAGAGCAGGGGAACGTGTCGACGCCACGCTGCCCGTCGCAACTGTGCCGACCACCGGTTGGCCAGGCCGTTGATGTGATCGGTCGACACCGCGCACTCCCGGAGCGGGCCGAGTTCGGTTTCGAGATGGTGGCGAACCTCCGCTGCGGTGATGTGCGCAATGCTGGAACGATTGATGATCCGCACCGATTCGCAGAACTTCTCGACGGCAGCTTCGGCGTGGCCCAGTTCGTCATCGATCGCTGCGATCGACGTGTTCGCCAGCATGGCTGCCATCGGCTCGGCCGTCATCTCCCAGTACTCCGACGGCGTCGGCTCGGTCCCCTCGTTGCACATGCGACGCAGCTCCCGATGGGTGCGTTTGAGATCCGATGAGCGAAGATCGTGGGCCTCGGCGATTGCATCAAGTCTGCTTCGTAGCCGCCGAGCGATGCGGTCGACCCGTTGCCTCAGACGGTCGGTTGCGGCGGTGAATTCAGGAACCGAGGAAGTCATAACTCTCAATCGGCGAGTTCAACAAGAACTCAAGCCGGACGGGTACTGTCACTCATGTGTTTGTCGAACGCATCGACCGGGCCCGGACCGCCATGCGGGAGCGAGAGGTCGATGCACTCCTGCTGTCGGTCGGGCCCGACCTCCCCTGGCTCGCCGGATTCGCCGCTCTCGCGCTCGAGCGGCTGACCATGCTCGTGCTCACCGAGGATGGGCCGGCCAGACTGGTGGTTCCCGCCTTCGAAGCCGACCGAGTCCACGATCCTGAAGACCTGCTCGAGTTGATCCCGTGGCAGGAGACCGACGATCCGGCCGCTCTGGTGGCGACTGCACTCGGCGGTGCCGCCGGGGGACGATTGGCGATCGGTGACCACACATGGAGTCGCTTCCTCGTCGCCCTACAGAGCGAACTCCGTGGCTCCTCGTGGACGACGGCTGGAACGGTCCTGGGGCCTCTTCGAGCCATCAAGGACGACGACGAGATCGCCGCGCTCGGGCGGGCCGGTGCGGGGGTCGACCAGATTGCACTGGCCCTCCAGTCGGGTGAGATTCCGCTGATCGGTCGGACCGAGGTGCAGATCGCAGCGGATCTTCGCACCATGATTCTGGCCAGCGGGCACTCGAAGGTGAACTTCACGATCGTGGCGTCGGGTCAGAACTCCGCCAGCCCTCACCACGACCCGGGTGATCGGGTCGTCCGGCCCAACGAGCCGGTTCTGTTCGATTTCGGCGGTACGACAGCCGAACCGGACGGCCATCCCGGTTATTGCAGCGACACGACCCGGATGGTGTTCACCGGCACCCCTCCGGCCGAATACGCCGAAGCCTACGAACAACTGCGGCGGTCTCAGGAAGCCGGGGTGCAGGCCGCCCGGGTGGGAACCCCGGCCGAGTCGGTCGATGGTGCGGCGCGTTCGGTCCTGCACGACGCGGGTTTGGGCGAGTATTTTCTTCATCGGTTGGGCCACGGGATCGGTGTCGAAGCGCACGAGGACCCCTACCTCGTGGCCGGGAACAGCGAGCCGCTCGTGGCCGGAAACGCGTTCTCGATCGAACCCGGCTTCTACATCCGAGGCCGTTGGGGAGCGCGCATCGAAGACATCGTCGTCGCCACCGCCGACGGTCCGCGACGATTGAACAACTCGAGTCGGGACCTGGCGATCGTCGAGGCCTGAGAAAGCCCTCCCGCCACTAGCTATAGCTAAGCACGGGCCCTTCCACAAGAGCAGAATCGAGTAATCGCAGTCTGGGAGAATGTGGAGAATGTGGAACAGATACCAGATCACGAACTCTGGTGACACCGTTTGTGGAGGAAACACGCGCAGGCCAGTGGGGAACTGAACGTCTTTGAGATCCTTCAGCTGATCGGCAGCTCCATTAGAGCGCCCAGAGCCTGGGCTGGACCGACATTGCCGGCGTAGATCACATGGACGCGGCCGACAGTCCCCAGCTCTCTGGTGACCCCGTGACCGAGCGCCAGCAACGTTTCAGCCATGTCAGAGAGTTGTTTCATCGGTGCCGGTGGGTATCACTGACCAGCGATTGACCATGGGATTCTGTGGGATGATGCCTAGGCGCGACGCGTACGCGTCTTGGTTGAATACACGGGTTAGCGAGAGGTGGGCTGGTGAGGGTGGCGGTGTCGATGGACGCAGTCTTTGGGGCTATAACGCGGCGCAATGGCGGGTCGATATTGACAGCCGCCATAGTCGTTTTGGGAACCATGGTGATGATGCCGGTGCCGTCAGTATCGGCATCTGCAGCTGACGAGGTTGTTCCCCAGCCGATTCGCCTGAAACGGACCATCGTGTTGAGCGAATCGACCGTGTCGGATCCGGTGGGAATTGCGATCAATCAATCCGCCGGCGTCATCTATGCCGTCGACGCCAATCAGAACAAGCTGGCCGGCGTCACCTTCTTCGAAGAGCCAGCCGACCAACTGAGTGTGGCTGCCATAGATGATCCCCTCAACGTCACGTTCGATGACACGACCCAGAAACTGGTATCGCTGGACAATGGCGACCTGAAAGAAACCGACCTGAGTCGACCCGACCAACCCGGTCAGCGCAAGCGGCTCAATGTCAATAGCCCCCGGGGTCTGACCACGGACCCGGCCACCGGTGAAGTCTTCATTCTCGATGCCAGCGCACCCATGATCCTGCGGATACCCGAAACCGGCAAGGTTGGCCGCATACCCATTGGCAGACTCCACGCCACCGAACTACGTGGGATCGCCTTCAACCCTGCCGATGGACTGCTCTACGTGGCCAGCCCTGCCGACGACACGCTGTGGGCACTCACGATGGAAGGCGACGTCAGCGCCAAGTACAGCCTGACGGGTGCACGGCTCGACAATCCTCAGGCGTTTGCTTTTGCTCCTAGTGCCGACCCGACCGATGATCCCACGATCATGAGCCTCTACATGATCGGCAATCCCATCCTCGCAGAGGCCGAAGCCAAATCGTCGCCACATGCAGAGCAAGCGCCACTCCGCCGGCGGCGACAGCACGCCACCCGGGTCGCCCTCGCCGACGATGGCGGCGGTGCTCAAGCAGTCACGCAGAGCGCTACAGCAGCAGTGTCCTCGACAGGGATCATTGCGGAACTGTCACTCACCCCGGCTACTCAAATGAACGCCTCGGTACCGACCATCCCCGCGACACTCGTCAATACCACCGACACCTCACTGTGGGCTCCGCCCAGTCCCGATCCAACCGGCATTGCGTTTCTGGCCGACGGATCCAGTTTGTTGATCAGTGACTCGGAGGTGGATGAAATCCCTTCCCTCTTCACCGGTGACAACCTGTATCAGACCGACCTGGCGGGGGGACCGCCAACCATGTACACCACCATGTCATATACGAATGAACCCAGCGGCGTTGCCTACAACCCGAGCAACGGTCACATATTCGTAACCACGGACAATGGAGGAACGGCCGTCTACGAAGTCGACTCGATAACAGGCACCGTGGTCGGCACTCTCAGAAATTCTTTCGTGGGGACCGTTGATGCGGAAGGCATCGCTTACGATCCGGCGGGAAACGGACGCCTCTTCGTTGTCGACGGGACGAGCGAGGAGATCTACATCATCGAACCCGGGGCCAATGGCTTCGACGGCATCGACGACAGCGTCACGAATTTCGACCTCACTGTTCACGGAATCATCGACCCCGAAGGCGTTGAATTCAACCCGGACAACGATCACCTCTACGTGACCTCCGACACGAATTTCATCGCCGAATTCCTCACCGACGGAACCCTCCTCCGCTACATCGACATGACCGCTTTCGATCCCGAACCGAGGAGCCCCTCCGGGCTCGCCTTTGCACCAGCCAGCGCGGGCCCATCCGAGAACAACCTCTACCTGATCACCCGAGGCACGGACAACGATTTCGACCCAAACGAAAACGACGGCATGATGTACGAGTTGTCGTTCACCGCAGCCATTCCGCCGACCGTGGACGCCGGGCCCGATCAGACAATCGCCTATCAGACCTCAGCCAATCTCGATGGGACCGTGACCGACGATGGACTGCCCGATCCACCAGGTGCCGCGACCACAGTGTGGTCGATGGTTTCTGGCCCAGGGCTCGTCACCTTTGGAGACGCCACGTCGATCGATACAACTGCCTCGTTCTCCGTTTACGGTGCCTACGTCTTACGCCTCACTGCCGACGACGGAGCAGATTCCTGGAGTGATGTCGTGGCCATCACCATGGTCGGTCCGGGTGGAGAAATGACGGTCGAAGTCCGAGTGAGTGCAGAAACCGATGACGCCGAAGAGGGCGACACGGGCACCGTCCAGTACAACAGCTCTGATCTGGAGATGGTGTCTGACTTTGCCGGTGGCGACCAGACCATAGGAATCCGGTTCGCCTCGCTCGACATTCCACCGGGAGCAACCATCGTCGACGCCTACGTGCAATTCCAGGTTGATGAAGCCACTACGACAACCACAAACCTGTCGATCCGTGCCGAGGCCGCCGACAACGCTCCGGGATTCACCACCGCACCCAACAGTATCTCCTCGAGACCAATGACCTCTGCTTCGACCGCCTGGTCACCCGCGCCGTGGACGGTTGTCGGAGAGGTTGGGCCGGTCCAGCGAACTCCACCGCTGAATGCTGTCATCCAAGAGGTAACCAGCCGAGAAGGTTGGACGGCAAACAATTCGCTAGTCCTGATCATCACAGGAACGGGGGAGCGGGTAGCTGAGTCGTATGACGGCGACCCCTCAGGAGCACCCCTGCTCCACGTTGAGTACATCCCTGACACCACTCCGCCGGTTGTTGGGTTTACCAGTCCGACATCGTTCCCGCCTGGG
>JAHEJO010000180.1 GCA_024638805.1 Acidimicrobiales bacterium
CCGCCGCAACCAGCCAGGCAACATCCACTACGAGGAATACTGGTAGGACGCGCTGGGGCAACCCCCGCCCAAATTCCGTGTCCAGCCCACGTTTCTCGTGTGCTGGAAACGCCAGATGCGGTCGATTGTCGAGTGGGCACGACAGAACCACTTGGACACGACAGAAATGTCGACCGGTGGGAATGTCTTCGGCGTAACGACGTCGTCGCACGCAGCGACCGTGACCATGTGCCGCCTGTTCTGTCGTGCCCGAATCGTTCTGTCGTGCCCACTCGACATTCGGACCATTTCGTCGTGTCGTACGCACCGAAACCGTGGGCTGGACACGAGATATTGGGGGGATCGCTAGAGGTGGCGGGTGGCTTCGCGTTTGGTCAATTCGGAAAGCCGATCGGCGTTGGCGTCCACATACGACCGCACGGCGTCGGGGTCGGTTCGGGCGTATTGGCGCAGCGCCCAGCCCAGAGCCTTGCGGATGAAGAACTCGGGGGCCCCGGCCCGCAGGTCGCAGTAGTGGAACAGCCGTCCGGCGTCGGTGTCGCCTTTCCACATCAACTGGTGAAGAATCGCCGAGCGGGCAATCCAGATGTCCTCGTCGCTGATCCAGCGGTCCATCTCGACCTGGAGCTGCCGGTCGGCGTG
Organism: Acidimicrobiales bacterium; assembly: GCA_024638805.1. Classification (GTDB taxonomy): domain Bacteria; phylum Actinomycetota; class Acidimicrobiia; order Acidimicrobiales; family SZUA-35; genus JABDIY01. Next base: position 643 of record JAHEJO010000180.1, read on the forward strand.
GGTCACCGAACCGAGCACGTGGACCGCAAGTGCATCGACGGTGTCCCACCACGGCCTGGTCTCGATCAGTGTCCGGATCCGGGCGAGATCAGTGGAGTGCAGCTGTCCGCTCCACTTCCGAAGCAGGTCGGCGGCCACGTAGGAGAACTCCCGCTCAGGCTGGGCCATGAGCGCATCAGCCACGTCGAGCAACTGCGAGTTCGTCCAGTCCCTGGCCGCGGTCAGGAGCGGTCGTGTGGCCGCTCGCCGGGCCGGGGTCTTGACACCGAGGAACGGGAACAGGTGCTTCATGTAGGCGGCCATCGGTTCGGCGTCGTCGGGGACGGCCACCGATGCGAGCGCCGATCGCACATCGGTCACGACGGCGGCCGGGTCGAAGGACTCGGCGGTGTCCATGATTGCAAGAGTAGGCCCCTCGCTGCTCGTCGGCGGCGCTCAGCCTGGACGACCGACCGGGATCAGGTACAGAACCTCCTCCCCGGGACCGAGCGCCAGGAGACGAGCGATCGCCGCAGGATCAAATCCACCGACGGGAACCGCCACCAGATCCAATGCCGTCGCCTGGAGGAGAATGTTCTGTGCAACGTGCCCAGCCTCACGGTTCATCAAGTCCCCTGCCACGGCTGCATACTTCGCCTCCGTGCGAGCTTGCACACCGGTGATCACCAGGACGACCGGAGCGCTGCTGACGAACTCCTGCCCGAACGCGAGATCGGCGAGCCCTTGCAGGCTCGTGGAATCTCCTCGCCTCTCGACCCGATGGCCCTCGGGTAGATAGTGGGCGAAGTCATCGGCGGTGAGCGCATAGAGCTCGAGCGGATACAGAGCACCGGCCGAGGGGGCGGTTCGGTGACCGGCGGCATCGGTCTCGCCCTGTCCGGCCCAGAAGAGTTGTCCGATCACGTCAGGAGGGAGCTCCTCATTCGCGAATTCCCTCAGCGACCGGCGCTCGGCCAGCACCGTCCCAAGAAGCTTCGACCCCGCAGTGTCCGCAGGGGGTAGTGCTGTCGCGGTGCCGAAGCGCTCCGCCTGCTGGAGAACCGACGTCGGAGCCGACGACGCACAGCCAGCCACAGCCAGAGCCACACTCAGGACGAACGCCGTCCATCCCCTAGTCATCGCCGTCGCCCTCCTCGAGATCGGCAACGTACGCTCCGACGAGTGAGAGCACCCTGCCCAGCGCCAGGAGCGCCAACGCCGGGGTCAGCACGATCAGGCCTCCTACTGCGACGACGAGCCGATCGGTGTAGAGGAACAGCGTCGAGTCGGCGTCGGCCACCAGAACGACCACGGCGATCAGGCCGCCCGCGGTCAGAACCGCACCAATGACGGTCGTGGCCGTCCCCAACCGCTGTATCCGGTTGGCGGCGTCAGCGCCATCCGCGGGTGGCCGGCGGTCGATGCGCTCGCTCCGCCACACCAGCAGCATGAACAACGTTCCCAGCCCGAACAGCGACACCGCCAGCCCGCTCTGACGGTTCACGGCCTCCGGGCACAGGTTCGTGCGGGGTAGGGCGGCACGAACCGGTTCGGTCGGCTCGTCGAGATCCCGAGCCCACCACAACTCCCATCCCGAGCGGTCGGTTGCCGCGTCGAAGGCGGACCCGCAGGTCCTGGTCACCCCGGCGTCGGACACGTCGACCTGGGCGAACAACGCCGAGAGACAGAGAGCGAAGACCGCAATGATTGCGGCGATCACGAGCACGGTTCGGGACCTCACCAGCGGCTGCACCATCCTCCGAGGCTGCATCACCGGCCACGACCCCACCAGGGCAGTTGGTCGGTTGATGCCCGCCGCCCGAGCGATTCCGGCGGGCGCCGTCCACACGCCGATCCGCAAGGCCGGGCGATCATGCGTGTGCAGTGGGACCTGTTCGTGACCCACGCCGCGAACTGTCACGCGGCGCCATGAATGGCGGAAGGTATGGGATTCGAACCCATGGTGATGCGAAGCACCACAACGGCTTTCGAGGCCGCCCCATTCGTCCGCTCTGGCAACCTTCCGCCGCTGAGGGTAGCAGCGCTCGACCCACGCTCGTGCAACGGCACACGATCCACCGAGCTCGGATTACGAGATTACAGGGCGCCCGGTCGGTACGCTGGTCCCCACGATGATGACGATGCATTCGCTCTGGCCCCGCGATCGGGAGTCGATGAAGGGCGCCAAGCTGGACCGCAATTCCGCCGCGAGGGTGTGGCGTTTCGCCCGCCCCTACCGGGGCATGGTGCTGGGCTTCCTCCTCACCGTGATCGCCCAGGCGTTGCTCGGACTGCTGCCCCCGCTGCTGTTCGGCCGGATCATCGGAACGGTGATCCCCAACAAGGACGAAGGGCTGCTCGCCTGGTATGCCTTCCTGATCGTCGCTGCCGCACTCGGCTCAGGACTGGTGGCGCTGTTCGAACGGTACTGGTCGGCCCGCATCGGTGAAGGCGTCATCTTCGATCTGCGGACCCAGCTGTTCGACCACGTCCAGCGCTTCCCGTTGGCCTTCTTCACGAGGACGCAGACCGGAACGCTCACCAACCGTTTGAACAACGATGTGATCGGGGCCCAGCGGGCGCTCACCGCCACGCTCGGCACGGTCGTGAGCAACGTGATCGTTCTCGTCACCACCGTCGGTGCCATGCTGGTCATCGACTGGCGGCTCACGATCCTGGCGCTCATCATCACGCCGATCTTCGTAGCGCCGTACCGCCGGATCGGACAGATCCAACAGAACCTCACCCGTGAGGGCATGAACTACAACGCCGAGATGAACGCCACGATGACCGAGCGGTTCAACGTGAGCGGCGCTCTTCTCGTCAAACTGTTCGGACGGCAGGACAGCGAAACCGAGATGTTCAGCAAACGGGCGGCGGCCGTGCGCGACATCGGTGTTCGAAGCGCCATGTTCACCCGCAGCTTCATGATCCTGCTCGGCCTGTTGGGCGCCATCGGGACGGCCCTCGTCTACGGGCTCGGCGGCTATTTCGCCATCCAGGGATCGATCGACACGGGCGACTTGGTGGCACTCGGCCTGCTGGTGGGCCGGGTGTATCAGCCGCTCACCGGCCTGACCAACGCCAGGATCGACGTGCTCACCGCCCTGGTGAGTTTCGACCGGGTATTCGAGGTGCTCGACGCCCCCAGCCCACTCACCGACCGGCCCGGGGCCTCCACGCTGGTCCGTCCGCAGGGTCGAATCACCTTCGACGACGTGACGTTCCGCTACCCCGACAGCACCGAGACGATCATTCCCAGCCTCGAGACCCAGAGCTCAACAGTGTCCGACGAAGATGCTCCGCCGGTGATCCAGGGTCTCTCGGTCACGATCGAACCAGGGCAACTCGTCGCCCTGGTCGGACCGTCGGGCGCCGGCAAGACCACGATCACCAACCTCGTTCCCCGCCTTTACGACGTCACCGGCGGGGCGATCATGATCGACGGCACCGATGTGCGGGACGTCACCCAGGACTCGCTCCGGCAGAACATCGGCGTCGTCGTGCAGGACCCACACCTGTTCCACGAATCGATTCGGGACAACCTTCTCTACGCCCAG
>JAHEJO010000056.1:0-8163 GCA_024638805.1 Acidimicrobiales bacterium
TGGCATGGGCGCCCAGAAGGCAGGGGCTTTGGCGTTGTGGTTCACAGCGATCTTCCAACGTTTGGCCGCCGTCGTGCCGATCACGCCGCCGCCGTAGATGATCGGCATCGTCTGGCCGATGCGACGGGCGACGCTCTTGGCCGGCGACTTCGGCGACAGCAGTTCCTCCCGGCGGGTCTTCAACTGCTCGACCGCTCCGGAGAGCCAGGTGCGAGCGCCGGGGAACAGTCCTAGTTGTTCGAGCGTGAGCATGGCTGGTGTGGCGAGTGCGCCGAGTGCGGCCCGGGGCATGGGGGCTGACCCGACCACGGGGAGCACTGGGGCGCCCGCCCGCCGGGCGAGGTCTTCGAGTTCGCCACCGCTCGTGATCGCAACGAGCGAGGCGCCGGCTTCGACCGCGGCCTCGAGGGATTCGAGCGTCTCTTCGGTGGTACCCGAAGCCGAGATCGCGATGACCATTGTGGTACTACCCACCCAGCTGGGTGGGAGGTATCCCCCGTACACGACGATGGGAAGGGAGCTGAAGGGTCGGGCCGCTGCCGCAGCAACATCACCACCGAAGCCGCTGTCGCCCATGCCCAGGATGATGACGTGCTCGAGGTTGGCGGTCGTGGGCAGTCCGCCGATCGTTCCGATCGCTGCGATCGATTCCTCGATCTGGTCCGGGAGCGCCATCGTCGCCTCCCACATGCCCAAGGTATCCACGGGATGGGCCATCACTCTTGCCCAGCGGGGGTGAAGGTTGGAGGAAGAGACAGTTCTTGAATGCGGTTCATGATGCGATCGTGCTCGGCCGGGTCGACCGTCTCGGACTCGTCGATGAGGAGCACCGGGATATCGTTCTCGATCCGGTAGCGCCGGGTCAACCGGGGGTTGTAGAGGGTGTTCTCGTCCTCGAGGTAGTAGAGAGGACCTTTGTCCTCGGGGCACGCCAGTATTTCGAGCAGAAACGATTCCAGTGTCACCCTCTAGAGACTAGTCACAGAGGCACTCGGGCTCGCCATACGATTGCTTCACCGCGCATGGTGTAGCCATCCTCAGACGCCGGAATCCAGATGACGTCGCCGGCAGCTGCGGTGACATGAGCCACGGTGGAGCTCAAACCCACCTCGCCGCACTGAACGAACAGGATCTCGGGGCCATCGTTGCGGTGCGAAATCGTGGGGTCGTTGAGTCTGTCCAGGCAGAATTCGTCCGCCCCGGCGGCGTATGACCAGCTGTCGGCGGTGGGACGCTGGACGGGAACATCGATCGGTGAGCAGTCGACGACCCGCAGTAGCTCGTCGACGTCACGATGTTTGGCGGTCAAACCTCCTCTGACCACGTTGTCGGAGTTGGCCATGAGTTCCATCCCGACACCCGAGAGATACGCGTGGAGGTTCCCGGCCCCGAGGAACATCGCTTCCCCGGGCTGGAGCACCACATGGTTGAGCATCAGTGCAACGGTGACACCAGCATCGCCCGGGTACAGCTCGCCGATCCGTCCGGTCCATTTCAGTTCGGCCTCGAAGGGCGCGATGGGGGCGGGACCGGCGGCGAGGAGACGCTCCGCGGCCCCGCATGTGGCAGCCGCCACCCGATGCTCCGCAGAACCGGACCTACCGAGAACAGAGGAGACCACCCGGTGATACACCGACGCTGGATCTGCGGCGCCGAAGAGCAGTTCGGTGAGCGGCTGGAGTTCATCACCGTTCCCCCCCGACACGAGCAACGAAAACAGTTGCCGGCTTTCCGCCAGTGGCCGAAATCCACACTTCGCGTGGAACGGGGTGAGGGCGGCGATCAACTCGGGTTTGTGATTGGGATCCCGGTAGATCCGGTCCGGCGAGTCGACCGGCACCCGTGCTGCATTCTCCCTCTCGTACCCGGCGATGGCCTGCTCGAGGGTCGGGTGGGCCTGGATCGACAGCGGACTGGCAGCGGCAAGGACCTTGAACAGGAACGGGAGCTGACCGAAGCGGTTCGACACAACCGGACCGAGCGCCCCGATCGGATCGGACTCGATCAGGTCATCGAGCGAACGACCGGACGCGACCCGGCTACTCGCCTGCCGGTGGGCCCCCATCCACAGCTCCGCCTTGGGAGCACCGTCGGGCTCGATGCCCAGAAGGTGGGGAATGGACTGAGTATCACCCCATGCATATTCCTGGATCGTGCAGAGAAGTTTTTCCACGTCAGAGATGTCGGCGGTTCACGCCGCCATCATGACCGCTTTGACAGCGGCTACATGCGCGGCGACGGCGGCGTCATCGGCCGCCTCGAGATTCAGTCGAAGCAGAGGTTCGGTGTTCGAAGGGCGCAGATTGAACCACCAGTCGTCATGTCGAACGGTCAGGCCGTCGAGCCGATCGGTTTCGGCATCGGCATAGTGACGCGCCACTCGTTCTATGACTGCGCCAGTGTCGTCCACGCGCGTGTTGATCTCGCCCGATGCGGCGTACCGCTTGAGGGGTCCGAGCAGTTCGCTCAGCGTCTGACCGCTAGCCGACAGCTCCGAGAGCACCATGACGGCGGCGATCAGACCACTGTCGGCCCGCCAGTTCCGGGCGAAGTAGTAGTGCGCCGAGTGTTCGCCACCGAACTCGGCGTCCTCCTCGGCCATGAGCTGCTTGATGAACGAGTGACCGACTCGGCTACGAAGGGCGGTCCCACCGTTTTCGGCGATGACCTCGGGAACGACATCGGAACAGATCAGGTTGTAGATGATTCTGGCCCCGGGGGTCTTGCGCAGGGTGACCCGGGCCAGGAGGGCCGTCGTGAGTGAACCGCTGACCGGTTCGCCGGTCTCGTCGACGAGGAACACCCGGTCGGCGTCACCGTCGAAGGCCAGGCCGATATCCGCTCCAACCTCGACCACACGGGCCCGCAGGTCGGCCAGATTCTCGATCTGGATCGGGTCGGCCGGATGATTGGGGAACGTACCGTCGAGCTCGGCGTACATAACCTCGAGATCGAATGGCAACGCCTCGAAGACTTTGGGTACGACCAGTCCTCCCATCCCGTTGGCGGTGTCGGCCACGACTTTCAGGGGCCGGAGCCCGTCGGTGGAGATGAAACTCCTGACGTGATCGGCGAACGCATCGAGCTTCTCGAGCGAGCGGGCGGTGCCCGGTTCCGGGGCCGCATCGACCGCCCCAGCTGCGTAGGACTCGGCGGTCGCTCTTATCTGCGCCAGCCCGGTGTCCTGACCGATCGGTGCCGCCCCCGATCGGCACACCTTGATGCCGTTGTACTGAGCCGGGTTGTGGGATGCGGTGAACATCACGCCCGGTTTGGCCTCGGAGCCCGACGCGAAATACATCATGTCGGTCGATGCGAGACCGATGTTGGCCACGCTCAGGCCCTGCCGGTTGGCACCGCGGGTGAACGCGGCCACGAGTTCGGGACCGGACGGTCGCATATCGTGGGCGATCATCAGCTCGGTCGTGTCCGGCTCGACCGACGTGATGAACTCGGCGAAACCGACGCCGAGGGCTTCGCAGGTGGCGGAGTCGATCTGATCCGGGTACGTGCCCCGGATGTCATAGGCCTTTACGATTGCTGAGAGATCACGCACACTCCCAATCTAGTTGGGTGGTCGGGGATGCCGTTGAGGCTCAGGGCCGCGAGACGCAGTTCACACAGAGACGCGCAGATTTCGGCACTCCTTGTGCGCGGAATGACGGAATTGAGGACGCAGTGTGGGCGGATAGATCGTCGTCCTGAGACCGGCATGTGTTTCCGACCACCCAACTAGGAGCTTTGGACCGTTGAGGATGGCGATTCTCGTGGACCCGGGTCAAGGTCGATGACGCGTCGTTCCAGAACCTTCTGCTGAGCGGGGTTCGGCCGGTACCAGCCCCAGCCGACGGCGCGTCGCACCCTGACGAAATCGACGAACAACATGACGGTGTCATGCACCGGCCGAACGGTCGATCCCTCACGGTTCTCCACCGATACAGGGATCTCGAGGAGCGACAGGCGGTCCTGCTCGGCGATCAGAAAGATCTCCACGTCGAAGGCGAACCCGTCCACCCGGCACCGTTCGAAGATCGCTCGGCCGATGTCACCGCGAAAGCCTTTGATGCCGCATTGGGTGTCCCGGAAGGACCCGAGCAACACGATATGGGTCAACCAATTCACGAATCGTCCACCAACCTCACGGAACCAGTGAGCCTGGACCAGCGTGACGGTGTCCTCATGACGGCGGCTGCCGACCACGACGTCCCATCCGTTTTCGACCTCGCCGAGGAAGTCCAACACGTGTCGAGGGGGGTACGCGAGGTCAGCGTCGGTGAATACCACGGTCCTGCCTTCTGCCGCGACCATGCCGGCTCGTACCGCTGCCCCCTTTCCCCGGTTCTCGCTCTGTCGCAACACGTCGGCACCCGCTCGATCCGCAACGCCGGCGGTGTCGTCGGTGGAGCCGTCGTCGACGACGAGGATCTGTAGTTCGTTCTTCCCGACCGCCGGCTCAAGGATGGCTCGTAGCTGTTCGACCGTGGAGGCGATTCGGTCGACCTCGTTGAACGCCGGAACCACGACCGAGAGTCTGTAGCGCCCTCCCGGCGGTGGCCGGTCCACCCTCGACGACAGTTCCCGCCGCACCACACCGAAGAGGATCCACCGGTAGACGAGCCATCGCAGCGCGGCGGCCGCAGCGATCGCCAGCGTCTTGGCGAGGACGATTCTGCCGGTCACCGAGTACACGCTCAAGAGCACAACGGTGTCGAGCGCGCCGGCAAACGTGGCGGCGGCGAAGAAGAGCGCCGGCTGCCGAACCCACCTGGCGTTGGGGTCACCCCCGAACGTGAACAGGCGGTTGGCCACGTAGGCGAACCCCGAGGCCAATGCCAGTGCCAGTACGTTGGCCGCCCACAACCGGTCGGAGCCGTAGCGCCGGAATCCCTCGACGAGCACAAGAAAGTCGATAGCGGTTGCGAGCAGGCCGACGACCGCGAAGCGTCGTAGCCGGCTTCTCAACCCTCCGTCTCCAACGCGCTCAACATCCGGTTGGCGATGCCAACCTGAGGGTGTTCCCGATCGGCGACACCGGTTGGCTCCCGAGCGCCGCCGACTTCGTTCTCGGCCAGAAGCTGGGCGAACAGATCCGGCTCGAGTTCTTCGTCCAGATCATCGTCGGGATCGTCGTCGAGGGGCTCGCGTTCGGCTCCCGATCGCGGTCCACCCGTCGAGGGAATCGGACGGCTGTGGGCGCCGTCCCACGCCAGCACTCCCGTGGCCGCGCACCCGAGAGCGAACATGAGGAAGGACAGGTACTCGACCCACGTGTAGCCGTAGGTCAGTTCGACCTGGGTGTCGGTCGGGACGACGACCATGAGATTCGGTCCGGCCCGGTACGGACCGTCGGCACCCGCCGCCGACCAATTGGGGAAGTAGGAGACCTTGATCAGCACCGGGGTTCCCGGCTCGTCGACGGCGAATGAGATCGATGAGCGACCGACTGCGACGTCGCTGACCACGGCTGGCTGGGTCGGCGCGCCGTCGTTGGGGATGAGTGTGGTCACTCGCTCCCATCGGTTCGGTCCGTCTTCGGCAGGGAGCGCCTGAAACGCTCCGGGATCGTTGTAGTAGGCGACCGCCTGGCTTTCCCAGCCGATCTCGAAACGAGTGCTGAGATCGGTGATCGACTCCTCACGAGGGCCCGACGCCACGACCGGTTCGTACTCCAGCGCTTCGACGAGTGGCGTGCCATCGACCTCGTAGACGACAAACGGCGGGCTTTCGGCGATCCGCTTCAGAGCTTGGTGCTGGTCCGCCGCCGCGATCGCTTCGTCGCTCTGGGCCATGTAGTAACGGACGCCGGTGGTCTGGAGTTGGGCCACGCCTTTGTCGATGTCGAAGTCCTGGTACGGAAGATCGCGCTGGGCCCGCGACGGTGCGGTCGACAGCGTCGATTGGTTCAGGAAATGGAACGGCGTGGTTGCCGACGACTCGAAGTAGAGCCCTTCCATCGATCCGATGCACCCGTCGGTCCAGTGCGGGAGAAGCATCAACGCCATCGGGGTCCCGTAGCGGTCCAGTTCGCCGGAGTATTCCCACATGGCCCGACCACAGCCGTTCGTGGCACCGACCGTTTCCATGGTCTGAACGACCCCCGCATATTCGGCGTAACTCCGTTTCGCCTCGTAGCCGCTGTAGTTCCAGGTAACCCAGCTGGGAATGAAGCTTCGTTCGCCGCCCTCGACACCGGCGAAGGAGTATCGACCCGATTCGCTGGTGCCGCCGAAGGGAAGATTCTGAAGTGTGAATGCGATACCGATGAGTGACGCAGCCATCGCCACCCCGGTCACTCCGAGAACGGTCCGAGGTTCGGGCGCATCCAGCCGTTCGGACAAGGCGGCACCGATTACCCGGGCGAGCAGCGCTACCCCGATCGCGGCGACCAGATAGACCGAGAGGTAGTAGAAGGGCAGCAGTCGTGCATTCCACAGTTTCCCGGCCGGGAGGTTGGCGACCCCGACTGCTGCAGCGACCGCTGCGATCGTGAACAGCATTCCGATGCGATCCCGAAAGGCGAAGGCGAGGAGCGCTCCGACCGCGGCGACGGGAAGTGCGAGGCGCATGGGAGTGTTCACCAGCGATGGCCAGTAGTCGTCGAGTCGCTCCCAGCCCATGTCGTTGAAGTAGCTGCTGCGGGCGTAGAACGGGAACAGCCAGATCGCCGAGATGAGCGCTCCCGACGGACCGACGATCAGCATGAACTTGGCCCGATCGATGATGGCCGCCGAGAGCGATGCGAGTGCGACCAGCACGATCGGTAGGACGGCGATGGCTGCCAGCCGCCGCCCGGTGGAGAACGTGTCGCTCAGACCCAGTGGGAACAGCGCTGCGCCGGCGCCGACGGCGAGCACCCACCAACGGGGCACGGCTGGTATGAGCACGATGAGCGCCACGACGACGAACATCACGAAGATGAGCGGAATCACGTGTGTCAGGGCGACCAGCGCCAAAAGGACTGCCGATGACGCTCGCCATCGTCCGGTGTCCAGGCTCCGGAACAGCCAGCCGATGGTCAGCATCGACAGGGCGAGGCTGATCGAGAACGCGAACTCGCCGGCCAGCGTGCTGGCGATGTTGCCCCCGTAGATGTTGAAGTTCGTATCGAAGAGGAAGACCGTGACGGCGACGGCCACCAGGGCCGGAATCGGCTCGGCGGCCCGGGCCAACCGTGCCATCGCCCATCCGGCGAGTGGCATGAAGACGAGCCCAGCGACCGACACGAGTTTGAAGGCGATGCCGTAGGGAATGAACACTGCGCCGAGGGAGACGGTGACGGCGATGAACCACACCAGTCCGACGAAACCGGAGTTCTTCACCTCAGGGCGGCGTGTCGCGGCCCAGGCCGCGAACAGGACAACGGCGGCCATGGGAATCCCGATCCATGGGGTCACGCCGGCGTTGAGGACGATGATCGCCAGCGGCGGAACGATCATGTAGTAGTGGTAGGCCGGGAATCCGGCGTACCAGTCGGGGGTCCAGCCGGTGAGTCGTCCTTGACTCAACAGGTGGTCGCGCATGTAGGCGGGACCCCACACGTGAGCACCCATGTCGCCGCCGGAGGGTGTCGTGTCCGACACCAGGAGGTCTGGCCTGAGTTGAAGAATCACGAAGAGCGTGCAGCCCAACGCCACGGCCAGGCTCACCCATTTGCCCCACCGTTCGACAAGATCGGGCGCGGACGCCATCGACCTCTCGACGGACCGCTCGTTCGTAGTCAGCACAACCTTCCCAGTCTGGCAGTTTCCACGCCGAGGGCGGTGGCACGGCGGCAATGGTCCACTCGACCTATGCGGCGACGGTTGTGGTGGGGCGGAGGACCCAAGAAGCGAGTGCGTGCCGACCCATTTCGCATGCCGACTCTCACAGACACGGCCGGGGCGACGATCGGTGCACCGTTGACAATCGGCTCCTACGGAGGACTCTCGTGGCACTACCAACCCCACACCCCTGCCCGACCTGTGACTCGGAACTGGTGACCCTGAAGATGAGCGTCGACGAACACGATCTCATCATGAGCTCTTGCCAGACCTGTGATCTGCGAACGTGGAAGCTTGCCGGCGACGACGTCGATCTGGGAGCTGCCCTGGATCACGTGGGCACTCTTGCCGCCCGCCGCCGCACACGGGTCAGCTGAGGCGGGCAGCACCCAGCGCGTGCAGC
>JAHEJO010000056.1:8263-15425 GCA_024638805.1 Acidimicrobiales bacterium
GAACGTGGAAGCTTGCCGGCGACGACGTCGATCTGGGAGCTGCCCTGGATCACGTGGGCACTCTTGCCGCCCGCCGCCGCACACGGGTCAGCTGAGGCGGGCAGCACCCAGCGCGTGCAGCATTGTTCGAGCGCCAGCGAGCCGAACGACGAGCGAAGCGTAGGAGTGAGGACAGTATTACAGCTGGGAGACGAGTATCCCGTAGGTCACGGCATTGAAGGTCGTGTGCATGGCGATGCAGGGAAAAAGTCGTCCGGTTCGCATGCGGGCGTAGCCAAGGGCGAGTCCGACCGCGAGGAGTCCGGGGAACTGGATCGGTTGAAGATGGCTGAAGGCAAACCAGACCGAGCTGAGCACGATCGCGGCCCACCCGCTCATCCGATCGGCGAGCGCCGGTAGCAGGAAGCCGCGGAAGAACAACTCCTCGACCAGTGGTGCGACGACGACGATCATGACGAACAGAACGATGAGATCGATGTTCGTACCGGCGGTGTCGATGAGGCGTTCGGCGACATCGCCGACCGAGTCCGTGTCGATGAGGTTGCTCAGCGGGATGTAGATCAGAGGTATCACGATCAACTGCAGGATGATGCCGGCCAGACCCCAGATCACCAGGGCGCGCCCGTCGAACGAAATGCGAAAGGTCTGTAGCAGGTTTCCTCCGTGCTGCTTGGCGACGACAAGCGGAAGGATGCCGTAGGCAGCCCACAGGGCGAACTGTCCGAGGAACAGCCAGACCGGTGGCGCCGAACCGGTGAGCGCTTCGCCTCGAATCTCTGCCAGGACCCCAACCCAGAGTGCCGAACCGAAAAAGGCGAGAACCCAGATGCCGAGTGCGACCCAGGGCGTCCACGGCACGGTCGGCCGCAGCCCGGGTTCAGTCTCCGGGAGCATCAGCCGAGAGTATCTGTGACGCGCGTCGTTCCGCCGACGCCCGACCACGAACCGTCAACGCTCAACCCCTAGAATGGACAACATGCCAGATCAAGGCCCGAATCTGCCTCCTCCTCAACATGGCCGAAACCCGCGCATGCCCGGATCGAAGGGCGAAGGAAGCGTTCCTCGCTGGGCGATCTTGCTCGTCAGCGCTGTTGTGATCGTTCTACTCGTCTTCGCGGTCGAAGGCGGGACCGGCACCAGTGCCACCGAGATCTCGTACACCGAGTTCATTCGCAGTGTGGAGGCCGGTGAGGTCAAGGAGATCACGTTCAACAATGCCACGTTCGAGATCGAGGTCACGAACAAAGACGACTCGGTGGCCAAGACCTATAGCCCCCGCGAAATCCCCGAGGCTGACCTGGAGTTGTTGCGGGCGGAGAACGTCGATGTGAAACCATTCACGAACTCCGGAAACGTGTTCGTTAACACGATCCTGCCTCTCTTCTTGCCGTTGGGATTCATCATCTTGTTCTTCTGGTGGATCTCCCGCCGTCAGCAGAGCCAGATGGGTGGGATCATGTCGATCGGGCGATCCAAAGCCAAGACCTATTCGAGCGAACGTCCGGGCACAACGTTTGCGGATGTCGCCGGATATGACGGGGTGAAGCGTGAGATCACCGAGGTCGTGGACTTCCTCAAGCACCCGAACAAATTCGGTGAAATCGGTGCTCGCATCCCCAAGGGTGTACTGCTCGTCGGGCCGCCCGGGACGGGCAAGACCCTGATCGCGCGAGCGGTCGCCGGGGAGGCTGGTGTGCCTTTCTTGAGCGTGACCGGTTCGGACTTCATGGAGATGTTCGTCGGCGTCGGCGCCAGCCGGGTTCGAGACCTGTTTGCCGAGGCCCGCAAGATGGGACGTGCGATCATCTTCGTCGACGAGATCGATTCGATCGGCCGCAAGCGCGGCGCCGGCCTCGGCGGCGGTCATGACGAGCGGGAGCAGACCCTCAACCAGATGTTGGCCGAGATGGACGGCTTCGAGGCAACCGAGGGCATCGTGATGATGGCGGCGACCAACAGACCCGACATCCTGGATCCAGCGCTTCTGCGCCCTGGACGGTTCGACCGTCAGGTGGTCGTCCCGCTACCGGAGCTCAACGATCGCAAAGCCATCTTGGCCGTGCACACCAAGCACAAGAAGCTCGCCGACGACATCGACATCGACGTCATCGCTCGGGGCACACCCGGGATGTCGGGTGCTGACCTCGCCAACCTCGTGAACGAGGCCGCACTGTTCGCGGTTCGCCAGGGCAAGGCCAAGATCGCTGCGACGCATTTCGATCAGGCCCGCGATCGGGTCCTCATCGGCATCGAGCGCGAATCGATGGTTCGATCGCAGGAGGAACTCGAGCGCACCGCCTACCACGAGGCCGGTCATGCCCTGTGCGCAGCGGCGCTGCCCACGCACGATCCTGTGCACAAGGTGACGATCATCCCCACCGGGATGGCGCTGGGAGTGACGATGACCCTGCCGGAGGGCGATCGACACAAACTCGAACAGCAGGAGGCCGAGGACCGGATCGTGATGGCGCTGGGCGGACGCAACGCCGAAAAGATCGTCTTCGGTGAAGTTTCCAGTGGAGCGTCTGACGATCTTCGCCAGGCGACCCAGATGGCCCGTCGTATGGTCACCGAATGGGGTATGAGCAACGAGATCGGACCGATGAGCCTCAGCGACAACGGACCGGTCTTCCTCGGTGAGGACATGATGAGTTCGAGGGTGTACTCGGAGGAGACCGCAACGCTGATCGACACCGAAACCCGCAGAATCCTGATGGAACTGGAGGTGCGCTGCGCCGCTCTGCTCGAGGACAAGCGGGGGGCGTTGAACCTGATCGCCCGGAGCTTGCTCGAACACGAGACGGTCAGCGGTGAAGAGGTGCTTCGCCTGATCGCACTGGCCGAGAACAACCCGGCGGCGGCGTCGATCGCCCCCGAAACCGTGGATGAGGCCAACATCGGCCCGTTCGCTGTTCCCTCGCAGGGCGATCCACTGTCCTCAGCCGTCGTTCGGGATACCACCGAAGGCAGCTGAGCAAGCTGAACCTCACCGCGGACCGGTGCACACTCGGGTGAGGGTCAGTCGATGAGTAGCCCCTCCAGCTCCTCTCGTGTGATCGGGCCGAACATGGTCCGACGAACCGTCCCATCTGCATTGGCGACGACGGTTGTCGGAACCCCGTCGATTCGGTACCTCTGGTGGCGTGTCGGGTCCTCCTGCACGTCGATTCGTTCGATCGCAACGCCGGGACGCACCGCCGATTCGATGATCTCCCATACCACCGGGCAGGTATGACAGTTTGTGGAGCCGAACATCGCGATCAACAACGGCGCCGCCGGGTCCGAGAACTCGGTTCGATCGATCTCGGCGATCGCTCGGTAGCTCGGCGACGAGGGGGGATCTGGCCGCCGCCGGCGTAGGAGGATGGAGGCACCTATCGCCAGCACCGTCAAGGCGACGAGGATGCCGATGCGGAGCTCCATGCGGGCGACGATATCGGTCTTCGCAGGTGGCTACCGAGTGATGAGCGGGACGGCGGCACCGACGGTCAGGACTCCGTCTGCGTCGACGGTCTGCGTTTCCACCGCGATCGGCGAGCTGCTGGTGATGAGCAGTGCCGATCGGGGTACCGGCAGCAAGATCGGCACGACTCGCCGAGTTTCACCGTCGATCGCGACCCGCTCGGCCTCCAACAGTTGCCCGTCCACCATTCCGCGAACGGTGACGAGTGCGTCCTCTACAGCTGTGATCAGCAAAACCGATCCACCATCGGGTACGACTCGGGTGTGGGGAACCAACCACTCGCGGGCCAGCACCGGAGACCCAGGGCTGAACGCAAGTCCTGTTGTGGCCGACAGCTGGACGTCGTCGTCGAGCACGTGCAGCATCGCGTCGGTCACGAGCTGATCTTCGGGAATGTCGGAATGGCCCTCGTCGTCTTGCCGCAGCAGGCTACCGCCGAGCGGATCTCGTCGCTCGATGGTGGACGGATCGATCGGGACGACGAGCGACTCCGACGCACCGGGGGTGTCGGGGTCTGCCGCTGTTTCACCGGCGGGGTCCATCGGCGCGTCCGACGCCGCTTCTTCCACTTCGACCGTGGACCCCGAGTCCTCGGCTCCGACCAGAGAGTTGTCGACCGGTGGATACAACTGGGACCGAGAGACGATGACGGGAACGTCGTTGTCCGACACAACTCGCACACCGAACTCGATCGGCAGCGGGACTTGCAGCGCCCGCAGGAGCTCGGCCAGATCGAGAGACTCGAACCGTCCCGGCTGGACGGTCAGGTCGATCGCCGAGAGGCCGTAAGCCGAACGGCGATCGGTGGTGGACAGGTCGAAGTAGAGTTCGAGCTCGGCCTGATCTTCGCCCGGATTGAACACGACGAGCTGCTGGTCTCCGGTTTCGCTGACCCGGCCAGCGGGAAGGAACCATTCGTTCGCCGGTGCCGGCGTGGCGAGGACCAACGCTGTCCCGACCGGTCCGAGATCTCCATTGGCGACCTGGAGTTGCTCGACCACCACCCTCCCCTGAATGGTTGTGATCGAGGTGGCCACCACCGCCTCGATCGACACGTAGTCCGACACGTTCACGACCCGGACGGTGCGACCGGGCACCACGAACGAGGAGAGATCCTCGGGCCGGCGCTCGCGGGTCGATGTGCGGAACGACACGTCGAGGACGACGTCTTCGCCGAAGGGGTTCAGCAACGCCAAGTACTGATCGGAGTCACGGCGGGTGCTCCCGGCGGCCAGATACCACTGGCCGCTCACGGTGGTGGCGCACGGCCCCGAATCGCTCCCGTGAGCGGTGGCCACCTCGTGGCCGACCAGACCTCGACCTCCGACGATCTCCACGACAGCGGCCGCGCTCTCCGCCGAGCTCACCGCGGCTAAGTCGATCGTCTGTGTCGTGTAGGGGCCGAGCTCGAGCCGCACGGTCGGGCCGGGACCTTCGTCGGTGAGAATCGAGATAGTGGCCGTGGCATCAGCCTCGCTCACGCTCGTGACGCTGATCGAGTGGTCGGCAAATCCGCCCGGCCGGCTGGATCCGATGGCGCAGTACCAGGACGTCGTCAGCGGCGCCGGGTCCGACAACGAACTGCGGAGCGGTGCTGGATCGGCCGCCAGCAACTCGGCCTCTTCGGTCCGTGGCAGCTGGTCCACCAGGAACGATGCGATCAGCAGCGCCGCCACGGCACCGACCATCGGCCACCGCCGCAACGCGGTCATGTGGGGTCACCTGTTCGGGCGCTGATCTCGACCGGTTCGGGGTTCGCCTGCTGGGCTTCTTCGGCACGGCCGGTGTCCAGCTCGGTCAGGTCCAGCACAAGCTCGCCGGTCCGGGGCTGGTCATGTGTCGGCGCGGCCGAGCGGGTGGCCACGACAAGCCCGATGACGACGATGGCCAACTGACCGCCGAGCCACAACCACCATGAGGTGGGCGGCCGGTATTCGATTCCGAACCGCTGACCGGGATCGCCGACCTCGACGACGGTGAGGCCACCGACGGTGCCTTCGAGTCCTGCTACACCCGCGCTCGCCACCCACCCGTCAACCGGTTGGGCCAGAAGCACACGGTCGACGGCGATCGTGGCAGGGTCGGCCGCGAAGTCCACCGACACCGGACTCCGACTCTCAGGCACCAGCGGAATACCCGTGCTCAGGTCTGAATCGAGAAGATCCACAATCGAGCTGTCCGACGTGTCGAACGATTCGTCGAGCACGACAGCCGTCCCCTTCGACGCCTCGTTCCGAAACACGATCAGATTGAGCGTTCCTGGCTGTCGCCGGAGATCCAACTGGTTGGAGAGGGCGAGATCGACAGTCGCATCGATGTCGAAGGACGGTCCGTCGTAGGGCGCCGGCGCGAGTTGTGGTTGGTAGATCACGTAGTCGACCCCGAACGGTGCAAGCATCCGTCCGAGCCGCACGGTGTCCCCGGCGAACGCGACGTCCAGAATCACACCCACTTCGCGGGTGGCCGGCGATACCGATGGAAGGAACCGGTCGGCGATCGTCGTGGTATCTCCCGACGTGATCGCGTAGTCGATACCGGCGCTCGGCGTCATGGCCATGTCGACCGATACGACTCGGGGATCGCCGAGCCAGAGCACTCTGGCCTCACCCGTGTCCGAGGGCAGCAACGCCGTGATCTCGGCGTATCCGACCTCGGGATGGTTGTGCCGGCCGTCGAGCGCGTGACCGAAACCCAGGACGAGGACGGCCAATCCACCAACGGCAGCGATGAGGGTGGCGAACTGACGCCAGCCGTACTTGTACCGCTTCAGATCGACCTCGACGGATCGCACCGACGATCCCACCGCCAAGGTGAGTCCCGCTCCGGCGATCACGAGGAACACGTCGGATCCCGGCAACAGGGCCGACTCGAGTCTTGATGACGCCAGCCAAGCACCGGCGAAGCCGACCAGCGCAGCGGACCAACCGAGGACCGCCGCGTCGAAGCGGGTCCCACGACCGAAGAACAGCCCCAGGCTGGCGGCGGCAAGCAGTCCGTACATCAGGACCGAACCGGTCGATCGACCGGGGGCAAACAACAGGATCTCGGAGAAACCTGAGACGTTCGCTTCGGCCGATGATGGTCCGACAATCCATTCCCACCCGCCGCCGACCAGAACGTCTCGGGTGAAGGGAAGGTGCATCGCCGCGGGCACAACCACCGCCGCCGCGAGCCCGGCCAGGCCGCAGCCGATCCTGTAGACACGCCCCGTGACGACGCCGAACGCAACGACGGCCACCGATGCCAGAAGCCCGATCACGATCGCCGAAGGTGCGAACGCAGCGACGACCGCGAGGAGAACACCGAAACGCGTCAACCGGACCGGAAGCGAGCGCCTGACGGAGTTCCACGGAGCGATATCCCCGACTCGAGCGACCGAGACGAGCAGATAGGGGGCGAACCCCCACTGGACGAGCGTGTCCCAGCGGGCAGCAGCCAACGCCTCACCCGTGAGCGGGTTGGCAACGGCCAAAGCCGTGGCGATCGCCGCCGCTCTCGCACTCCCGAGCGGTCGGACGAGTCGGAACGCACCCACGGCGGCCAATACGAGCGGACCGACGAGAAGGGTGAGGAACAGAAACCTGTTCGACCATGACAGGGCCATCTCGAGTGCCCCGAGTACGGCGAAAGAAGCGGGGGCTGCAGCTGAGCCCCCGATACCGCTGGTTCGGTAGCCGCTCCACCACTGGATCATGAGGT